>CALERA010000338.1 GCA_937908275.1 uncultured Desulfarculaceae bacterium | reverse complement strand
ACCGCTTCGGCAACTGCCAGGCCTGGGGGGCCCTGGGCTTCTCGCGCCAGGCCGCGTTGGCGGCCAAATCGGTGCTGATCACCTGCGAGGAGATCGTGGCCCCGGAGCTGATCCGGGCCGACCCCGACCGCACCCTGGCGCCCGGCTTCGCGGTCAGCGCGGTCTGCGAGGCGCCCTGGGGGGCGCATCCCTCGCCGGTGCAGGGCTACTACGGCCTGGACAACCAGTTCTTCCTGGACTACGCCGCCCAGACCCGGACCGCGGAGGGCAGCGCCGCCTGGCTGCGGGAATGGGTCCACGACCCGGCCGACCGCGCCGCCTACCTGGCCAAGCTGGGCCGGGAACGCTGGAGCGAGCTGCTGGTGCAGAACCCGGCCCGCGGCGAGCAGGCGGAGTGGGGGTGGTGAGGTAAGGGGCGCAGAATCCGCGGGCAAGGCCGGCGGTTAACCTCTTACGCTGGTTACTCCGTTGCCTCTCGGCGGTATTTCTTGCGGCCAAGGCCGCCGGGACAACAAGTTGTCCCGGCCACCCAAGAGGGGCATTGCCCTTCCCACTGTCTTTTCCGGGTAGCCCGGACAACTTGTTGTCCGGGTGCCGCAGGCACAAGAAAATTTGGCTAGCGCCCCAGCATGGTAGTGGACGGGTTTCCAGTGGCAAAAAACGCCTGAGCGACAAATTGCCCCAGTCCCCAGGGGAGGTTGGCATTCCCCAATGTCTTTTCCGGGTAGCCCGGACAACTTGTTGTCCGGGTGCCACAGGCACAAGAAACCTGGGCTGGCGCTCAAGCATGAAAGAATACTTTGACAACCAAGGCTGGGCGCAATTCGTGACCTTTTCCTGCTTCAAACGCCTCCGCCTACTAAACCAGGACCAGTGCAAACGCCTTGTCCTGGGCGTCCTGGCCAGCGAAATGACTAAAAAGCAGGTTACTTGCCTAGGCTTTGTAGTGATGCCCGACCATGTGCACGCCATCCTCATGTTAAATTCCAGCGGCCAATTACCCCTATTCATGAAGCAATGGAAGCAGCGCAGCTCGGTGGGAATCAAACGCCTCTTCGCCAAAAGTTTGCGAGCCTATGCCACTTCGTTCGATCTTTCTGACCCGGTGTGGCAGGCAGGCTATTACGCTTTTGCCATTCATCATCCCGACAAGGCCAAGGAAAAGCTCAACTACTTGCACCGCAACCCTGTGCGCGCCGGGATCGCTCCCGATCCCACGGACTGGCGCTATAGCTCCGCTCCTTGGTATGAAAACGGCCGTTCGGTGGGAGTCCCCATAACTTGGCCGGGCTGATGAAACTCAAAGCTGCTAACCAATATCCAGTTCAACAAAATTTCTCAACAAGGCAGTCACACCATGCTCCCCACCGCGATCCAACCCGTCCTGACGCGCATCGAGCGCATACCCATCTACAACACCCTGGAAATGCGGGTGGGCGAGGTCGGCCCCGGCCGCTTCGAGGTCACCATCCCCCGCCGTCAAAACTATGACGGCATCTTCGAGTCGCTGCACGGCGGCATCCTGATGACCCTGGCCGACTCCACCGCCGCCTTCGCCATCCTGACCCTGACCGGCCCGGACGAGCGCATGACCACCACCGACATGAACATCCGCTTCCTGGCCCCCTGCCTGACCGACGCCACCGCCCGGGCCCGGGTGATCAAGTTCGGGCGCAGCCTCTGCCCCTGCGCGGTGGACGTGCTCGACGCCCAGGAAAAGCTGGTGGCCGTGGCCCAGGTCACCTACATGCGCCTGGGCAACGGCGGCCCGGCGCGGCATAATGGGGCCTGACGGCTGAGGCCAGCCGCCGCGCGATCACCTACTAACCAGAGCCTGCCCCGGCCCGAGGTGTTTCCGCACCCATGCCAACGCAGGCGCTTTTGCTACAAAACGACGCAGAGTTATGCCCTCGACAGCGCCCGGCCGCCCTGCGGGTCGCCCTCCTGGCCCTGCTGCTGGCCCTGGCGCTCCTGGCCCTGCCCCGCGAGGCCCTGATCCCCTTTCAGGCCGATGCCGAGCGCCGGGAATATCTGCTCACCGGCGACGAGCCCGAGTACCTCCTGGCCGCCTTCAACCTGGCCCAGGGCCGGGGCCTGACCCTGGCGGCGCGCGACCAGCAGCGCTTCATGGCCCCGGAGCGCCTGGAAGATCGGAAGAGCACACGTCTGAACTCCAGTCACGGCTACATCTCGT
>CALERA010000337.1 GCA_937908275.1 uncultured Desulfarculaceae bacterium | reverse complement strand
CAGGGATCGTCCAGGGGCTTGCCGTTGATGTAGACCTGCTTGTTGCGCACTTCCACCGTCTCGCCCGGCAGGCTGATCACCCGCTTGATGAAGACCTTGTCCCGGTTCTCGGGAAAGCGGAAGACCACGATGTCGCCCCGCCCGGGGTGACCGATGGGGATCACCACCTTCTCGGAGAAGGGCAGCTTGACGCCGTAGGATGCCTTGTTGACCAGAAAAAGGTCGCCAACCAGAAGACTTGGCTTCATGGAACCTGCGGGCATCCTGAAGGCCACCACCAGGGGTTTGGCCATGACCAGGATTATGAGAAAGGCTAGACCTACGATGCTCAGCAGGACGTAAAGCCAGGATCTCGCCGGTTTGGCCTCGGACCGGGGATTTGGCGTGCTGAGCATGGCCAACCCTAACCTTGGCGGTTGAGGCTATTTGATCAGATGGCCCAGGCGGGACCAGCGCACCCCGAAGGTGTCGTCCTCCCAGGACCAGTAGATCACCACCGCCCGGCCCAGGATGTCCTGGATGGGCACGAAACCGCCCTTGCCCCCGAACCAGAAGCGCGAGTCATAGGACTGGTCGCGGTTGTCGCCCATCACGAAATATTGATCGGCCGGCACCGTCACCGGGCCGAAGTTGTCCCGGGGCTGGATGCCCGGGGGCAGGATCACCCGGTCGGAGTAGCGGCCCCAGGGATCGTCCAGGGGCTTGCCGTTGATGTAGACCTGCTTGTTGCGCACTTCCAGCGTCTCGCCCGGCAGGCCGATCACCCGCTTGATGAAGTCCTTGTCCCGGTCCTCGGGGAAGCGGAAGACCACGATGTCGCCCCGTTCGGGCTGGCCGATGGGGATCACCACCTTCTCGGAGAAGGGCAGCTTGATGCCATAGGAGGATTTGCTGACCAGGAGGTGGTCGCCCACCAGCAGGGTGGGCTTCATGGAGCCGGAGGGGATCTTGAAGGCCTGGACCACGAAGGTGCGGATGACCAGGGCCAGGACCACGGCCCAGAGCAGGGCCTCGAAGTATTCGCGGAAGACCGAGCGCGGCTTGCCGCCCTCGCGGCCCGTCAGGCGTTCCTCATGGCGTTGCAACCCCAGCATGCCCTCTCCAGCGCGGACGGCCGGGCGGGCTGGGCGGCGAGGTCCTCTCGGGTGACGCCACGGCAAGCTCCCGGCGCGAGTGGATAAATCGTGCCGGGAAGCATACGCCCTGGCTCCAGGCGTGTAAAGGGTTTAACTCCCTAGGCCCGGGCGCGCGCCGGGCGCAGCCACCACCACATGGCCAGGGTTTGCAGGCCGCTGAGGCCCACGAAATACCAGGCCCAGACCGGCCAGCCCAGCCAGAGGCCGCCCACCTGGTCCCAGCGCCAGTAGTCCTGGGAGGCCAGGAAGATCAGGCCGAAGAGGCCGGCGAAGAGCCAGGCCCGGGGGGAGACCGCCGGCCGCAGGGGCGAGCCGGCCAGGACGTGCGCCACCAGGTAGACCAGGGTGGAGGCGGCCATCACCGGCACCGCTGGCAGCACCGCCTGGGGGGAGGGCAGCAGGCCCAGGGCGTAGGCCAGCAGCAGGGCCTGGCCCACCAGGATCGAGGCCATCCCGGCCGCCACCCGGGGCCGGGGCAGGTAGAGCCCGAAGAGCACGGTGGGAAACAGGGCCGCGAAACCGGTGAAGGCCTGGGTGGCGATCTGCAGGATGGTGGCCGGCGGCTTGATGGCCAGGGCCCAGCCGGCCAGGGCCAGGAGCAGCACGAAGCCCCGGCCCCAAAGGGGCGAAATCTCGGCGCGACGGGAAAAGAACGGCAGGATGTCGCGGGTGAAGATGGAGGACAGGGTCAGGAGCTGGGAGTCCATGGTGGACATCAGGGCGGCCAGGCCGGCGGCCAGGATGCAGGTGCCCAACAGGTCGCCACCCACCTTGGTGGCCAGCAGGGGCAGGATGTTGTCCGCGGCCTTGCCGCTCAGCCCGGCGAACTCCAGGTGACCCAGGAGCCCCAGGGCGATGGGCAGGGCGAAGACCACGGTGCAGATGCCGGGGTACCACAGGGCGCTGCGAGCCAGGCCCCGGGGATTCTTGGCCGAGTAGAAGCGCTGGAAGAGCTGGGGGAACATGGGGTCGCAGTAGAACCAGAGCAGGATGTAGCTGAACCAGACCCCGGGCAGGTATTTGCCCTGGCCGCCGGGGCGGGAGAACAGCTCGGGGTGCTCCTGGTGCACCCGGCCGAAGGCCTCGCTCAGGCCGCCCTCGGCGCTGGCCACCACGAACATGGCCGCCAGCATCAGGATCACCATCAAGAGGCCCTGGAAGACGTCGGTCCAGGCCACGGCCTTCATGCCGCCGCGCATGGTGTAGAAGACGATGACCAGGGTCACCACCCCGGCCCCGGCCCATTGCGGCAGGCCGAAGAGCTCTTGCAGCACCAGGCCGCCGGCCAGGGGTTGCAGGGCCAGGTAGGGCACGGTGAAGACCACCAGCACCAGGGCGAAGAGGCCGGAGAGGGCCCGGCCGCCGTAGATCTGGCCCACCAGCTCGGCCGGGGTCACCAGGTCGTGGCGCTGGCCCCACTCCCAGGCCCGGCGGCCGATGATCCAGAAGGTCAGGGCCATGAACCCGGTGCCAAAGGCCATGATGGGGAAGAAGGCCAGGCCGTCGCGATAGCCCGCGCCCGAGGCCCCGAAGACGGTGAAGGCGCTGAAGTTGGTGGCGGCCATGGTGCCGATGAGCACGAAGCTGCGCAGGCTGCGGCCGGCCAGGAAATATTGGCTGGGGTTGTCCTTGATTTTGCTCTTGGCCAACAGGCCCAGCACCAGGACCATCAGGAAGTAGCTGGCCAGCACCACCAGGCGGGTCGTCATGTCATCCTCCAGGCGCAAAAAAACGGCCATCCCTGGTCGGGATGGCCGTCGGCCTGGCATAACCAGCACGGCCTGTATAACCCATCCGCGCGGGCTTGGCAACCCAAATGTCGGCGTCGTCTAAGCCTTCGGGCTAGTTGACGGACCCCGGCGGTTGTGGTAAAAATCCGCCTTGCCGACGACATTCCCCGGTAGCTCAGTCGGTAGAGCAGGTGGCTGTTAACCACCCTGTCGCTGGTTCGAGTCCGGCCCGGGGAGCCAGAAAGATCAAGGGCCTAGGCGGAAACGCCTGGGCCCTTTCTTTTTGCCGGGAAACATTGGGGCGCAGGGCTGGAATGCCCGCTCGGGAAGCCCGGACCGCCCTGATCGCATCCCGTTTTCCAGGTCGCGGCCGCCCTTCGCGGTTGATTCCCTAATAAACTCTTCCCAAACCAGCCCGCGAGCACCTCCTCATCCCCCTCCGCGGGGTCTGCCTGCGATCAAAGCCCCGACGCCACCGCGACGCCTTGGAGGACGTAATCTCCGCGACCTGGTTCCGGGAACGTCAATAATCCGGCCTAGAATGCGTTCGGCACTCTAATTGCATGTGGGTCCTCAAGAGTGCAGATTTTTCCGCCGCCGGTGCCGCGGCCAACTGGGAGAGATGCATGCCTTCGCCCCAACTTGATCAACAAACTGACGGAATCCTCCTCACCCTGAGCATTCCCACCTATAACCGGGCCCCGCTCCTCGGCGCGGCCCTGGAATCCATCCTGTCCCAGGTTGACGAGGCCAAGGCCAGCCAGATGGAAATCTGGATCACCGATAACGCCTCGACGGATGACACGGCCCAGGTGGTCGAGGGCTTGATTCGGGAACACAGCCAGGTCCGTATCGAATATCGCTGCAATCCACACAACTTGGGCGCGGAACGCAACGTTATATCCGCCGCCGGGCTGGGCTCCGGGGAATATGTCTGGATTTTTGGCGATGACGATCTGCTGAATCCCGGCGCCCTGGAGGCCCTCTGGCCCCACCTCAAAAAGGGAGAGGCCGATTTTTTCCTGTTGAACAAGAACGTCAAAAACCAGGACATGAGCGAGGTCATTTACGACAAGCAAAACCTCCATTCCGGGGTCATTCGCTTTGACGGCCTGCTCGATCTCACCATGGTTTTCGGCTACATCACCCAGCTGGGTTTCATCACCTCGGCGGTGTTCCGCCGCGAGCCGTTCCTCCGGGTGGACCCGGAGCCCTACATCGCCCTGCGCTCCTTTTATCCCCAAAACGGCATCTGGCTGGAGGCCTTCCACGATCGGCCCTCGTTCTATCTGCCCCAGACCATGGTCTGCCACCGGCAGTACAACCAGAACCAGGATTCCATGCAGCAAGGGCAGCTCGACGGCCTGATCATGCCCCTGATCGAGATGCTGCTGCTGTTGCAGCGCAAGGGCGTCCTGAGCACCGAGGTGATGGGGCACATCGTCGAACGTCCGCTTAAGGAGTCCCAGCAGTCCCTGACCGACTTTTTCCTCTTTGTCCTGAAGCAATATGTTGGCGACGGGGGGAAATTGTCGCCGACCGATTGGGCCAAGATTTTGACGGTCATCGTTTCGGTGAAACATCAACCTGCAAAGGAACAGGCCCTCGAGCTCTGCCATCAGTTCCTGCTGGACCAGCTGAACCGGGGGGATGTGGAAGGGACCATCGCCCACGCCCTGCGCTTGGGCGAGTTCGTGATGAATTTTTACGGAACCCACGAAGCCCTGGGGCTGGCGTTGCTGAAAAAAGGTGACTTTGGCGGCGCGATCGAGGCCCTGGACTATGCGATGCGCTGCTCTCCCAAGCGGGTGGAGGCCTATCAGCATCTGGGGCAGGCGCTCCTGGCCGCGGGCCAGTCGCTGCAGGCCCGGCAGGCATCCGAGATGGGGCTGCGCCTGTCCCCTGGCCACGAGGGCCTGAACCAGGTCCTGGTCAGGGCCTGCTCCAACCTTCAGGACTGGAATCGGGCGATCCAGGCGGCCCAGGTGGTGGTGGCTCATCATCCCGGCGATGTGCAGTTGCTGGTCTGGCTGGGGTTCATCCTCTTGGCCGCGGACCGGAACGACGAGGCCCACGCACTGTTGCAGCGGATCTCCGCCCTGGTGGTGGCCCCGGTCTATGGGCTCGAACAATTGCGGGGCCAGGTGGCCTGGCGGATGGGGGAACTGCAGGAAGCCATCCGCCATTTGCAGCGGGAAGTGTCGCTGTTCCCGGCCAATCAGGTCGCGGCGGCCCAACTGGCGAATCTGGGACGGGTGGTCCAGGGCGCGCAAACCGCACATTCCCTTGGCGCCTAGGCTGGCAAGGCGCGGGCGGGACCGCGGAGGCAGAGCATGGAAGAACGAGGCAACGGCATGAAGGTGATGATTCTTTGCGGCGGTCAGGGCGCCAGGCTCAGGGAGGAGACTGAGTATCGTCCCAAGCCCCTGGTGGAGGTGGGCGGCCGGCCCATCCTCTGGCACATCATGAAGATCTTCGCCTCCCATGGTTTCATGGAATTCGTTCTCTGCCTGGGTTACCGGGGGACGATGATCAAGGAATACTTCCTGAACTACGAAACCTACAACAATGATTTCACGATCCACCTGGGACGCAAGAGCATCATCTCCTACGACGGCGCCCACGAGGAACAGGACTATCGCATCACCCTGGCCGACACCGGGCAGTCGACCATGACCGGCGGCCGGGTGCTGCGGGCCAAGCGTTTCGTCTGCGGGGACACCTTCATGGTCACTTATGGCGACGGCCTGGTCGATCTGGACATCGGCCGCCTGGTGGCCTTCCATAAGGCTCACGGCCGGCTGGCGACCATCACCACGGTGCGGCCCGAGTCCCGGTTCGGCGTCCTGAACATCAGGGACGACGGCCAGGTCTCCCAGTTCGAGGAAAAGCCCCGCCTGGACGGCTGGGTCAGCGCGGGCTTCATGGTCTTCAACCGGGCGGTTTTCGACTACCTGGATGGCGACGAATGCGTCCTGGAGCAGGCCCCCCTGCAGCGCCTGGCGGCGGAGGGCCAACTGATGAGCTATCGCCATGACGGCTTTTTCTTCGCCATGGACACCTACCGCGACTACCTGGAGGTTAACCAGTTGTGGCAAAGCGGCCAGGCGCCCTGGAAGGTCTGGTCATGAGCGGCCCCTTTTGGCTGGACCGACCGGTCCTGGTCACCGGTGCCACCGGCCTGGTGGGCGGTTGGCTGGTGCGCCGCCTGTTGGAGCGCCAGGCCGACGTGGTTTGCCTGGTGCGGGACGGCGTGCCCCAAAGCGAGCTGGTGCGCACCGGCCTGGTGAACTCGGTCAAGACGGTCTGGGGGGACGTGCGGGACCGCGACCTCCTGGAACGGGTTTTGGGCGAATACGAGATCGACACCGTTTTTCACCTGGCGGCCCAGACCATCGTGGGCATCGCCAACCGGAACCCGGTCTCTACCTTTGAATCCAACATCCAAGGCACCTGGAACCTGTTGGAGGCGGTGCGCCGCAGTCCCACGGTCCGCCAGGTGGTGGTGGCCTCCTCGGACAAGGCCTATGGCGACCAGGACGGGGCGGCTTATGACGAGAGCACTCCCCTCCAGGGGCGGCATCCCTACGATGTCAGCAAGTCCTGCGCGGACCTGATCGCCCAGGCCTATGCCGAAACCTACGCCACCCCGGTGGTGGTCACCCGCTGCGGCAACTTCTACGGCGGCGGGGACCTGAACTGGAACCGGATCGTCCCCGGGGCCATCCGGTCCCTGCTGCGGGGAGAAGCCCCGGTCATCCGCTCGGACGGCCTGTTCATCCGAGATTACTTCTATGTGGAGGACGGGGCCGCGGCCTATATCCTCCTGGCCGAGGCCCTGGCCGACCGGCGGGAGCTGGCCGGAGAGTCCTTCAATTTCTCCAACGAGGACGGACGCACGGTCCTGGACCTGGTGCAGTTGATCACCCGGCTTTTTGGCGGCGGACCGGCCCCCAGGGTCCTCAATCAGGCCTCCAACGAAATTCGCCAGCAACTGCTCTGCGCCCGGAAGGCGCGCGAAGTCCTGGCTTGGGCCCCCCAGTTCGATCTGGAAGAGGGCCTGAAGAGAACCATCACCTGGTACAAGGATTTCCTGGCCCATGAACCCGACCGCCGCTGAGTTGAGGGAGAAAATCCTGGACCTCACCGTCCAGTATTACCAGGCGGCCTTTGGCCCCGGGGCGGATGCGTCCGGCAGCCTGAAGGCCCCGGTGGGGGGACGGGTTTTCGACCACCGGGAGCTGGTCATGGCGGTCGAGGCCGGCCTGGACGCCTGGATGACCGCCGGCCGCTTCGCCCAGGCCTTTGAGCGCGCCTTCGCCCAGGCCTGCGGCCTGTCCCACTGCCTGCTGGTCAACTCCGGCTCCTCGGCCAACCTGGTGGCCATCTCCAGCCTCACCTCGCCCCTGCTGGGCGAGCGGCGGCTGCGGCCGGGCGATGAGGTGATCACCGTGGCCGCGGGCTTCCCCACCACGGTCAATCCCATCATCCAGAATGGCCTGGTGCCGGTGTTCGTGGACATCACGCTGCCCACCTACAACCTGAATCCCGAGCAGCTCGAATCCGCCCTCTCCGATCGCACCCGGGCGGTGGTGCTGGCCCACACCTTGGGCAACCCCTTCGCGGTGGACCAGGTGACCGAATTCGCCCGGCGGCACGATCTCTGGCTGGTGGAGGACTGCTGCGACGCGGTGGGGTCCACCTGGCGGGGCCAACTGGTCGGCGGGTTCGGGCAACTGGCCACCACCAGCTTTTACCCGGCCCACCACCTGACCATGGGGGAAGGCGGCGCGGTGCTGACCTCCGATCGCCTGCTGCACCGGATCGCCTTGTCCTTCCGGGATTGGGGCCGGGACTGCTGGTGCCCCCCGGGCGCGGACGGAACCTGCCGGAACCGGTTCAACCAGCGCCACGGCGACCTGCCCGAGGGCTACGACCACAAATACGTATATTCCCATATCGGGTACAATCTGAAGGTGACCGACACCCAGGCCGCCATCGGGCTGGCCCAATTGGAAAAACTGCCCGGGTTCATGGCCGCCCGTCGTCGGAATTACGACACCCTGCGCCGGGCGTTCGCCGAGTTCGAGGAGTGGTTCATCCTGCCGGAGCCGACTCCGGGATCCGACCCTTGCTGGTTCGGCTTCCCCCTGACCCTGCGGCCCGGGCTTCCCTTCACCCGCCGGGCCCTGATCGAGCACCTGGAGGCCCAGGGGATCGCCACCCGGCTGCTGTTCGGCGGCAACCTGGTCCGCCAGCCCGCCTATCGCGGGGTCGGGCACCGGGTGGTGGAGGGCGGGCTGCCGGTCAGCGACCAGGTGACCGAGAACAGCTTCTGGCTGGGTCTGTACCCCGGCATCGACGAGCCGATAATCGAATACGTCCGCGACACCTTCGCCAGTTTTTTGCACGGCGGCGCTCGGTCCCCCCGGACCCGGAACGCCGCCGGGCTGCGACCGACCGCCACGGGGAGCTTGAACCATGAAAGCCTGTGAGTTCATTCCGCGCTACCTGTCGGAAATAGCCGGCGTGAAGCACGTGTTCACCTATGCTGGCGGAACCAACGCCATGCTCCTGGACGCCATCCGCCGCAACGACCTGATGACCATCGTGCCCATGCGCCACGAGGAAAACGCCGCCCTGGCCGCGGATGGTTACGCGCGCATCCGCCACGGCCTGGGGCTGGCCCTGGCCATGAGCGGCCCCGGGGCCACCAACCTGATCACCGGCATGGCGCAAAGCTATTTCGATTCGGTGCCAGTGCTGCACCTGACCGGCAACGTGACCACCGGCACCTTCAAGTACGGCCGGCCCTTGAGGCAGTTGGGCTATCAGGAGGCGGACATCGTGCCCATCGCCTCGCCGGTGACCAAGGCGGCTTATTTCGTGGACCGCCTGGACATGGCGCCCTACCTGCTGCGGGACGCGATCCGTCTGGCCCTGGAAGGCCGGCCCGGACCGACCCTGTACGACATTCCCTTTGACGTGCAGAAACAGGAGATCGACCCCGGCGAACTGACGGTTCCCTTTGCCTACCAGGAGCAGCGCACCCTGGCCGAAAGCGATTACGACCGGTTCCGGGCCCTGTTGGCCGCCAGCCGCCGGCCGCTGCTGCTGCTGGGCGGCGGCATCCAGACCGCCGATGTCTCGGCCGCGGTGGCCGCCTTCGCCCGTCGCCTGCAACTGCCGGTGGTGGTCAGCCTGCTGGGCAAGGACGCCTATCCCAACGATGATCCCCTGTACGTGGGTTTCATCGGCGCTTACGGCAACCGCCACGCCAACCGCACCCTGGCCAAGGCCGATCTGGTGATCGCCCTGGGCAGCCGGCTGGATTCGCGGCAGACCGCCAAGATCAGCGCCTTCAGCGCCAACAAGCAGATCATCCACGTGGACGTGGACCCCTGCGTGATCAACAGCACCGTGCCCACGGCCCTGGGCATCCGGCTTGACCTGCGCACTTTCTTCCGGGCCTTCGCCGAGTGGGAGGCCCGCAAACCCCTGGGATGCAACCCGCCCTCGGCCTGGCTGGAGCAGATCCGGGAGATTCGCGTCCTGCTCCAGGGCGATGGCGAGCAGGACCAGGGCGACCTCAATCCCAAGGCCTTTTTACGCCAGCTTTCCCGGGCCCTGCCGCCGGGAACCATCTACACCGTCGACGTGGGCGGCCACCAGATGTGGACCGCCCAGACCATGGAGCTCAAGGCCGGCGACCGCATCCTGTACTCCGGCGGCCTGGGGACCATGGGCTACGCCATGCCGGCGGCGATCGGGGCCCATTTCGCGGCCCCCGACCGCCCGGTGGTGGCCATCACCGGAGACGGCGGCTTCCAGATGGCCCTGTCCGAGCTGTCCACCATCGCCACCTTCCGCGCCCCGGTGAAGCTGGTGGTCATCAACAACGGCATGCTGGGCCTGATGCGCTATTTCCAGGACGAGAATTTCGAGGGGCTCCACCCGGCCACGGTGGAGGGCTACTCCGCGCCGGACGTGGTTCGGGTGGTTTCCGCCTTTGGTCTGCCCGCCCACGCCCTGGTCCGCGACCAGGATATCGCCCCGGCCCTGGACTGGCTGCTGGCCGAGCCCGGTCCCGCGGTGCTGGAAGTGAAGACCCCGGTGGAGTGGGCGCCGTATCCCAAGGTGGTGGTCGGCGGCGACCTCACCCAGCAGCGCCCGGAGTTGCCGCCGGACCTGGTCAGCCGGATCGAGGAGATCATGCCGTGACCACGCCTGTCTAGATCGGAAGAGCGTCGTGTAGGGAAAGAGTGTAGATCTCGGTGGTC
>CALERA010000336.1 GCA_937908275.1 uncultured Desulfarculaceae bacterium | reverse complement strand
CCGGGCTGCGACGACTGCTGCCACGCCCTGTTCGACCTCTCGCCGGCGGAGTCCCTCTCCCTGGCCCTGGGTTTCCTGGAGCTGCCGCGCCAGACCCGGCGCGAGGTCCTGCGCCGGGGGGAGAAGGCGGCCCAGCTCTTTGACCAGGCCATAGCCCTGGCCTTCGCCCAGACCGGCGAGGAGCGCCTGCGGGTCCTGAGCGCCGCCCGGGTGCCCTGCCCCCTCCTGGACCAGGGCCGCTGCCTGCTCTACGCCCGCCGGCCCCTCACCTGCCGCCTCTACGGCATTCCCCAGAACATCGAGGGCGTGTCCCGCATCTGCCACCGCGCCCGCTTCGAGCCCGGTCAGACCTATCCCACGGTGGACATGCTGCGGGTGCAGATGGAATTGGAGCGCCTGGGCGGTCTGGTCGCCTACTACGTGCCCAGCCTGGCCAACGCCCGGCGCGACGTGGCCCGGGCCCTGAGCCTGGGCACCAGCCACGCCCCGGTGATGCGCTCCCTCAAGGTCTGACGCCTCTCGCCCGTCCACCCCACCCGGTTGTCAACCCGCCGTCCGGGGGTATGCTATGAGATTGGCGCGTCGCCGGCCCCGCCGGGACGGGCCGCTGTCTTGCATCCCTGCGCATGACCAAGGAGCGAGGGCATGGACCTGACCATCACGTATTGGCTGCTGTATGCCGCCACCGGTCTGATCACCGGGGTCCTGGCCGGCCTGATGGGGGTCGGCGGCGGTCTGGTGATCGTGCCGGCCCTGACCATGATCTTCAGCGCCCAGGGTTTTCCCCACGAGTACCTGGCCCACACCGTGCTGGGCACCTCCCTGGCCACCATCATCTTCACCTCCATCAGCTCCTTCCGGGCGCACCACAAGCGGGGCGGGGTGAACTGGCGCATCGTGCGCGACATCACCATCGGCATCCTGGCGGGCACCTTCTGCGGCTCCTGGGTGGCGGCCCAGCTCTCCACCAATTTCCTGAAGATCTTCTTCGCCATCTTCCTGCTCCTGGTGGCGGCCCAGATGTTCCTGGACTTCAAGCCCAAGGCCAGCCGTGACATGCCGGGGGTGGTGGGCGCCAACCTGGCCGGCCTGTTGATCGGCCTGGTCTCGGCCCTGGTGGGCATTGGCGGGGGCTCCATGAGCGTGCCTTTCATGATCTGGTGCAACGTGGACACCCGCAACGCCATCGGCACCTCGGCCGCCATCGGCTTCCCCATCGCCATCGCCGGGGCGGCGGGCTATCTGGTCAACGGCCTCAAGGTCACGGGACTGCCGGAATACAGCCTGGGATTCATCTATCTGCCGGCCTTGCTGGGGGTGGCCCTGCTGTCCATCACCACCGCTCCCCTGGGGGCCAGGTTGGCCCACACCCTGCCGATACCGGTGCTCAAGAAGGGCTTCGCCGCCCTGCTGGTGCTGATGGCGGTGCGCATGCTCTGGAAGGCCATCTAGCCCAGCCAGGCTGGCGCGGAACCGGCGCGAAGCGGCCGGGGCGGGGCGATCCCCCGCCCCGGCCTTTTGCTTGGCCGCGCCGTTCACACGCGCTAGCATAATATGGATAACTCCCAGCCAAAGGAGCGGCCATGCCAGCCAGCGACAACTATCCCAAACTGAAGCTGCCCGACCAGAGTGGCGCGGCCAAGGCCTTCGCGGACCTGACCGGGGCCAAGGGCCTGGTGGTTTTCGTCTACTCCAAAGACAACACCAGCGGCTGCACCACCGAGGCCAGCGAGTTCCAGGCCCTGGCGGCCGAGTTCGCCAAGCTGGGCTTCGGCCTGGCCGGGGTGAGCAAGGACTCGGTCAAAAGCCACCAGGGCTTCGCCCAAAAGCAGGGCCTGGGCTATCCCCTGCTGGCCGATCCCGAACTGGCCCTGATCAAGGCCCTGGGGGCCTGGGGGACCAAGAAGCTGTACGGCAAGGAGGTGGAGGGGGCGATCCGCACCACGGCGGTGTTTGACGCCAAGGGCAAGCGCCTGGCCACCTACCCCAAGGTCAAGGCCCAGGGCCACGCCGCCCGGGTGCTGGCCGACCTCTCCGGGAGCTAGGGACATGGCCCAGCACTGGCTGCTCAAAAGCGACCCCGAGGCCTATTCCTGGCCGGACCTGGTGCGCGACGGCGGCACCCTCTGGGATGGGGTGCGCAACCACCAGGCCCGCAACAATCTTGAAAAAATGCGGCCGGGCGACCTCTGCCTGATCTACCATTCGGTGCAGGGCCAGGCGGTGGTGGGGGTGGCCAAGGTCAAGGCCGGCCCCCGGCCCGACCCCTCGGCCGAGGATCCCCGCTGGCTGGCGGTGGAGATCGTCCCGGCCTTCGCCCTGGCCCAGCCGGTGAGCCTGGCCGCGATCAAGGCCGACCCGGCCTTGGGGGACATCGCCCTGGTGCGCCAGTCGCGGCTCTCGGTGATGCCGCTGGCCCCGGCCGAATACGCCCGGATCCTGGAGCTGGGCGGGGGCCGGGCCAAATCCCAGAGGTGATCGCCACCGGGCCGTCACTTGCGGGCGGCCATTAAAGGCTTATAATGGTCCGTAGTTGAGCCGGAAGCGCTTGACGGCTTTCGGCCCTGGGCCGTGGCCCATCCCAACCCCGGCTTTTCTTTTGGGAAGGGGGCCCGGGGGAAACCCTTTTATTTTGGCCCCCAAAAGAAAAGGGTTTCTCCCGGCTCTCCCCCATCCTCCCCACCCCAACCGGCCGCCAAGTGGGAAGCGGCCAGAAAAAAGTCGCGGCAAATCTCATGGACGAAGCGCCCGAAGACCGACCTAGGAAGCGTCCCAGCCTCACGATCCGGCAAATGGAGATCGACGACATCGCCGAGGTGTTCCACCTGGGCGAGGATCTTTTCACCGCCTCGGAGTGGCCCAACCTCTACCGGACCTGGGACGAGTACGAGGTGATCTCCCTGTTCCAGAGCGACCCGGAACTCTGCCTGGTGGCGGAAATCAACGACGAGCTGGCCGGCTTCGCCCTGGGCACCACCATCGAAAAGAGCCATTCAGCCTGGAAATACGGCTACCTGGTCTGGCTGGGCGTGCGCCCGGGCAACCAGCGCCTGGGGGTGGCTGCCCGCTTGTTCCGCACCCTGCGCGAGCTCTTGGTGGAGCAGGGGGCGCGGATCATGCTGGTGGACACCGAGGCCGACAACCTGCCGGCGCTGCACTTTTTCCGCAAGCAGGGCTTCGGCAATCCCCAGGAGCACATCTTCCTGACCCTGAACCTGGACCACCAGCGCCGCAAGAACGGCGAGAAGAAGAGCGCCACCCGCGCCAACGAGCCGACCCGGCCCGCCCCGGAACCCAGCGCTCCGGAAGTGGACTAGACATGCCCGACCTCGCCGTGGACCCCGGCCGCCTGCGCCGCCTGCTGCGCCGGATGATCGACATCTACAGCCCCTCGGGCAAGGAAGAGGAAATCCTGGAGTTCTGCCACGGCTACCTCAAGCGCCGGGGTCTCAATCCCCAACGCCAGGAGGTGGACGAGAACCGCTACAACCTGCTGGTGCTGCCCGAGGGCGGCGAGGCCCGCCTGGCCCTGGTGGGTCACCTGGACACCGTGGTGGCCTACGACCTGGAGACCCTGGGCTGCGAGGAAGAA
>CALERA010000335.1 GCA_937908275.1 uncultured Desulfarculaceae bacterium | reverse complement strand
CGGATGGCCTGGTTGATGCGGGTGATGTCCTGGTAGACCACCCGCCCGGCCCCCAGGTTGAGGTGGCCCACCTCGGAGTTGCCCATCTGGCCCTCGGGCAGGCCCACCGCCTCGCCGTAGCAGAGCAGTCGGCCGTGGGGCCAGGCGGCGAAGAGCGAATCCAGAAAGGGCGTGGCGGCGCAGGTGACCGCGTTGCTATCGCAGGCCGGGGCGATGCCCCAGCCGTCCAGGATGATCAGGGCCACCGGGCGGGGATGGGTCATGGATCAGTCTTCCCAGGAAGGCCGCCGGGCCGGCTCCGGGGCCGGCAGCAGGCCTTCCAGTTCGGCCGGGTCCACCGCCACCCGGGGGGCGTCGGACCACAGGGATTCCAGGTCATAGAATTCGCGCACCGGGTGGTGGAAGACGTGCACCACCACGTCGCCGAAGTCCAGGACCGCCCAGCGGCCGTCCTTGACCCCGTCCGCGCCCAGGGGCTTGACCCCGGACTTCTTGAGCGCGCCCTGCACCGCCTCGGCGATGGCCGTGGCCTGGCGGGTGGAGCGGCCGCTGAGGAGCAGGAAGTAATCAGCGTAGCCGCTGGCCTTGGCCACGTCCAAGAGCAGGGCCTCCTCGGCCTTCTTGCCCTGGGCCGCGGCCAGGCAAAGCTTGGCCACCGCCAGGGGATCAGCCGGCTTGGCGGGCCGGATGCGGGTCCGGGTGGGCATCAATCCTCCCCTTCCGGGGTTTCATAAAGTTTCATTTCACAAATATAGTCCTCCACCTCCGGGGGCACAAGGTAGGTCAACGACCGGCCCTGGGCCGCGCGGCGGCGGATGTCGGTGCTGCTGATGTCCAGCAGGGTGGTGGTCAGCAGCTTGGCCCCGTGGCCATTGGGCAAACGCACCCAGGCGTTGTCGGCCGGGGCGAAGGCCGGGTCCAGGTAGTGGCTCAGGTACTCGCGCAGGTCGCGCCCGGGCGAGCCGGGCCGGGTCATGACCACGAAGTCGGCCAGGTCAAAAAGCCGCCGGGGCTGATACCACTGGTGCAGGGCGAAGAAGGCGTCGGCCCCGATCAGCCAGTACAGGGGCCGGCCGGGATGGAGCCGGGAGAATTCCTCCAGGCTGTCCACGGCGTAGCTCTTGCCCGGGCGGCGCACCTCCAGGTCGCTGACCCCGAAGCGGGGATTGTCGTTCACCGCCCGGCGCACCATCTCCAGGCGATGGGCGGCCGAGGCCCGCACGTCCTTGGGGTGGGGCGGCTGGTGGCAGGGCATGAACAGCACCTGGGCCAGCTCCAGCTCCTCGGCCACCTCCATCACCGCCCGCAGGTGGCCGATGTGGATGGGGTCGAAGGTGCCGCCGAAGATGCCCAGGCGGCCCCGCTGCAAGGTCTCGGGGGTCATCGCGCCTACTGCCGCACCTGGCCGTCGCCGAAGACGATGAACTTGCGGGTGGTCAGCTCCTCCAGGCCCATGGGGCCGAAGGCGTGCAGCTTGCAGGTGCTGATGCCGATCTCCGCCCCCAGGCCCAGCTGGCCGCCGTCGTTGAAGCGGGTGGAGGCGTTGACCAGCACCACCGAGGAGTCCACCGCGTTGATGAAGCGCATGGCCCGGGCGTGGTCGCGGGTGACGATGGCCTCGGTGTGCTGCGAGCCGTGGGCCGCGATGTGGTCCAGGGCCTGGTCCATGTCCTTCACCACCCGGACCGCCAGGATCAGGTCCAGGTACTCGGCCGGCCAGTCGTCGTCGGTGGCCGGCACCGCCTCGGGCAGGATCTCGCAGGTGACGTGGCAGCCGCGCAGCTCCACCTCCTGGGCGGTGAGGGCCCGGGCCACCCGGGGCAGGAAGCTCTCGGCCACGTCCTGGTGCACCAGCAGGGTCTCCAGGGCGTTGCAGACCCCGGGGCGCTGGCACTTGGCGTTGACGCAGATGGCCTCGGCCATGGCCAGGTCGGCCTCGGCGTCCACGTAGAGGTGGCAGACGCCCTTGTAGTGCTTGAGCACCGGCACCCGGCTGTTCTGGGCCACGAAGCGGATCAGGCTCTCGCCGCCCCGGGGGATGACCACGTCCAGCAGTTCGTCCTGGCGAAGGAGGGCCAGGGTGGCGGCCCGGTCGGTGGTGGGCACCACCGCCACCGCCGCGGCCGGCAGGCCGCAGTCGGTCAGCACCCGGCCGATGATCCGGGCCAGGGCCAGGTTGCTGTTGATGGCCTCCTTGCCGCCCTTGAGCACCACCGCGTTGCCGCTCTTGAGGCAGAGCCCGGCCGCGTCCACGGTGACGTTGGGGCGCGACTCGTAGATGAAGCCGATCACGCCCAGGGGGATGCGCTGACGGCCCACCAGCAGGCCGTTGGGCCGCCGCCACATGCCGGTGACCTCGCCCACCGGGTCGGGCAGGGCCGCGACCTCCCGGAGCCCCTCGGCCATGGCGGCGATCACCTGGTCGCTCAGGGTCAGGCGGTCCAGCATGGCCTTGCTCAGGCCCGCCGCCCGGCCGGCCTCCAGGTCCAGGGCGTTGGCGGCCTTGAGGCCCTCGGCCTCGTCCAGCAGCGCCCGGGCCAGGCCCAACAGGGCGCGGTTCTTCTGCTCCGACCCGGCCACGGCCAGGACCCGGGCGGCCTGGCGGGCCCCCCGGCACAGCTCCAGCACCATCTCCTCGGCCAAGCGTTCGCTGGTCATGCGCGCGGCTCCTTTTCCCGGCTCGCCTTCGGGCTCAGCGGCCAGGGCCTATTAACACAGACGCAATCACCAGGTTAGCAATCCAACTCGGGATGGGCGAGCGTCCGCGCAGAATCCCTTTTTGTCATTGCGAGGAGCGAAGCGACGCGGCAATCTCCCTCGCTTTTCCCAACTCAGCTAAAATAATAAATAAAGCCTTGGGAGATTGCTTCGCTGCGCTCGCAATGACACCCGACAGCGCATAAGGTCTTCCTAAGCACCTTAACAGGCCCTAGCCCAGCAGGCAGGCGACTTCCTCTTCCTCGTCCAGGTCAAAGACCACCAGGTCGTCGCGGTGGATCACCTCCGGGGCGTCCTCCCGCCCCAGGCGGGCGGCGATCTCCGGGCTGTGCAGGCCCTTGATGGCCTCCAGCTCGCCGCTGGAATAATTGGTCAGCCCCACCCCCAGGATGACATCGCCCGGCCCCAGCACCCGCACCGCCTGGCCGGCGCTGAAATCCCCGTGCACCTGGCGCACCCCGGCGGCCAGGAGGCTCTTGCCCCGCTCCACCAGGGGCCGCACCGCGCCCTCGTCCACCACCAACTCCCCGGCCTGGGCCGCGGCAAAGGCGATCCAGTGCTTGCGGCTGGTCAGGCGCGAGGGATGGGGCAGGAACAGGGTGCCGACTTCCTGTCCGGCGGCGATGGCGTCCAGCACGTCGTCGCGGGTGCCGTTGGCCACGATGGTGTGGGCCCCGCAACGGGCCACCTTGTCCGCGGCCCGGACCTTGCTGAAGATGCCGCCCAGGCCCACCGCCCCGGGCTGGGCGCTGGCCGACTGCAACAGCTCGGCCTCCACCCGCTCCACCACCGGGATCAGCCTGGCGTCGGGGTTCACCCGGGGGTCGTCGTCCAGGACGCCATCGACGTTGGTCAGGTTGACCAGCAGGCTGGCCCCCAGGAGATTGGTGAGCATCGCCGCCAGGTTGTCGTTGTCGCCCAGCTTGATCTCCGCCACCGCCACGGTGTCGTTCTCGTTGACGATGGGGATGACGTTCCAGTCCAGCAGGGTGAAGAAGGTGTTGCGGGCGTTGTCCCAGCGCGCCCGGCGGCGCAGGTCGGCGGCGGTCAGGAGCACCTGGGCCACCTGGCGGCCGTGGGGGGCGAAGGCCTCCTCGTAGGCCTGGACCAGGGAGGCCTGGCCCAGGGCGGCGGCGGCCTGCTTCTGGGGGATGGTCAGGGCCTGGCCCATCAGGCCCAGCTTGCCCCGGCCCGAGGCCACCGCGCCGGAGGAGACCAGCACCACCTGGCGGCCGCCACTGGCCAGCCGGGCCAGTTGCCCGGCCAGGATCGTCACCCGGCGGCGGTCCAGGCCCTCGGGGCCGGTCAGCACCCCGGAGCCCACCTTGACCACCATCCGGCGGCAGGATTGAATCAGCTCACGCCGGTTCAAGGCTCTCGTCCTCCGGGGCCGCCTCCGCCTGGTCCACCCTGTCCAGCCGCCGGCCCACCTCGGCCAGGAGTTCCTCCACTCCCACCCCCTGGCTGGCGCTGACCGGCAGCACCGCCAGGCCCAGGGCCTCGGCCCCGGCCCGGAACTCGGCCAGGTTGGCCCGGGCCTCGGCCAGGTCCAGCTTGTTGGCCGCCACCAGCCCCACCCGCTGGACCAGGGCCGGGTCGTAGGCTTCGACTTCGGCCCGCACCGTGGCCAGGTCGGCCAGGGGCTCGGGGTTGCTCAGGTCCACCACGTAGAGGAACAGCCGGGTGCGCTCCACGTGGCGCAGGAAGCGCAGGCCCAGGCCGGCCCCCTGGTGGGCGCCCTCCACCAGGCCGGGGATGTCGGCCAGGGTGATGGTGGTGCCGTCGTCCAGTTCGGCCACGCCCAGATGGGGGGTCAGGGTGGTGAAGGGATAATCGGCCACTTTGGGCCGGGCGGCGGTGCAGGCCCGGATCAGGCTGGACTTGCCGGCGTTGGGCAGGCCCACCAGGCCCACGTCGGCCAACAGCTTCAGCTCCAGGCGCAGCTCGCGCTGCTGGCCGGGTTCGCCGGGTTGGGCGAAGCGGGGCACCCGGTGGGTGCTGCTGGCGAAGTGCCGGTTGCCCTTGCCGCCCCGGCCGCCCTGGGCCGCCACCACCTCCTGGCCGTCGCTGGCCAGGTCGGCCAGCACCTCGCCGCTGGTCAGGTCCAGCACCAGGGTGCCCACCGGCACCTCCACCAGCTTGTCCTCGCCGGCGTGGCCGGTCTTGCCCGCGCCCATGCCGTGCTGGCCCCGGCCGGCCCGGAAATGGCGCAGGTAACTGTGGTCGGCCAGGGTGGCGACCCGGTTGGTGGCCCGGATGACGACATCGCCGCCCCGGCCGCCATCGCCGCCGTCGGGGCCGCCCTTGGGCATGGCGCGCTGGCGCAGGAAGCTGACGCAGCCTCGGCCGCCGTCGCCCGCCGCCACCTCGATGATCGCCTCGTCCACGAAACGCATGCTAGTTGGCCGCCCCGCAAAAGGGTTCGGGGGGATGGGCCCCCGGTTGGTCAAGGTCGGGGGCGTTGGGCAAGATTGTAGAGCAGGCCCGCGACCTTGGCCAGAAAAAGCGAGACGGCCCGAGCGCGAAGCCGCGCCAGG
>CALERA010000334.1 GCA_937908275.1 uncultured Desulfarculaceae bacterium | reverse complement strand
TGGCCGAGCTGGAGGGCCTGATCGCCAGCATGGGCCTCAGCGGCGAGGTGAGCGTCTCCCAGACCCGGGTGGAGCACCTGGGGCTGATGGCCCGGCGGCTGGTGGTGAACGAGCGTCAGGCTCCGCCACCCCCGCACCATCACCATGGCCACGATCACGGGCACACCCACGACCACGGGCATTCGCACGACCATGAGCACGAGCATGACCACGAGCCCGGGCATGACCACGGGCATGGCCATGATCACCCGCACGAGCATGCCCCTGGGCATCACCATCACGACCATGACCATGACCACGGGCACGACCACCCGCACGAGCATGACCATGACCACGGGCACCCGGCCCCGGCCGGGCACGTTCACCGGGGCCTGCCCGAGGTGGCCGCGATCCTGGAGCGCCTGCCGGAGGCCATTGGCGGCCCGGCCCTAAAGGTCTTCCAGCGCCTGGCCGTGGCCGAGGCCAAGGTCCACGGCGCCACCCCGGATCAGGTCCACTTCCACGAAGTGGGTGCCCTGGACGCCATCGTGGACATCGTGGCCTTCTGCGCCGGGCTGCGCTCCCTGGGGGTGGAGCGGGTGGTCTGCTCGCCCCTGCCCCTGGGCCGGGGTTTCGTGGACTGCGCCCACGGTCGCATCCCCCTGCCGGCCCCGGCGGTGGTGGAGTTGCTGGCCGGCTTGCCGGTGGTGGCCTGGCCCGAGTCGGGCGAGACCGTGACCCCCACCGGCGCGGCCCTGGTCTCCAGCCTGGCCGAGGGCTTCGGGGCCATGCCGGCCATGCGCCTGATCGCCCAGGGCCTGGGCGGCGGCAGCCGGCCCAGCCAGGGCCTGCCCAACGTGGTGCGCCTGTTCCTGGGCGATGACGGCCCGGGCAATGCCGGTGAGGCGGGGCAGGTGGTGGAGATCGTCTGTCATCTGGACGACATGAGCCCCGAGGACTGGCCCATGGTCAGCGAACGGCTGATGCAGGCCGGCGCCCTGGACGTGGCCGCCGCGCCCTTGCTCATGAAAAAGGGCCGCCCGGGTCTGATGGCCCTGGTCATGGCCCGGCCCGAACAGGCCGAGGCCCTGGCCGCCCTGGTCCTGGAGCAGACCACCAGCCTGGGGGTGCGCTTGCGGCGTTGCGAGCGGCGCACCCTGGCCCGGGAGCAGGTCACGGTCGAGACCCCCTGGGGGCCGGTGCGGGTCAAGCGCGCCCGGGTGGGCCAGGATTGGCGGGTGCATCCCGAGGCCGAGGACGTGGCCCGCATCTGCCGGGAAACCGGCCTGGCCCCGGCGGTGGTGCGGGCGCGGATCGCGGCCCTGGCCCCCGAGGCCTAGGGACCGGGAAGGGCGGGGTGGTCAAGCTGGGCGCGGGCCGGATCATTCGCCGCACGGCCGCGGTGCTGGGGGCGCTGCTGCTCATCGCCGTGGTCTACTACGCCGGCGAGGTCCACCAGGCCCGGCGCTACACCAGCGAGACCCTGCTGCCCCGCCTGGCCGCCACCAGCCATCCCCTGGCCGTCACGGACCTTTCCCCCCGCCAGCGCGAGATCTTGCTCAAGGTCGAGGACCCCGCCTTCTACCGCCATGGCGGGGTGGACCTGACCACCCCCGGGGCCGGGTTGACCACCATCACCCAGGGCCTGGTGAAGGTGCTGTATTTCGAGAAGTTCCAGCCGGGCGTGGCCAAGGTCCGCCAGACCCTGATCGCCTATTACGCCCTGGACCCGCTGATGGGCAAGGACGAGCAGTTGCGCCTGTTCATCAACCGGATTGGCCTGGGCGAGGGGACCCAGGGCTTCGCCGAGGGCGCGCGGCATTATTTCGGCAAGGAATTCGCTGAGCTAACCGAGGACGAGTACCTGGCCCTGGTGGCGATGATCGTCGCGCCCCAGAACTTCAACCTGCGCCAGCACCCGGAGCGCAACCAGGAGCGGGTGGCGCGCATCAAGCGCCTGGTGGCTGGCCAGTACCAGCCCAAGGGCCTCTGCGACCAGTATTACGGACCCCTGGACGCCGAGACCCAAAAGGGCCTGGCCCCCTTCTCCTACTTCGCGTCGTATTACCAGTAGAACCGGCCGCGCGGCCTACCACATCACCTCCAGGGCCTGGTGCAGGCGGGCGGCGCTGAGGACCTGTATGCCCGGGGTCGCGCCCCCGGCCGGGTTGGGCGCGGTGAGCGCCCGCTGGAAGCCCTGGCGGCTGGCCTCGGCCAGGCGGGCCGCGCCCCGGCCCACCGCCCGCAGCTCCCCGGCCAGGCCCACCTCGCCAAAGCAGACCAGGTCGGGAGGCAGGGGCCGGGCGTGGAAACTGCTGGCCACCGCCGCGGCCACCGCCAGGTCGGCCGCCGGCTCGCTGAGCTTGATCCCACCGGTGACGTTGACGAAAACGTCGTGGCCCGAGAGGTCCAGGCCGGCGTGGATGGAAAGCACCGCGCAGAGCATGTGCAGCCGGCCGGCGTCCACCCCCAGGGCCTGACGCCGGGGCATGGCCAGGCCCGAGGGGCTGACCAGGGCCTGGACCTCCACCAACAGCGGCCGCGCCCCGCTCACCGCCGCGCAGACCGCGCTGCCCGGCGCGCCCTCGGGCCGGTGGGCCAGGAAGACCGCCGAGGGGTTGGCCACCGGCAGCAGGCCTTCCTCGGTCATCTCGAAGACCCCCACCTCGTCGGTGGCCCCGAAGCGGTTCTTCACCGCCCGCAACAGGCGCAGGCGCATGGCCGGCTCGGACTCGAAATACAGCACCGTGTCCACCAGGTGCTCCAGCACCCGGGGACCGGCCAGGGCCCCCTCCTTGGTGACGTGACCCACCAGGAACAGGGCGGCGTGGGACTCCTTGGCCCGGGCGGCCAGGCTGGCGGCCACGGTGCGCACCTGGCTCAGGGAGCCGGCCAGGCCGGGCAGCTCGTCGCTGCGCACCGCCTGCACGCTGTCCACCACCACCGCGCCATAGCCCCCGGCGGCCCAGGCCGCCGCCAGGGCCTCCAGGCCGGTCTCGGCCAGGAGCAGCAGGCCGCTGTCGCCCAGGCCCAGCCGCCCGGCGCGCAGGCCCACCTGGCGGGCCGACTCCTCGGCCGAGACATAGAGCGGATTGACCCCGGCTTTGGCCAGGCTGGCGGCCAGTTGCAGCATCAGGGTGGACTTGCCGATGCCCGGCTCGCCCCCCACCAGCACCACCATGCCCGGCACCAGGCCCCCGCCCAACACCCGGTCCAGCTCGTCCAGGCCGGTGGGGATGCGCGGCTCGGCCGCCTGGCCGGCCCGGCCCAGGGGCTGGGGTCGGGGCGGCTCGGCCCCGGCCCGGGCCGGCGCGGGCTCCTCCTGGGGGGCCAGGCTGTCCCAGCTCTGGCACTGGGGACAGCGGCCCAGCCACTTGGGGCTCAGCGCGCCACATTGCAGGCAGACGAAATTTTGCCGGGTCTTGGCCAAAACCACTCCCTTGCTTGCCGCCGTAATCTTAGGTACCCTTTGGTTAAACTGTCAACCATGGCCAGCGTCGCCCGCGTTGACAAAGCCGCGGGTGCGGTCTATAGATTTATGACATAGGATAGTTAACATCTTTCCCATGGACGTCCGCCCGCCACGCATGGGGGGCTTGGACCAACCGGCCTAAGGAGCACAAGATGTCAGGAAGCGTTCTCCAGGTTACGGACGACACCTTCGAAGCCGAAGTTTTGAAGAGCGACCTCCCGGTCCTGGTTGACTTCTGGGCCTCCTGGTGCGGCCCCTGCCGGGCCATCGCCCCGGTGGTGGAAGAGTTGTCCGAGCAGTACCTGGGCAAGGTCAAGGTGGCCAAGCTCAACGTGGACGAGAGCCCCAAGACCCCCGGCCAGTACGGCATCCGCGCCATCCCCACCCTGATCATGTTCAAGGGCGGCCAGGTGGCGGACCAGATCACCGGCGCGGTGAGCAAGAGCCACATCGAGCAGGCCCTGGGCAAACTGCTCTAGCCCCCACGAGGCGCAACCCGCCATGTCCGAACGAGATTTGGTCATCATCGGCGGCGGTCCGGCGGGTCTCACCGCCGGGCTCTACGCCGCCCGCGCCAAACTGGACACCCTGCTGCTGGAGCGTCTGAGCCCCGGCGGTCAGGTGCTCAACACCCATTGGGTGGAGAACTGGCCGGGAGACGTCGAGGGCGTCAGCGGCTTCGACCTCTCCGACCGTTTCCGCGACCACGCCCTGAAATTCGGCCTGGAGATCAAGAGCGTCGAGGTCAGCGGCCTGCGGATGGAGGGCGAGCGCAAGATCGTCTCCACCAGCGAGGGCGAGATCACGGCCAAGGCCGTGATCCTGGCCCTGGGGGCCAGCCCCAGCAAGCTGGGGGTGCCGGGCGAGGCCGAGTTCGCCGGCCGGGGCGTCTCCTACTGCGGCACCTGCGACGGCCCCTTCTTCCGCGACAAGGTGGTGGTGGCCTTCGGCGGCGGCAACACCGCGGCCGAGGAGGCCCATTTCCTCACCCGTTTCGCCAAGAAGGTCTACCTGGTCCATCGTCGTGACCAACTGCGGGCCTGCGCCGTGCTCTGCGAGCGGGTGGCGGCCGACCCCAAGATCGAGGTGCTCTGGTCCCACGCGCCCCTGGCCATCGAGGGCAGCGCCCTGTTGGGCGTGGAGAAGGTCCGCCTGAAGGACCTCAAGACCGGCCAGGAAAAGGAAGTGGCCTGCGACGGGGCCTTTGTCTTCATCGGCACCACCCCCAACAGCGCCTGCGTGGCCGGGGCGGTGGACCGCGACGAGCAGGGCTTCATCCTCACCAACCAGAACCTGGAGACCAGCCTGCCCGGGGTGTACGCCGCCGGCGACTGTCGCTCCAGTCTGCTCAAGCAGATCGTGGTGGCCAGCGGCGAAGGCGCCCTGGCCGCCTATGCGGCCCAGCGCTACCTGGAAAGCCTCTAAGCCCAACGGCCGATGATCACGACCCGATCCGGGACGGCGCCGGCGATGGAAAGGCGGAAGTCAATGCAAGCCCGGCGAGTGGCGGCGGCCCTGGCCCTGGTACTGGCTCTGTCCGCCCTGAGCGGTTGCGGCAGCTTTAGCAGCCTGGGGAGCTGGTTCAAGGGCATCGGCGGCGGGGGCAAGGACCGCGGCGAGGCCTTCGACGTGCCGGCCCAGGTGTTGGCCAACGAGGCCGAGGAAGCCTACAAGGAAGGCAAGTTCGACGACGCCGCCGACCTGTACCAGCAACTCAAGGACCGCTATCCCTACAGCAAGTACGCCCTGTTGGCCGACCTGCGGGTGGGCGACGCCTACCTGAAGGCCAAGCGCTGGGACGAGGC
>CALERA010000333.1 GCA_937908275.1 uncultured Desulfarculaceae bacterium | reverse complement strand
AGGGAGAGAAGAATAATCGGGGGGACCCTTTTTGCTGCGCAAAAATGGTCCCCCCACACCCCCTCCGAAAAAGGCTGGCGAAAGGGCTGGCGCCCTTTCGCTCAGGGGGGTGGATCGAGCCTGGCCTTGTTTCACCATCGTCTGTTATTGGAACATACAGAGATGGGGTCATTGTCAGGAGCGCCAGCGACGAAGCAATCTCCCGAATTTTCCTCGTTCCAACCGGGTGATTCCTTGGCCGACACCCGCGACGATCATCGGCCGAACTGTTGGCCTGTCCGGCGGATCGATTGCCACCGCCAGGACTTGCGCGACCGGGCCGGCCAGTGTAATTTCCTCGGCACACCCGCCGCACACAGGATTATCGCCCGAGGGGAGTTGTCATGACCCGGCCGGCCTTTGCCTGCCAACGCTGCAATCAATGCTGCACCGGAAACGGCGGCATCCGCCTGCCCGAGGAAGGTCTGTCCGCCGCGGCCGCCCTGCTCAACCTGACCCCGGAAGAGTTCAAGGCGCGTTATTGCCATCCCGAGCAGGGCCAATGGGCCATCCGCTGCGGGGAGGACGGACGTTGCGCCCTCCTGGGGCCGGAGGGCTGCCGCATCCACGCCGCCAAGCCGGCCATCTGCCGGGCCTGGCCCTATTTCCCGGCCCTGCTCAAGGACCCCGGCGCCTTCAACGAAGCCAAGCTGATCTGCCCCGGCCTGTCCCCCGAGGCCACCCACCAGGAATTCCTGGAGCAATACCGGCAGACCCACGCCAAGGAGGAAGACCCGTCGTGAGCCCGCTGACCGACATCCTCAGCAAGCTGCCCCCGGAGGCCCAACCCATCATCCAGGACGCCAACGGCCACCTGATGGTGCCCGATCGCCCGGCGGTGGGCTACATCGAGGGCGACGGCACCGGCCCGGACATCTGGCGGGCCTCGCGCCTGATCCTGGACGCGGCGGTGGACAAGGCCTACGAGGGCCGCCGGGCCATCGCCTGGGTGGAGCTCCTGGCCGGCGAGAAGGCCCTGGCCGCCAGCGGCGACATCCTGCCCGACTACACCGTGGACGCCATCGCCGACCTCAAGGTGGCCATCAAGGGCCCCCTGACCACCCCGGTGGGCGGCGGCTTCCGCTCCATCAACGTCACCCTGCGCCAGCGCCTGGACCTCTACTGCTGCGTGCGCCCGGTGCGCTACATTCCCGGAGTGCCCAGCCCGGTCCGCCATCCCGAACTAGTGGACATGGTGGTCTTCCGCGAGAACACCGAGGACGTCTACGCCGGCATCGAGTGGCCGGCCGGCTCGGACCAGGCCCGCAAGGTCATCGGCTTCCTGAACGGCGAGCTGGGCACGCGCATCGCGCCCGAGGCGGCCATCGGCATCAAGCCCATGAGCGCCTTTGGCAGCAAGCGCCTGATCCGCCGGGCCATCGACTACGCCCTGGCCCGGAACCGCGCCAGCGTGACCCTGGTGCACAAGGGCAACATCCAGAAATTCACCGAGGGCGCCTTCCGCGACTGGGGTTATGAACTGGCCCGCCAGGAATATCCCGGCCGCCTGGTCAGCGAAGACCAGCAGCCCGGTCCCGGCCAGGTGGTGATCAAGGACCGCATCGCCGACAACATGTTCCAGCAGGCCCTGTTGCGCCCCGAGGAGTTCGCGGTGCTGGCCCTGCCCAACCTGAACGGCGACTACATCTCCGACGCCCTGGCCGCCCAGGTGGGTGGGCTGGGCATGGCCCCCGGGGCCAACATCGGCGACGCCTGCGCGGTCTTCGAGGCCACCCACGGCTCGGCCCCCAAGTACGCCGGCCAGGACAAGGTCAACCCCTGCTCGGTGGTGCTCTCCGGGGCCATGCTCCTGGAGCACCTGGGCTGGGTGGAGGCCGCCGCGTTGATCGCCCCGGCCATCAGCCGCGCGGTGCGCTCCGGCCAGGTCACCTATGACCTGGCCCGCCAGATCCCCGGCTCCACGGAGCTTTCCTGCTCGGCCTTCGCCCACAAGGTGGTGGAGATGCTGTGAGCCTGGTGCTAGTATGCCAGAGGCTCCGGCTGGGTTTTGCCCGGCCGGACCTGGCCTGAGCCAACCAACGCCACAACCGCCTTGGGGTGACAAATCCATGGCCCTGCACGTGATCATCCCCGCCCGCTACGGCAGCAGCCGCTTCCCGGGCAAACCCCTGGTCAACATCAACGGCCGCCCCATGATCCAGCACGTCATGGACCGGGCGGGCCGGGCCGCCGGGGTGGCCTCGGTGACCGTGGCCACCGATGACGAGCGCATCGCCCGGGCGGTGGAGGCCTTCGGCGGCCGGGCGGTGATGACCGACAGCGCCCTGCGCAGCGGCAGCGACCGCGCCGCCGCCGCCGCCCGCCTGCTCCGGGTGCCGCCCGCCGACTTGGTGGTCAACGTGCAGGGCGATCAGCCGCTCCTGCCCCCGGAGGTGATCAGCCTCACCGCCCAGCCCCTTCTGGAGGACGCCACCCTGGGCATGTCCACCCCGGTGACCCCCATCACCCGTCCCGAGGAGCTGCACGACCCCAACCACGTCAAGGCGGTGCTCAACGCCCATGGCGACGCCCTGTATTTCTCGCGCGCGGCGGTGCCCCACAACCGCGACGGCGGCCCCTGTCAGCACCTGAAGCACCTGGGGGTCTACGTCTTCCGCGCCGCCTTCCTGGAGCTTTTCTCGAAACTGCCCAGCGGACGGCTGGAGGAGATCGAGAAGCTGGAGCAACTCCGGGCCCTGGAGCACAACCAGCGCCTCCGCTGCGTGGTGGTGCCCCATGACTCCCCGGAGGTGGACCGCCCGGAAGACGCCCAGCGGGTGGCCCAGATCCTGACCGAGGCGGGACAGGACTGGTAGGGCCGTGCCCCTGCCCTCCCCCCGCTCCGGCTTTTTCGGTCCGCAATATGTCTGGCTGCTCTGGCCCCTGGCCGCCGCCGCCCTGGCTTCCTGCCTGGCCGGTCTGCGCGCCCGGGGCCGCACCGTCTGGCGGCCCTGGCCGGCCCGCGGCCCGGTCGGCCGCCTGGCGCTCTGGTGCCTGGGCTGGGGCCTGGGGGGCCTGGCCCTGGGCAGCCTGCTCTGGAACCTGCACCGCCTGGTCCCCTTCCTTTCCGGCGCGCTCTACGCCGGCTTCGCCCTGAGCCTGGACCTGGCCGCCGGCCTGGCCCTGACCGGAGCCCTGCTCTGCGCCCTGTCCGCCACCCCGCGCGGTTTCGCTCCCTGGCTGCTCCTGGTCCTCACCCTCCTGACCCTGCTCAGCGGCCTGCTGCTGGAGGCCGGCCGCCTGGCCGCCCTGCGGCCGGACGGCGCGGTCTGGGAGCCCCTGGGTTGGCGTCTGGCCCAACTCCTGTCCTGGGGCGGCCCCTCGGACCGCGCCCTGCACTGGCTCTGGTGGGGACACGTGGGCCTGGCCCTGGGCGGGCTGGGCCTCTGGCCCTGGCTGGCCGGCAGGGGCGGAGCTGATCCCCAGACCTAGCCATTATTGGTTTAGCCAATATCAATCACCCGCAATCATCCAAACTTTGTATTTGCCCTGGGGCGGCTGGTGCCATATAGGCAACTAAGCCGCCCTTTTCTGGTTTCCACCCCCTTTAGCACGAGGCCGCCTTGACCCTGCGCCTGCACATCCCCGCCCAAGGCCCCGCCGGCTGGCTCTACCTGGGCCTGCGCCTGGCCCTGGGCCTGGTCTTCATCTACGCCGGCACGGTCAAACTGATGGACCCCCGGGCCTTCGCCCTGGTGCTGTCCCACTATGGCCTGGTGCCCTCGGCCCTGCTGGCCCCGGCCGCCCTGGGCCTGCCGGCCCTGGAGGTCCTGGCCGGGCTGGGCCTGTGCCTGGACCTGCGCGGCAGCCTGGGCCTGATCACCGCCATGCTGTTGATGTTCATGGTGGTGCTCTGGTTCGGGGTGCTGCAGGGCCTGGAGATCGACTGCGGCTGTTTCTCGGCCGAGGAGCAGGCCGGGCACGAGGGCCTGCGGGTGGCCCTGCGCCGCGACCTCTACATGCTGGCGGCGGCGATCTATCTGTACATCCACCGTTGGCTCTCCCGAACCCGGCGGGAGGGCGGCGGTCCGTTGCAAGATTCCATCATGCATCCGGGCAAGGAGGAAATCTTAGGATGAAGAAGTTCGCTTTGGCGGTGTTGGTGGCGGCGTTGGCCGCGGCGTGGGCCTGCCCGGCCTGGGCCTTGTTCGGCAGCGAGGAGTTGGACAAAGAGAAGCTGGTGGTCACCTTCTACAACGAGGTGACCCGGGGCGGCTACAAGGTGGTGGACACCGCCACCCTGAAATCCTGGGTGGACGAGAAGAAGCCCATGCTGCTTCTGGACACCATGCCCTACGAGGACAGCTTCAAGAAGCAGCACGTCCCCGGGGCCAAGCAGATGGAGTTCCCGATTCCGGAGATGACCGCCCTGGACGCCGCCAAGCAGGCCGAGTTCGAGAAGCTCCTGGGTCCGGACAAGGACGCCCTGATCGTGATCTACTGCGGCTTCCCCAAGTGCACCCGCAGCCACAACGGCGCCATGTGGGCGGTGAAGCTGGGCTACAAGAACGTCTACCGCTACCCCGGCGGCATCAAGGCCTGGATGGAGTCCGACCTGCCGGTGGGCAAGGTGGAGTAGCTTCTGCCCGGGACCCCGGTCCCGTGGAAATGCCTGCCCATGGGGGGACGGGGGCCCGGCCTTGGCCGGGCCCCAACTTTTTGGCGCCGCGCTGATGCAGAGGAAAACCGGGAGATTGCTTCGCTACGCTCGCAATGACGGAAGGCTGAAGCAACTACAGCCGGTGGCGGGAGCGTAGGTTTTGAATCGTAAAAAGGCCGGGCGGGGATAAACCCCGCCCCTACGAAAACAGCAAAAATTTTCCCCGCGTTGCGCGGGCGATCCTTATCCCCTCCCCGTCCGCCATCCATCCCGGCGGCCCCTACGGGAGCGCATCACATCCGCCCAAGGGAGCCCGCCGCCCGACCCGTATAAGCCCCGCCGGGGGCACCCGGCCGGCTAGGAGCGGCGGACCAGGCCGGCCATGACCCCCAGCACGCGCAGGGGACGGTCCGGGCCGACCAGGAGGGTGGGCACCGCCGGGTTGGCGGCCCGCAGCTCCACGCCGTCCTTGACCGGGTGGAAGTGCTTGAGGGTGACCTCGTCGTCGACCAGCACCGCCACCACCTCGCCGGGACGGGCCTGGTCCTGGGAGCGGATGATGACCAGGTCGCCGTCCTGGACGTGGTCGTCGATCATGGACTCGCCCCGGACCTTGAGGGCGAAGAAGCGGCCGGAGCCGAAGAAGTCGGCCTCCAGGTCCAGGTACTCCTCGGCCTCCTCCACCGCCAGGATCGGCGCGCCGGCGGCGATGCGCCCCAGGACCGGGATGCCGCGCGGGGGGCCGATGACGTTCAGGGCCCGGGGCAGGCCGGGCTCGGAGCGCAGGAAGCCCTTTTTTTCCAGGGCCTTCATGTGGTCGTGGGCCGCGCGGGGCGAGCGGAAGCCGAAACGGCCCGCCACCTCGCGCACGGTGGGGGGATAACCCTGTTCGCTGAGGAATTGCTGAATGAATTCCAGAACCTGGGCCTGACGATCCGTCAATCCGCGCGTCATCGCACCTCTCCGGGTAAAGGCATCTGACTTATGCTATACGTTGGTCTAGTCAGATGTCAAGCCGGAAAGCGTGAACGCTCAACTGACGACGCGCTGGCGGCCCAACACCGAGCTGATGCGCCCGGAGCAGGTCAATAACGGCTCCAGCACCCGGTCCAGGAACTCCTGGCGGCTCTGGCCCCGGCGCAGCAGGGCCACGCTCACGGCGGCCTCCACCTTGCCGTCGCCGGCCACCACCGGCGCGCCCACCGCCACCATCTCGGGCAGGTACTCGCCGTCCACCACCGCGTAGCCCTGCTCGCGCACCTGGTCCCATATCCGGTCCAGGTCCAGGTCCCGCTCCTCCAGCCAGGATTTGGCCATGGGGTCGGCCAGCAGGCGCGCCAGGACCTCGCGGCGCTGCTCCTCGGGCAGGAAGGCGGTCAGGACCCGGCCGGTGGTGGAGTTGTAGACCGGCAGGCGGCTGCCCACGTTGAGGTTCAGGCTCAGTATCTCGCGCTGGCTGAAGCGGGCCACCGAGATGATCTCCAGGCGGCCCTGGTCCAGGATGTTGAGGTTGATGTGACCTCCCACCTTGACGAACAGGGCCTCCAGGTGGGGCATGGCCGCCTCGCGCACCTCCAGGCCGTCCAGCACCGCGTAACCCAGGCGCAGGGCGGCCGGCCCCAGGCTGTAGGGGCCGCCCTTGATGGGCTGGACCACGTAGCCCAGGCTGACCAGGGTGTTGAGCAGGCGGAACGCGGTGGACTTGGGCAGCTTCAGGTCCTGGGCCACCTCGGCCAAGGAGAGAGTGAAGCCGCGCTGCCCGAAGGTTTCCATGATCTTGAGGCCGCGCACCAGGGCGGTGACTGGGTTTTCCTGACGTGGCATGGCTATGATGACGCTCCTCAAATTAGCGGTTTCACTGTACGGAATAGTATCCAGGCCCCAGGGGGGTGTCAACCTTCGCCGAAAAATGCGCGCGGACCGCCCCCCGCCAGGGACGGACCGCGCGCCGGGGCGGGAGGCCTAGAAGTTCTCGAACTCGTCGTCCAGGGGGATCTCCTTGGCCGGATTGGGAGCGGGCTTGGCCGGCGCAGGGGCCAGTTTGGGTGTCCGCGCGGCCGCTTTCACTGGGGGGCCGGCCGGGGCGGGAGGGGCCGGCGGCCCCGGTTCGGCGTCGTGATCATCGAAAAAGATGGCCTCGTCCTGGGGTTGGCGGTGGCTGCGCCGGCGGGAGCTGCCCACCAGGTTCACCAGCTCCTCCACGAACGATTGCATGGTCATGGCCTGGGCCGAGAGCTCCTCGGCCGCGGCCGCCGACTCCTCGGCGTTGGCCGCGTTCTGCTGGGTGACCTGGTCCATCTCGCTGGTGGCCCGGTTCACCTGGTCGATGCCCTGGGCCTGCTC
>CALERA010000332.1 GCA_937908275.1 uncultured Desulfarculaceae bacterium | reverse complement strand
CCCAAGTCCCCGGACCCGGGCAAGAGCAAGATCAAGGAGGAGTACGCCGAATACCCCGACGGCCGCCTGGTGCGCAAGCGCCTGACCGGCATGGTCTTCCTCTTTGGCCCCCAGGTGCAGTTGGCGGTGGGTCCCTGCGTGGCCAACGCCAACCAGGTGGTCAACTTCATCAACAGCCGCCACATCCAGTGGATGCTGGACCAGGGCGGCCTGCTCTTCCACGCCGCCGGGGTCACCGGACCGGCCGGCGGCCTGGCCCTGGCCGGCTTCTCCGGCGCGGGCAAGAGCACCCTGGCCCTGCACCTGATGAGCCAGGGGCTCAACTTCGTCAGCAACGACCGCCTGGTGGTGCGCCACACCGGCCGGGAGCTGATGATGTTCGGGGTGGCCAAGCTGCCGCGCATCAACCCCGGCACCGCCCTGAACAACCCCCACCTGGCCCAGGTCATCCCGGACCAGGACCGGGCGCGCTTCGCCTCCCTGGAGCCGGACGAGCTCTGGAGCCTGGAGCACAAGTACGACGCCTACCTGGACCAGTGTTTCGGGCCGGAGCGCTTCAACCTGGCCTCGCCCCTGGCCGGCCTGGTGGTGCTGAACTGGAAGCGCGGGGTCCAGGGCCTGCGGGTGAACCGGGTGGACCTGCGTCAGCGGCAGGACCTGCTGCCGGCCTTTGTCAAGTCCCCGGGCCTGTTCTACCAGCCGCCGGACGGCCAGCGCCCGGACTTCTCCGACCCGGCCTACCTGGCCCTGTTGGAGTCCTGCCCGGTCTATGAGTTCAGCGGCGGGGTGGATTTCGCGGCCGCGGCCCAGGCCTGCCTGGACCTGCTCTCCCCGGTGCGCCGGGCCAGCCGGGGCGCCTGATGGGCGACGCCCCGCGCCTGACCCGGGCGGTGCGCCTGCCCGACCCCCTGCGCCTGGCGCGCTACGCCCGGGCCCCGGAGGTGGGTCCCCGCATCCTGTTCTTCAGCGGCGGCTCGGCCCTGGCCGGCCTGAGCCGGGAGCTGATCCGCTACACCCACAACTCCATCCACCTGATCACCCCCTTCGACTCCGGCGGCAGCTCGGCGGTGCTGCGCAAGGCCTTCAAGATGCTGGCGGTGGGCGACCTGCGCAACCGGCTGATGGCCCTGGCCGACCAGACGGTGCAGGGCAACCCGGAGGTGGTGCGGCTGTTCGCCCATCGTTTCCCCAAGCAGGCCGCCCCGGAGGAGCTCCAGGCCCGCCTGGCGGAGATGGTCCAGGGGCGCGATCCCCTGGTGATGGCGGTGCCCGACCCCCTGCGCAAGATCATCCGCAACCACCTGCGCTTTTTCTGGGAGAAAATGCCGTCCGGCTTCGACCTACAGGGAGCCAACGTGGGCAACCTGGTGCTGGCCGGCGGCTACCTGAACCACCAGCGCCACATCGACCCGGTGATCTTCACCTTCTCCAAGCTGGCCGAGGTGCGGGGGATGGTGCGGCCGGTGGTGAACCAGCACCAGCACCTGGCCGCCCGCCTGGCCGACGGCCGCCTGCTGGTGGGCCAGCACCTCCTGACCGGGCGCGAAACCCCGCCCATCGACTCGCCGGTGGCGGAGCTGTTCCTGGCCCGCAACCTCCAGGGCGCGCGCGCCAGCGCCGCCATCCGGGACAAGGTGGCCCGGCTGATAGACCAGGCCGAACTGATTTGCTACCCTATGGGTAGCTTTTACAGCAGCCTGATCGCCACCCTGCTGCCCGAGGGCGTCTGCCCGGCGGTGGCCGCCGCCGGCTGCCCCAAGGTCTACGTTCCCAACGTGGCCGGCGATTCCGAGCAACTGGGCCTGAGCCTGGCCGACAGCGTGAAGGTGCTGCTGGATTACCTGCGCCGGGGCTGCGGCCCGGAGGTGCGGGTGGACCAGGTGCTGAACCTGGTGATCGTCGACAGCGCCAACGCGGTGTATCCCGGCGGCCCGCCGGACCTGGAGGCCATCGGCCGCCTGGGGGTGGAGGTGATCGACGCCTCCCTGGTCAGCGAGTACAGCGCGCCCAGATCGGAAGAGCACACGTCTGAACTCCAGTCACGGCTACACCTCGT
>CALERA010000331.1 GCA_937908275.1 uncultured Desulfarculaceae bacterium | reverse complement strand
GGATTATCCCCGAGGGGATCATTTCATTATTTCGTTGTTTGCACAAATGCTTAGCTAGCCTTGTGCAGTGAATAATGTCTAGCTTGCTGGTAGCGAATAGCGAGGGTAAGCTGAAATCAACAGGCCGGTGGTTGCTGGTGCCCGCCGTCACAAGCATCAACCGTGGTCACATCTGGGAGTAGCCATGTTCCTGACCATTGCCTCTTGGACCGCGCTCGCGGTCATGCTCTTGGGCCTGGCGTATAAGATCAGAGTCTGGCTTACGGTCGGCATCGGTCCCGAAGCCAGGGGCCTGACCCCGGGCCAGCGCGGGCGCGCCGCCCTGGGTGGATTATGCAAGGGATTGTTCAGCCCCCGGATCGTCGGCGGCCTGGCCGGGTTCCTGCTGGACGGCATCGTCCAGCGCCGGGTCTGGGCCCACAGCCGCCTGGCCTGGCTGACCCACCAGTTGATCTGGCTGGGCTTCACCGGCCTGATCGTGCTGCACGCCCTGGGCGGGATCATCGGCGGCTGGCTGCCGGATTATTACGCCACCCTGAACCCTTACCTGTTCCTGCGCAACCTTTTCGGGGCCATGGTCGTGGTGGGCGTGGTCCTGGCCATCCATCGCCGGGCCAAGGTGCCGGGCATGAAGCGCACCGCCCGCCCCACCGACCGGGTGGCCATCGCCCTCATCGCCCTGATCCTGCTCTCCGGCTTCGGCCTGGAGGCCCTGAAGATCACCAGCCATGTCAGTTTCGACCGCATGGTGGAGGAGTTCGCCGGCCTGCCCGACGAGCAGGACCTGACCGGACTGCGCCAGGTCTGGGCCCGGGACTACGGGGTGGTCTTCCCGGCCGGGACCGACCTGGGCGACGCCGCGGCCCTGGAAAAGGGCCTGGCCCTGAACGAGGACACCTGCCTGAGCTGCCACCATCCGCCCCAGTGGGGCTTCCTCTCCTGGGGCCTGGCCCAGGCCATCAGCCCGGTCTCACTGGCCCTGGTCAAGGCCGGGGCCGAGAATTTCCTCTGGTATCTCCACGTGCTGGCCTGCCTGGTGGGCCTGGCCCTGCTGCCCTTCACCAAGTTCCTGCACCTGATCACCACCCCGTTCCTCTACCTGATCCGGGGGGCGGCGCCGCGTGACCAGCTCAGCCCGGCCAACCTGGCCAACCTGCGCGCCCTGGAGCTGGACGCCTGCATGCACTGCGCCACCTGCTCGGTGCACTGCTCGGTGGCCGCCGCCCTGCGCGAGACCGGCAACCTCAGTCTGATGCCCTCGGAGAAGCTGGCCTGGCTGGGCCGCCTGTCCGGCGCTCACGGCCCGGCCCCGGACCGCCGCGAGCTGGCCCTGGCGCGCCAGGGGGCCTACATCTGCACCAGTTGCCTGCGCTGCACCAACCTCTGCCCGGCCGGCATCAACCTGCAGGACCTCTGGCTGGCCATGAAGGACGACCTGAGCGCCCAGGGTTTTGCCCCCACCCAGGCCGCGGTGCGCGAGGCCCAGTGGGCCAAGGCCGTCCCCAGCCGGGGCCAGGCCATGGTCCGCCTGGACGACCAGAGCTTCCAGAACGAGATCAAGCAGTACTACCTGGCCGACAGCTTCCGGCAGTGCTTCAAGTGCATGACCTGCACCAACGGCTGTCCGGTGGTGCACATGTACGACAAGCCCCAGGAGCACCTGGACCTGCTGCCCCACCAGATCATGCACGCCATCGCCCTGGGCCTGAAGGACGAGGCCCTGGGCGCGCGCATGACCTGGAACTGCCTGACCTGCTATCTCTGCCAGGAGGCCTGCCCCCAGGGGGTGCGAGTGGCCGACATCCTTTATCATCTGCGGCACCTCGGCGGCCAGGCCGCCCCGGACCTGGAGGGCTGAGCCATGCGTTACGCCTATTTCCCCGGCTGCAAGATCCCCTACTACGTCCCCCACTACGGGCACAGCACCAAGGCGGTGCTGGACCAACTGGGGGTGGAGCTGGTGGACCTGGAGTTCAACTGCTGCGGCTACCCCATGAGCCACCTCTACTACAAGTCCTCGGTCTACAGCACCATCCGCAACCTGGCCCTGTCCCAGGCCCAGGGCCTGGACCTGGCCACCCCCTGCAAGTGCTGCTATGGCCAGTTCATGCGCACCCTGGACGTGATGGAGCGGGTGGCGGAGCTCAAGCGCGAGATCAGCGCCCAACTGGCCGAGGAGGGCCTGGCCTATCCTGACCGGATCCGGGTGCGCCACATCGAGCAGGTGCTGCACGACGACGTGGGCCTGGAGGCCATCAAGCCCCGGCTCAAGAAGCACTTCAAGCAACTGCGGGCCGCCGCCCTCTATGGCTGCCACGCCATCCGGCCCTCCAACGTCACCCGCTTCGAAAACCCCCAGGGACCGCACCTGATCGACGACCTGATCAACCTCACCGGGGCCGAGAGCATCAACTGGGCCGGCCGCCTCTCCTGCTGCGGCGCGCCCATCCGCGAGCACAACCCCGAGTTGTCCCTGGCCATCATCACCAAGCGCCTGACCGAGTGCCGCGAGGCCAAGGCCGACGTCCTGATCATCGGCTGCCCCTACTCCCAAATGCAGGCCGAACGCGCCTGGGCCCAACCCCGGCCCGCCGCCGACCGCCAACTCCTCTACGGCGCCATCCTCTATCCCCAAATGCTGGGCCTCACCCTGGGCCTCACCCCCCAGGAACTGGCGCTCGAAAAAAACACCCCCGACGCCGAATACCTGCTGAGCTTTTTGGAGTGAGGAAGAGTGGGGGGGACCTTTTCTTGAAAGAAAAGGTCCCCCCCACGCCCCCCTCCCAAAGAACTTTATATGGGCGGCGGTTTTCCCCCTGGCCCTTGGCCAGGGGGAAAACCGCCGCCGCATTTAAAAGCTCCTTGGCAAGGCCGC
>CALERA010000330.1 GCA_937908275.1 uncultured Desulfarculaceae bacterium | reverse complement strand
GCCCATGTGGGTGCGGTGCATGATCTCCACGATCTCGCGGTCGATGCCGCGCGGGATCACGTCCAGCTTTTTCCACAGCTCGTAGCGGGCCTCGGGGGCGCGCTTGGCGTAGTAGATCTCGCCGTCCTGCTGGCCCCACTGGCCCAGGGCCTTCACGCCCACCTCTTCGGCGATCTCGTAGATGTCGCGCTCCTTCTCCTCGCCGTCCACCATGATGGTGGTGGCCACGTTGAAGTCGGGGGCGATCTCCAGGAGCTTCTCGGTGTCCTTGATGCCGTAGTCGTGGGTCTCCTTGCGGGCGGCCGCCAGGAAGACCTCGGCCACGCCGCGGCCGTGATCGGAGTGGGCGGCGGCGCCGGCGGCGACCATGCGGGCGAAGTTGCGCGCCGCGATGGTCTCCGGGGTGGCCCCGCACAGGCCCTTGCGATCGTCCTTGCCCTCGGCCTGCTTCTTGGTCAGGGGCAGGCGGCAGGGGCCCTGGGCGCAGTTCTTGCAGCAGGTGCCCTGCTCGCCGATGTTGCAGGGTTTCATGGTGATGGCGCGATCGAAGATGGTCTCGACGCCATCGACGACGGCTTTGCGCAGCATTTCCTCGGTGGCGATGTCAACGGTGACCTCTTTGGGCTCCACCGTCTTGGCCTTCGCCTCAGCCTTGGCCTTGATCTCTTCTGCCGACATCAGAGGTTCCTCCTCTAAATTTGGGGTTGGCTGGGACCCCCTCTCCTAATACTTATGACGCCGGATTCAGGCCGGCGTTGGTTGCCTCGGGTCTGGCTACTTCAGGTAGCCGGGGCCGCGGAGCGACCAGCGCTCCAGGGACTTGTAGATGAACAGGGCGTCGGGGCCGGCGATGCCGGGCTCGCGGTCCTTGCCGGCCACCACGCCCTCGGGCAGGCCGGTGGGGGCGGCGGAGGCCTTCTCGGCCAGGTGCTTCAGGCGCTCCTCGGCGCGCTTGCGGCGCAGCTCGTTGAGGTCGGCCAGCTCCTTGGCCTTGGCCTCGTCCTTGGCCTTGGCGGCGGCCGGCAGGGCCATGCCCAGGCACAGGGCCAGGG
>CALERA010000329.1 GCA_937908275.1 uncultured Desulfarculaceae bacterium | reverse complement strand
CGAGATGTAGCCGTGACTGGAGTTCAGACGTGTGCTCTTCCGATCTCTCGGGAAAACGGCTATCCATTCTCTGGTTCGTCCTTGTGGTCCCCGCCGGCCCGGGGGTGGGCCTGGTCGTAGACCTTGAGCAGTTGGTCCACCGTCAGGTGGGTGTATTTCTGGGTGGTGCTGAGGCTCTTGTGCCCCAACATCTCCTGCACCGAGCGCAGATCGGCCCCGGCCTCCAGCAAATGGGTGGCCATGGCGTGGCGCAGGGAGTGGGGCGTCACCTTGCGCCCGCCGCTCAGGCCCCCCCGGCGCGCGGCCATCAGGTTCTGCGCGCTGCGCGGGGTCAGCCGTCCCCCGCGCCGGTTCAGGAACAGGGCCGGCTGGGCCCCGGCCTCGGGGTCCAGGAGGGCCGGCCGAGCCCCGATCCAGGCCTGGAGCGCCGCCAGGGCCTGCTGGCCCAGGGGCACCACCCGGTCCCGGCCGCCCTTGCCCCGCACCACCCGCACCAAGCCCAAATCCAGGCGCAGGTGCTCCAGATCCAGGGCGCTGGCCTCGCCCACCCGCAAGCCGCTGGAATACAACAACTCCAGCAGGGCCTGGTCCCGCAGCAGCGCCGCCCGGGCCTTGGCGTCCTCGGCCTTGCCCTCCAAAACCGGCGGCGCGGGCCGCTCCAGGATGTGGAAGGCCTCGTCCACGCTCAGGCGGCGCGGCAAGGGGCGGTCCGGCTTGGGCGGCCGCACCAGGCGGGCGGGGTTGGCGGGAATCATACCCCGATCCACCAGGAAATCGAAAAAGGCCCGCAAACCCATCAGGCGGCGTTGCACGCTGGTGCGCCGGCCGGACTTCATCTGCTGGGCCAGGAAGGCCCGCAGGTCGGCCGCCTCCACCTGGGACCACTCGTCCACCGGCCGCCGGCCGGCCAGGAAGGCCAGGAACTGGGCCACGTCCCGGCCATAGGCCGCCACGGTGTTGCCGGACAGGCCCCGGGCATGGACCAGGTGTTGCCGAAAGGCCTCCACCGCCGCCTGCATGTCCTCTCCGTCGCCGGGTAATTACCTGGCCCGAAAAATTTTATGGTAACTTAACTCCGTGGATAATCAAGCGCAAACCTGAGAAAGACCCCATACATCGGCTCCCTGGCTGGCCCAAGCGGGTGACCGCGACACCAAAATGGCACAGTCAGGGGTTTTAGGCCTTGACTTGACTTCCCCGCTTAGTTAGTGTTTGCCGTTAACTTTAAGCGTTTGGGGGTGTTGCGCGAAAGGCCCCTGCCCTCGCGCGCCGGCTGGCCGGCCCCAGCCCCTGCCGCACCCCGGCAGGGCGTCGCAAAATCTCGCGACCACCGCCCCCGCCTCGTTGCCTTTTTAACCCGAAGAGGAACGTCATGAGCGACAACGTCAGCCTTACCCGGACCATCGCCCTGGTTGGCCACGGCGGCGGAGGCAAGACCTCCTTGGCCGAGGCCCTTCTGTTCAACACCAAAGTGGTGGACCGGCTGGGGAAGGTGGACGAGGGCAATGCCGCCCTGGACTACGAGCCCGAGGAAACCAAGCGCGGCGCCAGTGTCAGCGCCGCCTTTGGCCACTACAGCCACAAGAAGCACAACGTGCACTTGGTGGACTGCCCGGGTGACGACAACTTCCTCTCCGATGCCGCCGCCACCCTGCGCGCGGTGGACGGGGTCCTGATGGTCATCGACGCCATCGACGGCGTCAAGGTCCAGGGCGAGAAGGTCTGGCAGTTCGTCTCGGCCAATGACGTACCGGCCATCTTCGTGGTCAACAAGATGGACCGCGAGCGGGCCGACTTCGAGAAGGCCGTGGCCATGATCCCCGACATGCTGGGCATCAAGGGCGTCAGGCTGATGCTGCCCATCGGCGCGGCCGAATCCTTCAAGGGCGTGGTGGACCTGCTGGCCAACAAGGCCTATCTGTTCGAGACCGACGGCTCGGGCAAGCTGACCGTGGGCGACATCCCGGCCGACCTGGCCGACGACGCCGCCGCCGCCCGCGAGACCCTGATCGAGGACATCGCCGAGGCCGACGACAGCCTGATGGAGCGCTACCTGGAAGGTGACGAGCTCAAGGCCGAGGAACTGGCCGGGGCCCTGGCCAAGGGCGTGCGCGAGCGCCTGTTCGCGGTGGTGGCCTGCTGCTCGGCGCTCAAGAACATCGCCATCCAGCCGGTGATGGACCTGATCAACCAGTTGCTGCCCTCCCCGGCCGAGCGCGGCGCGGTGACCGGCGCCAATCCCAAGAGCGGCGCGGAGGAGTCCCGCGAGCCCAGCCCCGAGGCCCCCTTCTCCGGCCTGGTCTTCAAGACCATCGCCGACCCCTACGCCGGCCGCCTCTCGGTGCTGCGGGTCTTCTCGGGCAAGCTCACCGCCGAGATGCAGCCCCTGAACCCCAACAAGGACGCCAAGGAACGCTTTGGCCAGATGTACCTGATGACGGGCAAGAACCAGAAGCCCGTGGCCGAGGCCCAGCCCGGCGACATCATCGCCATCCCCAAGCTGAAGGAAACCACCACCGGCGACACCCTCTGCGACGAGAAGACGCCGATCAAGTTCGAGGAGATCAATCCTCTGCCGGCGGTGATCAGCTACGCCATCGAGGCCAAGGAAAAGGGCGACGAGGAGAAGGTCTTCGCCGGCATCAACAAGCTGCTGGAAGAGGACCCCACCCTGCGCCTGGAGCGCGACCCCTCCACCGGCGAGGCCATCCTCTCCGGCATGGGCTCGGTGCACATCGAGACCACCCTGGAGCGCCTGCGCCGCAAGTTCGGCGTGGAGGTCAAGCTCAACAAGCCCAAGGTGCCCTATCGCGAGACATTGAAGGGCAGCACCCGGGTCCAGGGCCGCTATAAGAAGCAGACCGGCGGCCGCGGCCAGTTCGGCGACACCTGGCTGGTGATCGAGCCGGCGGCCGAGGGCGAGGGCTACGTCTTCCTGGACGAGATCGTGGGCGGCTCCATCCCCCGCAACTACATCCCGGCCGTGGAAAAGGGCATCGCCGAGGCCATGGCCCAGGGCGTGTACGCCGGCTACCCCATGGTGGACGTCAAGGTGCACCTGGTGGACGGCTCCTTCCACCCGGTGGACAGCTCGGAAATGGCCTTCAAGGTGGCCGGCTCCATGGGCTTCAAGAAGGGCGTGCCGCTGTGCAAGCCCACCATCATGGAGCCGATCATGCTGCTGACCGTGACCGTGCCCGAGGACAGCATGGGCGACGTCATGGGCGACATCAGCGGCCGGCGCGGCCGGGTGCTGGGCATGGAGGCCAAGGGCAGCCTCCAGGTGATCAAGGCCCACGTGCCCATGAGCGAGGTGCTGAGCTATCAGCCCGAACTGACCCAGATGACCGGCGGCCGCGGGGCCTTCACCATGGAGATGGACCACTACGAGGA
>CALERA010000328.1 GCA_937908275.1 uncultured Desulfarculaceae bacterium | reverse complement strand
CCGCCCAGGAAGCCGGCCTCGGCGATGACCAGGATGAAGGAGTTGTGGGCGGTGTGGTGATAGGTTTCGGTGAAGCGGCCCATGCCCACCCCGAACAGGGGGTTGGCCTTGAACAGATCCAGGCCGTAAGACCAGTGGTCCAGCCGGGAGCGGGCCGAGGTCTCTTGGGTGGAGATTTCGCCCATGCGCGGAATGGCCATCAGAAAAGACAGCACCAGCAGCAGGCCGAAGACGCCGGCCAGGGTCCCCACGCGTTTTTGCAGGTAGAACCAGGAGACCGCGGCCAGACCCAGGATGCCGCCCCGGGAGCGGGTGTAGGCGATGCCGGCCACCATGGGCACCAGCAGGATCACGCCCGGCAGCCAGCTGCGGGAGAGGAAATGGCGGTGAAAGGTGGGTAGCAGGAAGGCCACCATGGGCACCATGTTCAGGGCCATGTCGTTGGGGTCGGCGAAGATGCCGATGCCCCGGGCCTGCAGCACCGCCGTCTCGCCGGACATGTCGTTGCGCATCAGGGCCTCGCCGCCCACCAGGCCCGCGCCGGTGTAATACATGTACACGCTGTTGGCGGCCAGGAACAGGGCCATCCAGACCAGCATCCAGGTGAACAGGCGCACCTTGGGCCAGGTGTCCACCGTCAGCACGATCAGGAAGTAGACCACGATGACCTTGCCGAAGATCTGGATGGTGTTGACGGCCCCGCCGAACCAGAGGTTGGCGATCTGGGACAAGATCAGGCAGCCCCAGAAGGTCAGCACCAGCTTGTTGAGCACCGAGCGCCGGAACTTGTCGGCCTGGAAGGAGCCCTCCAGGAAGACCGCCGCCACCGAGAGGGCCGCCAGCACGTCGATGATGGGCCAGCCCTGCATGTCCGTGATGAACTCCTGCGGCCGCAGGAAGATCATGGCCACGTAGAGCAGGGTCAGGAAGTAGCCCATGGCGGCGCTCAGCGCCCCGCGCCGGGCAGCAGGCGCTCCAGGGCCGGGATCAGGGCCTCGGCCATCTGGATCTGGGCGCTCAGGCCCTGGTCATCGCCGGGAATCATGGCGCTGGTCAGGCGCACCAGGGCGCCGTCGGTGCGCTGATGGGCCAGGCCGTCCAGCACCAGTTGCAACCGGTCCAGGTACTCGTTGGCCTCCACCCGTCCCCGGCCCTGGTACCAGTAGAGCACGCTGACCCGGTCCAGGCCCTGGCCGATGATCAGGTGGTTGAGCTGGCGCGGGCCCCGCGGGGTGGCCGCCTCCACCTGGCTGCGGCTCATGATCTGCCAGCCCGCTCCGGGCAGGCAGTGCCGGGGCGAATGGATGATGGCCCCTTCCTCCTGCAGGCCGAAATAGGCCACGAACAGGGCGCAGGCCCGGCCCCGGCCGTCGATGTAGTTGCGCAGCAGGTAGTCCTGGGGCTTGAGCAGGTCCAGGGCGTCCTGGTCCAGGGGCAGGTCCGGCCCCACCCCGCGCCAGGGGCCCAGGGCCACCGGCAGGCCCACCAGGGGGGCCAGGAGCTGGCGTCGCTGCACCTGGCTGCCCAGGTGGGCCAGGATCAGGACCGCCAGCATCAGGCCAGCCGCGATCAGCAGCCAGGGACCGACGCGCTTGCTACTGGACATGGCGGGCCTCCCGGGGCTCGCTCAGGCGCTTCAGGAGCGCGGTCAGTCCGGCCAGGAGCAGGAAGGCGGCCATGAAGACCAACCAGCCCACGGTGTCGTGCATGCTGCCCTCCAGGGTGGCGGGGCCGACGAACTCGGCCAAGAGGCCGGCGATCATCACCCGGGCGGCGTTGGTGAGCACCGCCACCGGCGGCACCAGGAGCACCACCAGGGCCTTGACCCAGCGGTTGGGCAGCATCAGGTAGGCCAGGATCACCCCGGCGGCCAGCAGCGAGATCAGGCTGCGGATGCCGGAGCAGGCGTCCACCACGTCCAGGATCACGCTGGGCAGGTGCAGCACGTTGCCCTCCACCAGCACCGGCACCCCGAACAGGCGGATGCCCTCGCCGGCCAGGCGGGCCGCCACCAGGCGCAGGGGGAAGGCCACCGCGTCGTAGAGCATGTAGGGCAGGGGCACCATCAACAGCAGGTAGAGGAAGGCGAAAATGGTGCGCCGGGCCACCGGCCAGCCCCAACGCAGCAGGCACAGGCCCCAGAGCACCGGGATCAGGCTGACCCGGCGCAGGTAGAACTCATGGGCCTGCTGCCCCACCAGCCACAGCAGCAGGCCCAGGGCCACCACCGCCAGGCCCCAGGGGTTGGGGCCGGCGGCCAGGCGGGCCAGCTTGTCCCGCTGGCGCCAGACCAGGTAGCCCGCCACCAGGGGCACCAGGAAGCCGTGGGAATAGTTGGGGTCGCGCCACCAGTTCTGGACCATGGAGGTGATCACCGGCAGGTAGATCCAGGCCAGCAGCCCGACCAGCGCCAACAGCCCGGCCCACTCCAGGGGCCCCCGGCCGGGGCGCGCGCCCTCTGGAGCAGAGACGGCCGGGTTCATCGCCCACCCCCTCCGAAAAGGATGATCTTCACGGTCTGCAGCAGGATCATCAGGTCCATGCTCAGGCTGGAGTATTTGATGTAGTAGAGGTCGTAGTTGAGCTTTTCCAGGGCCGCGGCCTCGGAGCTGCCATAGGGGAAGCAGATCTGGGCCCAGCCGGTGATGCCGGGCTTGACGTTGTGGCGCTCGTTGTAAAAGGGCAGGCGCTGGGTGGGCTGCTCCACGAAATGGGGCCGCTCCGGGCGGGGGCCCACGAAGCTCATGTCGCCCCGGAGCACGTTGTACATCTGGGGCAGCTCGTCCAGGCGCAGCTTGCGCAGCATCCGCCCCAGACCGGTGATCCGCTGGTCGTTCTCCACCGCCCAGACCGGGCCGGTCTCGGCCTCGGCGTTGGGCACCATGGTGCGGAACTTGTACATGGTGAAGGCGCGGTTGTTCTGCCCCACCCGCTCCTGGCGGAAAATCACCGGCCCCCGGCCGGAGAGGCGCACCAGGATGGCGGTGAGGAGGATCAGGGGCAGGGAGACGATCAGCCCCAACAGGCTGCAGGAGACGTCCACCGCGCGCTTGGTGAGCTGACGCCAGGCCCCGGTCTGGAAGCCGGGGGAGAAGATCAGCCAACTGGGGCTGATGCGGTCGGCCAGGATGCGCCCGGCGATGTTCTCCATGAAGTCCTCGCCGCGCAGGATGGGCAGGCCCAGCATCCGGCAGCGCAGCAGCTCCTCCAGGGGCATGCGCTGGCGCTTCTCGTCCATGGCCACCACCACCAGTTGCACGTGATGGTGGCGCACCAGCCCGGTCAGCTCGCTGGCGTCGCGGCGCAGGTCGGCCTTCAGCAGCCTGGCCCAGGCCCGCAGCAGGTTGGGCTGGCCGTTGGCCTCGCCCTCGCCGCCCCGTTCGTGGCCGGGCTCGTCCTCCATGTCCAGGATGCAGACCACGTTGTAGATGTTGTCCGAGCGGCTGACGACCTCCTCCAGGATGGCGTCGGCCAGGGAGCCGGAGCCCAACAGCAGCAAGCGGGTGGCGAAGAGCTTTTGGCTCAAGGCCCAGCGGTAGATCCCGCGCCAGATCAGGACCAGGGCCAGGATCAGGCCGAAGGAAAGGATGAGAACGCCGCGGCCCAGGAACAGGCGGGGGTAGAGATAGTAGACCATGGACAGCCCCAGGGCGCCCAGGGCCAGGGCCTGCACCACCCGGGCCACGGTCCAGAGAAAGGGCCGGGCCATGCGGAAGTTGTGCAGGTCGGAATAATAGAAGGCCACCTCCAGCACCATCGGCACCAGGACGATGCGGTGCCAGGAATAGCGCCAGGTGAAGATCTCCTCGGCATCGCCGGTGCGCAGGTAGACCGCCAGCAGGGTGCCCAGGCCCATCAGGACGAACTCGCCCACGATGAACCCGATCTGGTAGGGGGATGGCCGGCTGGAAGGCACCTGCACCAGGTCTATACCTCCATTTCGGAGCCGCCGCCCACGGCGGTGGCGTCCACCACCGCGTTTTCGGCGTCGTTGAGCACGATGCCGATGATCTTTTCTTCCGGCAGGGCGCGCAGGCCGCGCAGCACCAGCTCGCGGTCGGTCTCGCCGGTGAGCACCACGAAGATGATGGCCTCCACCAGGCGGGCCAGGACCTGGGGGTCGTCGAAGGCCTGGATGGGCGGGGTGTCCAGCAGGATGAAGCGGTCGCGGTAGCGGGCGCGCAGCTCGGCCACCAGGCCGGCCATCTTGTCGGTGGACAGGATTTCGGCCGGGCGCTGGGAGGGATTGCCGGCCGGGATCACGGTCAGCTTCTCCACCGGGGTGCGGTGGATGATGCTGGGCACCGAGGCCCCACGCTCCAGGAAATCGGTGAGCCCGGGGTGGCGGGGCACCTGCAGGAGCTGGTGGATGGCCGGATCGGTCAGGTGGCAGTCCATGATCATCACGAACTGCTGCAGGCCGCGGGCGAAGGAGATGGCCAGGTTGGTGGTCAACAGGCTGCGGCCCTCCTGGGGGGCGGCGCTGGTGATCATGATGGTGCGCGGCGGCTCGCCATGGAAGGGGAACAGGAGCTGGGAGCGCAGGATGTCGATGCGCTTGGCCTCCGGGCTGCCGGGGGCGAAATAGCTGAACAGGCGGTGCTCCTCGGCCAGACGCGGGTCCAGCCCGCCCGGGGCTGGCATGGGCATGGTGATCTTGTGCGCCGGCTGCGCCGAACCGCCGACCCTCGCGCCCGGGGCCGGCCCACTGCCGGAACGGTCGGCCAGGTTGAGGTCGCGGCCCGAGCGCCGCAGGACTTCGCTCATCTTGCCCACGAGGTTCTCCTACTCATCGTTGGCCGAGCCGGGCCGGGAGGGAGCCGGGGCGGCCTGGAGTTGGCGGTTGGCTTCCGGGGCGGGGGGCAACGGGCCGCCCAGGCCCCCGCCGGGCTTGGCCGGGGGGGTGTCCAGGGCGCCCTTGATCAGGGGCCCCCAATCCTGACGCCGCTCCTGGGGCGCGGCCACGGGATTGTCCGGCAGCTCCTCGCTCAGGCGGAAAAGCTGTATTTCCCCGAAAAAGCGCGCCTTGACCCAGTGATAGGCCCGCTTGCCCCCGAAATAACCGCCGAAGACCAGCCCCAGGAGCAAGCACAGCACCAGGAATCGTTTCCACAGACTGCCCGGGGCCTCGCGGGACAGGCTGGCCGCGAAGCGGGAGAATATCCCGCGCTTGGCCGGGGCGGCCTCGTCCAGCTCCGACTCGATGGCCAGGTTGTCCAGCGAGGCCTTGGCCGCCTGGCGGGCCTCGGGAGCCGGCTTGACCTGGCGGCGCAGCTTGCCCAGACGCGGAGCCGCGCCGGCCGGGGGCTGGGGCAGGGGAGCGGCCGGGGTCTCCATGGCGGAATCCGGCGGCTCCGACGCCGGTTGGAAGGCCTCCGGGCTGGGCCTGGGCGGCGGAGGCGGGACCTGGTCCAGGCCTTCGTCCAGGTCCAGGGCCGGATTGTCCCGGCTGGCCTGGATCACCATTTCCCGGTTCACCTTGCCGACCTCGCTGGAATAGGCCAGGAGCAGGGCGTCGTCGCAAACCGCGTTGATCAGGCGCGGCACTCCCCCGGTCATTTCGTGGACCGCCTCCAGGGCGTCGGGCTCGAAGATCTCGCGCTGGGAGCCGGCCAGGGTCAGGCGCTGGCGGATGTATTCCGCGCTGGCGGTGGGGTTCAGCGGCTTCAGGGCGTAGTTGCGGTGCAGGCGCTGCAACAGGGCGCGGGAGGCCGAGCGCTTGAGCACCCGGACCAGCTCCGGCTGGCCCACCAGCAGGATGTTCAGCACCCGGGGCAGACTGGCGTCCAGGTTGCCCAGCAGGCGCAATTCCTCCACCATCTCCGCCGACAGGTCCTGGGCCTCGTCCACCACCAGCAGGACCTTCCGGCCCTGGAGGCGGCAACGGTTGATGAATTGCCCCAGGGTGGAAAGAAAGGGTCCCTTGCTGACGAACGGCCCCTCAAGACCCAGCTCCAGGGCCACCTGGTTCATGAAGTCCAGGGGGGTGAGGGTGGGGTTGGTGATCACCGCCGGGATGACCCGCTCGCCCAACTCGCGCAACAGGGCCATGATCAGGGTGGTCTTGCCCACCCCGGGCTCGCCCACGATCAGGGCCCAACCCTCCTGCTGCTCGATGGCGTAGACCATGGTGGCCAGCGCCTCGCGGTGCTCCTCCATGAGCACCAACAACCGCGGGTTGGGCTCCGCCGCGAATGGCATCTCTTTCAGGCCGAAGTATTCGGTGTACATGGTCTCACGCCGCCTGGCGCTGGCCCTTTCCCGTCCGCCCGCCCGCCCCCGAACCGGGGGAGGGCCGCGGACCGGGATCAGGCTCCGCCCAGATGAATGATTTTCATGAGCAATTGCTTCAGGGCCGGCCCCCTGCCGGTGATCAGGATGGCCGTCAAGCCCAACAACACCACGCCATAAGCGCCATAAGTCACGGCGAAGAACAATGTTCGTCGGGTCCGCTGGCGCAGCTCCTCCCGGGTTTCCAGGGCCGGCACCACCACCAGGACCGGGAAGTTGCCCAGACGCTCCATCTGCTCCACCGAGGTGAAGGAGGTGTCCAGGAAGTCCAGACCCAGGGCCAGGCCCAGGGCCAAGGCCAGGGCCAGGGCCAGGGCGGCGGGGATGGTCTTCTTGACGTTGGGGCGGTAGGGCGAATCCGGCTCCTGGGCCGGGTCCACCACCTCGAACTGCTCGCCGCGCTGGGTGCGCTCCAGGTTGGCGGCCAGGTTGGCGTCCAGGGCCTTGTTCTGGAGCTTCTCGTAGGCCTGCTTCAGGGCCTGGTAGCCCCGGGTCAGCTCGGCCAATTGCTCGGCCACCGAGGGGCCGGCCTCGATCCGCTTCTGGGTGACGTCGATCTCGCGCAGGATCTCATCCTGCTGGTTCTGGAAATACTTGATGCGCTCGCTGCCCTCCACGATGCGCTTGGCCACCCGCTCCTTGCTCTGGCGGATGGAGTTCATCTCCACCTCGGACTCGGTCAGCTCGCTCTCGCGCCCTTCGGCCCTGAGCCGGGCCTCGCGCTCCTTGCGCTTGGCCTCGGCCTTCTCCAGGGCCACCGCCAACTGGTACTTCAGGCGCTTCACGTCCGGGTGGTCCTCGGTGTAGAAGACCCGCAGCCGGTCCAGCTCGTTGCGGATGATCTCCGGCGAACTCTCGTCGGTGGCCAGCTTCTCGCTGTCCAGGCCCTTGCCGGTGGCCTTGGCCACGGTGGCCGCGCGCAGCTTGATCTGCTGCTCGCGGAAATCCAGCACCCCCTGCTCCTGCTCCTGCACGTTGATGCGGGTGCGCTCGGCCTGGACCATCTGGTTGAGGTGGGTGTGGTGGGCCTGGAGCTGGCCCAGCACCGCCACGTTCTTCTCCTGGGCCTCGGGCAGCTCGTGCAGGTGCTTTTCCTTGAATTCGGTGATCTTGGACTCCCAGTCCTGGAGCTGGTTGCGCATGCGCTCCATCTCCCGGCTCAGGAAGCGGGCGGTGCCCACCGCGTCCTCCTCGCGCAGACGCAGGTTGCTGTCCACGTAGAAGGCGGCCAGGGCGTTGGCCACCGCGGCCACGGTCTGGGGATCGGAATAGAGGAACTCGATGGTGAAGTAGTTCTGCTTGCTGATGGAGATGCTGACGTCCTTGCGCATGATCTGGGCCAGCTGGTCCGGGGCCACCTTGTCGCGCATCTGGGGATAGAGGTTGAAGCGCTCGATGACCTCCATCAGCCGGGTGCGGCTCAGCACCTGCTGGGTGATGATCTGCAAACGCTCCTGGATCTTGGTGGTGACCACGGTCTGCACCAGCTCCGAGGGCACCTTCTGGGGCTGGACCAGGACCAGGCAGGCGGCCTGGTAGACCGGCGGCCAGAGCAGGCAATAGAGCAGGGCCACGGTCATCACCACCAGGAAGACCGATGCCGCCAGCACCGCCCTGCGTTTGAGGACGAACAGGTATTTGCGGATGTCGACGGTGGTGGCGGTGGTGGCCATCTATCTCACCAGCGCAGGGGCCATTCGGTGTTGATGGTGAACAGGATCCGGCTCTGCTCCCGGTCGTCCTGGTCGCGCTCGGCGTCGCGGTTCAGGAAGACGTACTCCAGGCTGGCCCACCAGTGCTCGCTGAGCTGGCGGCTGAGCAGGGCGCTGAGTCGGACGGATTCCACGTCGCCGACGCCGGAGGTGCCGGCGGCGTTGGGGTCCTGCTTGTAGTCGTCCAGGATCAGGTCGGCGCTGCCGAAGAAACGCCAGTGCTGCTGCGGGGTCCAGGAGAAGCTGACCCCGGTGCGGCGGGTGTCGGTCAGGCCGGAGTTCTGGCCCAGGGCCTCGTATTCGCCCAGGGAGGCGTTGGCGTAGACCCGGGTCAGCCAGGTCTGGCCCCGGTAGTTGAGACTCGCATCCGCGCTGGGGTAGACGCTGCCCGCGGCGCTGTTGCCGCGGCTGTCGCCCTCCACCAGGCTGCCGCCCAGGGAGACGTCCAGGCTCAGGCGCTGGCTGAGCTGGGATTTGTAGCCCACCCGCGCGGTGTAGGTGTCGTAGCTGCGGGCGTCGCGCAGGGCGGCGTCATCGCTGAGCGAGCGCACCACCCCGGCCCGGCCGAAGAGGTAGACCTCCGAGACCTGGCTCAAAAGCCGGGCCAGGCGCAGGCCCAGGCCGCCCCGGTTGGTGTCGGCCGAGCGCTCGAAGTCGTCATGGCTGGCGTCGGCGTTGAGGCCCAGGCTGTAATCCGGCCCCAGGGCCTGCTGCCAACCCAACTCGGCCCGCTGGTAGACCGCGCTCTCCACGCCGTCGCTGGTGCTGGTGCTGACCGAATAGGTGTAGCCGCCGCTGAGGTTGCTGCGCGGACCCAGGGAGTGCAGCAGGCGCAGGGCGGTGGTGTTGCGGTCGCGCCGGCCGGAGTCGTCGCGCACCTGAAGGAGCTGGCCGGTCTCGTCCAGTTCGGCCTGGTCGTAGGTGGCGGAGAAGACGTTGCTGGCCACCAGGGTGGTTTTATCGGAAAGCCGGCGCAGCCAGCGGGCGCTGAGGCTGCCGCCATCGAACTGGCTCAGCTCGGTGTGGCGCAGGTATTGGTTGAAGCGGGCCTGACCGGACAGGACCAGTTTGTTCTCCGGCGGGCCGGCCTCCAGGTTCAGCCCCGGGGTCACGGTGGCGTAGGCGTCGCCCACCGCGTTGGCCCGCAGGCGCACGTTGCTGTCATAGCCCGCGCCCAGGCTGAGGGTGGGACGCAGCAGCATGCCCGCGCTCGCCGGGGCCTGGCCCGGGCCCAGCAGCCAACTCCCCAGCAGCGCCAGCAAAAGCGGCGCGCGCCAGGCGCGGAGCGGCGGTCGGCAGGGGTGGCGGGTCGCGGTCGGGGTCATCAATCGCTTTCGGTTAGGCCCACGCTGGGTTAGGGGACGATGATGGTGTCGCCGGGCTTGAGGGTCACGTTCTGGTCCAGGCCCTTGCCGCTCAAGACCTCCGAGAAGCTGAAATTCAGTCGGGTCTGCTGCTGTCCGCTGCCCCGCAGGATCACCACGTCGTTCTTGTGGGCCCACTCGTTGAAGCCCTCGGCCTCGGCGATGCCCTGCAGGACGGTGGTGGGCTGCTCCAGGGGGAAGCGCCCCGGGGAGCGCACGTTGCCGATAACGCTATAGGAATGACTGCGTGGCTCGCGCACGATGACGTAGACCATGGGCCGCTGCACGAAGCGTCCGGCGGACTTGGCGATGGTCTCCTTCAACTCCATGGGGGTCAGGCCGGCGGCGATGATGTCGTCCACCATGGGCAGGGAGATGCGCCCGTCGGGCCGGACCAGGATGTCGTTGCGGCTCAGGCGGTCCTCCTTCCAGACCACGACCTCCAGGATGTCGCCGGGACCCATGCGATAGACCTCGGGCTCCACCGCCCAGGAACGCGGGCAAACCACGATAAACGACAGGCAAATAGCGATAGTTAGAATTTTTGCCACAGATTTGATCACAGCCTGTACTCCCCTCGGTCCCACTCGCGGTC
>CALERA010000327.1 GCA_937908275.1 uncultured Desulfarculaceae bacterium | reverse complement strand
GGCCTGGCCCTTGGTCAGGCCGTAGACTTGGTTGTCGTGCACGATCACGGTCAGGTCCACGTTGCGCCGCAAGGCGGCCAGGAAGTGGTTGCCGCCCTCGCCGTAGTGGCAGCCGTCGCCGCTGTTGACCACCACCTTGATCCGGGGGTTGGCCAGGCGCGCGCCGGTGGCCGCCGGCAGCGAGCGGCCGTGCAGGCCGCAGAAGGCGTTGGCCCGCAGGTATTGCGGGGTCTTGGCCGCCTGGCCGATGCCGCCCACCATCAGCAGGTCCCTGGGGGCCAGGTCCCGGGCGGCCAGGGCCTTTTTCAGGGCCTTGAGCAGGTTGTGGTTGCCGCAGCCCGGGCACCAGGCGGTCTCGAACTCGCCGTAGGTCGCAATATCCAGCATGGCCTTCTCCCTATGAAAACGCGGGCCGGTATGTCAATTCGCGTCCAAACCAGCAGTTTGACCGCGAGCCGGCATGCGGGCCATGGATGGCCCGCCGGGCGCGTACGCGCCCGGGAGGCAGGGCAAAACCACGTTTTTGCCCTGCCGACTAGCGATCAAAGCCATGGACGGCTTGATCGCATCCTGCTATCAGCCGGCCAGGGCGCGCAGGATGTATTCCGGGGTCAGGGGCCGGCCGTCGTAGCGCAGCACCAGGCGCGGGATCTCGAAGCCGGTCTCGCGCCGGATCAGGCGGGCCAGCTGGCCGGTGGCGTTGGACTCGACCATCACCACCTGGCGGGCCTGGCGCAGGCGGGGCAGGAACTGGTCGGCCACCAGCGGCCAGGGCTGGCGGAAGTGGCCGGTGGCCACCTGGCGGCCCTGGGCCTTCAACTCCGCCGCCGCCTCGGCGATGACCCCCTGGCTGGTGCCCCAGCCCAGGAGCAGCAGCTCGGGGTGCTCCGGCCCGCTGAAGACCGGGGCCAGGGCCTGCTCCAGCAAGAGCCCGTTCTTGGCCAGGCGCTTGTCCTGCTGGGTGAGGCGCACCTCGGCCGCCTCGGTGATCAGGCCTTCCGGGGTGTGCTCGTCGCTGTCGGCCTTGACCAGGGCCGCCGACTGGCCGGGCAGGGCCCGGGGCGAGAGCCCGTCCCCGGCCGGGGCGTAGCGCAGGTAGCCTTCGGGGTCGGCGATGGCCCGCTCCCCGGCCTGGACCACGCTCACCGCCTCCAGGTCGAAGGGCTCCACCGCGCGGTAGGAGTCGGCCAGGTACTGGTCGCTGAGGATGAAGACCGGCCCCTGGCTGGCCTCGGCCAGGGCCAGGGCCTTGGCCCCCAGTTGGAAGCACTCCTCCACCGAACCCGGGGCGAAGATGGCCCGGGGGAACTCGCCGTGGCCGGCGTGGAGCACGAACTCCAGGTCGGCCTGCTCGGTGCGGGTGGGCAGGCCGGTGGCCGGTCCGGGGCGCTGCACCACCGCCAGGAGCAGGGGGGTCTCGCTGATGCCGGCCAGGCTGACGCCCTCGGCCATCAGGGCGAAGCCGCCGCCGCTGGTGGTGATCATGGCCGGGGCCCCGGCGAAGGAGGCCCCCAGGGCCATGTTGATGGCCGCGATCTCGTCCTCGGCCTGCTCCACCACCACCCCCAGGGCGTGGGCGTGGCTGATGACGGTCTGGGCGATGGAGGTGGAGGGGGTCATGGGATAGAAGGCCAGGAACTTCAGCCCGGCGGCCAAGGCCCCCAGGGCGATGGCCTCGTTGCCGTTCATGATCATCCGCCGCCGGGGCGCGGCCGGGGGAGCCAGGGGGGCGAAGCCGGGATGGTTGGCCTGAGTGTGGGCGTAGGCCGCCTCCAGGGCGGCGCGGTTCTTGTCCAGGATTTCCTGGGGCTTCTTCTTGCCCAGGTATTCCTTCAGCCCGGCGTCCACCAGCTCCAGGTCCAGGCCCAGCAAGGCCCCGGCCACCCCCAGGGCCACGGTGTTGACGTAGCGGCCCTCGGTCATGGCGTTGAAATCCACGTTGAAACAGGCCGCCTCGCTGCAGGTCAGGCCGGTGTCGGCGATGGCCTTGGCCCCGGGGTTCAGTTCGCCCCGGTGCAGCTCCAGGGTCTCCTGGTCCAGGGCGATCAACAGGTCCAGGCCCTCGCGCAGGGAGTGGATGGGCTGGGGGCTCACCCGGATGGTGAAGGTGTTGTGCCCGCCCCGCACCCGGGACATGTAGTCCTGGGTGACCACGATATGATAGCCGGCGCGCACCAGGACCTTGGCCAGCACCTGGCCGATGGTCACCAGCCCCTGCCCCGCCTCGCCGCCGATGAGGATGTTCAGCGCCTCTTTCGCCATTGCCACCGCCTTTCCCGGACAACTCGCGCCAGCTTGCGGTCGCGCGTGGCGATTGTCCCCCGCGCGGCCTGTCTTTCATGGTAACAGAGCCTTTCCCGGGCCTCCAAGCGCTATCCTGACCCCGGCTAATGATCGGTTTTTTCTATAAATAGGCGCGCGAGACATTTGTTATTCCTATATAACACCTCGATTTTACAATATTATTGACCGCCGGGCCTGGCCCCCATAGTCTTAGGGCATAGTCAGCCGCGCCCGGAGACCAGCCATGCCCCCTCGCCTCGCGCAATCCCCCCTCGCCCCGGAGGCAGATCCGCTAGCCACCAGGGATTTTGCGCCTGATCTGGTCGGCTGCGCCCAGGCCCTGCGCCAGGCCTGTCTCGACTGCGGCAAGTGCGTGAGTTCCTGCGCGTTTTTGCAGCGCCACGGCAGCCCTGGCCAGGTGGCCGAGGCCTGGCTGACGGGGCGGGCCGATCCCCAGACCCCCTTCCAGTGCAGCCTCTGCGGCCTCTGCCAGGCCATCTGCCCCCGGGGGGCGCGGCCGACGGAGTTCTTCCAGGCCTGGCGCGAGGCGGTCGCCGGCCAGGGCCGGGACTGGCGGCCCTATCGCGGGCTGCTGGCCTATCAGCGTTGGGGGGCCCGGCCGGTCCTCAGCCAGCACCACCTGCCCGCCGGCTGCCAGACGGTCTTCTTTCCCGGCTGCTCCCTGCCCGGGGCGGAGCCGGACCTGGTCTGGCGGACCTGGCGGCATCTGGCCCAGGCCGAGCCCAGCCTGGGCCTGGTGCTGGACTGCTGCTGGCGGCCCTCGGCCTACCTGGGCCGCCGGGAGGAGCACCAGACCGGCCTGGCCCGCCTGCTGGAGCGCCTGGCCGCCGCCGGGGTGCGCCGGATCTGGGTCGCCTGCCCCAACTGCCTGCGCTCCCTGGGCGGGGCCGGCGGGGCCGGCGGGGAGCTGGAGGTGGCCAGCGTCTACCAGGCCCTGGCCGACCTGGCCCCGCCCGCCGGGGGACTCCCGGGTGCGGTGAGCCTGCACGACCCCTGTGTCAGCCGCTTCGACGACGACATCCAGGCCGCGGCCCGCCGGCTGCTGGGCCAGGCCGGCCTGGAGCTGGTGGAGCTAAAGGCCAGCGGCCGCCAGACCATCTGCTGCGGCGAGGGCGGCGGGGCCGGGCTGGTGGCCCCGGACCTGGCAAAAACCTGGCTGGAGCGCCGCCGGGCGGCCCTGGACACCCTGCCCCTGGTCACCTACTGCGCCGGCTGCCTGCTGCGCTATCGCCGCCATGGCCTGGATTGCCGCCATCTCCTGGCCATGACCCTGGCCCCGGAGCTGGCCCCGCTTCCGGTCCCCAGCCCACCCCGGGCCTACCTCAACCGCCATCGCCTGGTGCGCCGCCTGCGCCGCTGGAGCGCCCGCCAGGGCTGACCGCCGGTTTTGCGCCGCTGGCCCTTGAGTGGGCGGCAGCGCAACCGGCATCGCCGGGCGTTGTGGACGCCGCGCGATCTCCCCGCCGTTGTCGTTGCAAGGAGCCGTCAGGCGACGCGGCAATATCTTTTTCATTTGTCGTCTGCCTGCTTGTGGTGGCCGTCAACCACCGGGGCAAGTGAGCAAGCGGCGTTGCGAGGGCTTATTTCTGCCCCCGCGCGCCCACGCCCGGGCTGCATCCGCGCCTGCCTGTTGGGCGAGCCCTGCGGCCAGGGAGCCTCCCTGCCGTCCCGCGCATTGCCTCTGGCCTCGAGTAGTCGTCCCTGCGATGAAAGGTCCGAGTGGAGAGTGGCCGGGTTCGGCTCTCGCAGTCCCATCACCGGGCCGTCATTGGGGGCGACTCCGTGCCGGTGCGTCGAGAACCAGCCGGGCTAAGGCGCGGGGGGCGGCTCGTGGGGGGAGGGGAAGGGACGGACCCGTCGTGGGCCGCGTGGTGGGAGGAGGAGCCAAAGAACAGGATCAAATCCTGTGACAGGGGGCCTAACACCAAGTTAACTACGCGTGCGCATTATTCTTAAGCCAGGGGGCGGGGATGACCCCCGCCCCCTGGCGCAACGCGTGTTTTCCGGATCCAGTTCAGCGGCGCGAGCCCTATACGGGAGCGGACAAGACCCGCTATTAGGTGACGCCACCCGACCCGTATAAGCCCCGCCGGGGGCACCCGGCTAGCCCCAGGCGGCCAGGCCCAGGGCGTACTTGGAGCTGAGGTTGGGGTGGTAGGGCACCACCCGGACCTTGATCCCCAGGCGTCCGGTGTAGGAGCAGGCCACGGCGCCCTGGAAGGTCCAGATCCCGTCCCGCTGCTCCCGGGGCTGGAGGTTGGCGGTGTCGCGCTGGGCGAAATGGCCGTCGGCGTCCAGGGGGCCGAAGTAGATGTCGCAGGCCACGTCGTCGGGGGTCAGGCCGGCCAGCTTGACCCGGGCGCGCACCTCCAGTTGGTCGCCCCAGGTCAGCACCGCGGCCGCCGGGCTGGAGACGTCCAGCACCTCCACCTGGCTCCAGTTCTCCATCACCCGCCGGCTCCAGCCGCCCAGCTCCTTGGCGGCGGTGAAGCCCTCGCTGCTCAGCAGGTCGAAGCGGGTGGCGGAGGGCACGTAGAACAGGTCGGCGTAGTCCTCCAGCATGCGGTGGGTGTTGAAGGCCGGGCAGAGCTGGGAGAGTGACTTCTTCATGTAGGCGATCCAGCGCCGGGGCAGGCCGTCCTCGCCGCGATCGTAGAACAGGGGTGCGACCTCGTTTTCCAGCATGCGGTAGACGGTGCGGGCCTCCACCTGGTCCTGCAGGGCCTCGTCCTCGTAGTCCTCGCCGGCGCCGATGGCCCAGCCCAGGCCGGGCTCGTAGCCCTCGTCCCACCAGCCGTCGGGGATGGAGAGGTTGAGCGCGCCGTTGGCGGCGGCCTTCATGCCGCTGGTGCCGCAGGCCTCCATGGGCCGGCGGGGGGTGTTGAGCCAGACGTCGGCCCCCTGCACCAGGTAGCGGGCCACGTTGATGTCGTAGTCCTCGATGAAGACCATGTGGTGGCGGAAGCGGGGCTCCTGGGAGGCCTGGACCACCCGGCGGATGAACTCCTTGCCCTCGTTGTCGCGGGGGTGGGCCTTGCCGGCGAAGATGATCTGCACCGGCCGGTGGGGGTCGCCCAGGATGCGGGCCAGACGCTCGGTGTCCTGCAACAGCAGGATGGCGCGCTTGTAGGTGGCGAAGCGCCGGGCGAAGACGATGGTCAGGGCGTCGGGGGAGAGCACCTCGGCCGCGGCGCGCAGGCTCTCGGCGCTGGCCCCCCGGCGGCGCAACTGGTCCACCAAACGGCCGCGGACAAAGGCCACGGTCCGGGCCCGGCGGCGTTCGTGGGCCCGCCAGAGCTCGGCGTCCGGGATCTGGTCGATGAGCTTCCAGACCGAGACCGAGTCCGGGTCCTCCATCCAGGCCGGACCCAGGTAGCGGTGGTAGACCCAGGCCATCTCGCTGCTGATCCAGCTGGGGATGTGGACGCCGTTGGTGATGTGGCTGATGGGCACGTCCTCCAGGGGGAAGTGGGGCCAGACGTCCTTCCACATCTGGCGGCTGACGGCGCCGTGCAGCTTGCTGACGCCGTTGCTCATGGCGCTGAGCCGCAGGGCCAGCACCGTCATGCAGAACGGCTCCTGCTGGTTGTGGGGATGGACCCGGCCGTAGGCCAGGAGCACCGGCAGGCTGATGCCCAGCTCCTGCATGTAGCCCGCGAAATGCCGGCGCACCAGGTCGGGGTCGAAATAGTCGTTGCCGGCCGGCACCGGGGTGTGGGTGGTGAAGCAGTTGCTGGTCTTGACCAGCTCCCGGGCCTCGTCGAAGGTCAGGCCGTGGTCGGCCCGCAGTTGGCGGATGCGCTCCAGGGCGGCGAAGGCGCTGTGGCCCTCGTTCATGTGGAAGACGTTGGGGCTGATGCCCAGGGCCTTCAGGGCCCGCACCCCGCCGATGCCCAGCAGGACCTCCTGGCGGATGCGCATCTCGGTGTCGCCGCCGTAGAGCTGGTGGGTGATGATGCGCAGGTCGTCGGGGTTCTGCTCGATGTTGGCGTCCATCAGGTAGAGCGGGACCCGGCCCACCGACACCTTCCAGATGCGGGCCACCAGGGGGCGTCCCTCGATGTCCACGCTGATGGTCAGCTCCTGGCCCTGGTCGTCGCGCACCAGCTCCATGGGCATGTTGTAGAAGTCGTTGGCGTGGTAGGCCTCCTGCTGCCAGCCGTCGGGATTGAGATACTGGGAGAAGTATCCCTGGCGATAGGCCAGGCCCACCGCCACCAGGGGCAGGTTGAGGTTGCTGGCGCTTTTCAGGTGATCGCCGGAGAGCATGCCCAGGCCGCCGGAATAGACCGGCAGGCAGTCGGAAAGGCCGTATTCGGCCGAGAAGTAGGCGATCTTCAGGTCCTCGGGCGCGCGCCCGGCCAGGAAGGGGCAGCCCTCGGCCGACAGGTAGGAGTCCATCAGGTCCACCACCCGCTCCAACTGGGCCACGAAGCCGTTGTCGCGGGCCAGGGCGTCCAGCCGCTCCTGGCTGATCTGGTTCAGCAGGGCGCGGGGGTTGTGGGAGACGTTGGACCAGATGCCCTGATCGATGCGTTGGAAGAGCTCCACCGCCTCGGGGTTCCAGGTGAACCAGAGATTGCCGGCCAGGCGGTTGAGGTTCTCCAACTGCGAGGGCAGGTGGGGGTGAACTTGGAAGCTGAGCGTGGGCTGCACGGTCGTTGACCTCCCGAACTCCTGGGTGCGGCAATAGCAAGTCCGTGCCGGAAGACACTCCCGGCCTCGCTCCCATTTTGGCGGCAAGGGGAGGGGCTTGGCAAGGGCCTGGGCGGGAAATGTCGGCAGGGCGACGGTATTTTCGCTTGCCGCCCCGGGAGGGTATGCTGGGCGGATGGATGAGGATGAGCCATGCGCGTGTTGCACCTGAATGAGCGCCTCTCGGCC
>CALERA010000326.1 GCA_937908275.1 uncultured Desulfarculaceae bacterium | reverse complement strand
CGAGATGTAGCCGTGACTGGAGTTCAGACGTGTGCTCTTCCGATCTAGGGGGCGGGCAGCTTCAGGGGCGGGATCGAGGCGCTGTCCAGGGAAGGGAGATCGCTTGACGAGGGCAGGTATTTCCCGAACTCCACCTGGTTGGGGGTGGTGAAGGAGTTGAAGCTGATGCGATCGCTGCGGGGGTCCAGCACCCAGGCCGGGTAGAGGGTGTGGGCGTCGAACTGGCGCAAGGGGACCAGCTTGCCGGTCAGGTCATAGCCGTCCACCGCCGCCAGGGGCAGGGCCTTGGCCGTGCCGTCGGTCTGGACCAGGCTGGCGGTCCAGGCCTGGCCCAGGCGATCCACCCAGCCGGGGCTGCCCACCAGTCGCACCACCAGGGCGTCCTGCAGCGACGGGGTCTGGCCGTCGCCGGCCATGAAGCCGCCGGCCTCGTGGGCCAGCAGATCGGCCTGGAAGAGAATGCTGTCCACCGACTCGGGCAGGAAGCGATGGGGATCGGGGGTGGACTTCTTGACCGAGGCCGCGAACTTCTCCACGCAGCTCAGGAAGACCTGCACCTGGTTCTGCAGCTTGGGGACGAAGACCTCCAGGCAATAGTCCAGGGCGCTGCCCGGCCAGGTGACCTGGGCCGCCTGCCTGGTCCGCGCGGATTGGCGCTCGGGGTGGGCGGCCAGGTAGTTCATGGCGTCCACCATCAGCATCAGGCCCTGCACCTGGGCCCAGATCAGGCTCAGGAACCAGCTCTGATAGTACTGGTAGGCCGGCAGGGGGTCGCTGTCGCCCCGACCGGAGATCAGGGTGTCCACCGTGGACTTGAGGGTGCCCTCCACCTGGTCGCCGACGATGAAGGTGTTCAGGGAGAAGAGCACCACCTCGATGCCGGAGTCGTTGTCCAGGATGGCGCTGACCAGGTTGTCGACCCCGTCCAGGTCGGCCTTGCCCTGGGCGGCCAACTGGCTGAGCTTGCGGTAGTCCTGGCCGTACCAGAGATTGATCTTGTCCAGGTAGGGCTGCATGCCCAGGCGGTTGATCTCGTTGACCACCACGTCCTGCACGTAGGTCAGTTGCTGGGACAGTTGGTCCAGCTCGTCCTCGATGGCCACCAGCTCGGTGGAAATCTGGTCCAGCTCTTGGTCGATCTCATTCAGGGAATCCAGAATCTCCTGGTCGCCCGGGTTCAGATTCAGGCCGAAGACATCGTTGAACAACACCCCCAAAGCCTTGACGCCCGCGGTTCCCAGAATCTTGGCCCCGGCTCCGCCCAATATCCTGATTAAAATTGCTTCCAACATTAGGAACCCCCCACCAAATAATTTAATGCGCCAGAGAAACGCGAACTGCATTCCGCCGGGATCGCCTCGCGCCTTGCGAGGATAGTTTTGTGATAACGACAAGATGTAAGCTGGCTTGGCGAAGATTGTGCGCGGCGGAAAGATGATTATGGTCTTTAAATTAGCACGGGCGGTTCAGGGGTGGCAAGGCCATCTTGACCTGCGGAGACGGTAATCTCGCCAAATTGATTAACGAATTAATGATATCTGGGCGTAATTTTCGGGATTCAGGGCCTATCGCCCAGATTAACGACAGGCCAGGGCCAGGCCCGGGCTGGGGACGGTCTGGACCAGGAGAGCGCGGTGCAGCTCCAGGGCGGCCCGGGCTCCCTCGCCGCTGGCCTCGCCCAGGCGGGCCGGGGTCAGGGCGTCGCCCACCAGGCGCAGGTGGGCCACCTTGGGCTCCAGGGCCAGGTAGAGGTCCTCCACCGGCCGGGCCCCCAGGGCGGCCACGAAGGTGTCCACCGGCCCCACGTCGGCCAGTTGGCGGGCGCCGTCCGGGGCGATGTGCAGGAAGCTCACCCGGTCGGGATAGAGCCGGCGCACCATGGCCCGCACGTAGCGCCGCACCCCCAGGTCGGCCAGCTCGCGGCGCAGGAGATAGCGCCGGGCCGGTCCCAGGTCGGCGCCGATGTTCAGGCCCAGCTCGATGATGCAGACCTCGCGCCCGGCCGCCGCCAGGTGGTGGGCCACCTCGCTGCCCAGGTCGCCGCCCCCCAGCACCGCCACCCGCCGGCCCACCCTGGCCTGGCCGGCCAGGACCTGGCGGGCGGTGACCATGGGGGCCTCGTCCGCGCCGGGGATCTGGGGCAGCACCGGGCTGGAGCCGCTGGCCACGATCACCGCCGCCGGCTGGCAGGCGCAGATCCGGCCCACCGTGGCCCGCACCCCCAGGCGCACCTCGACCCCGGACAGATCGGCCAGGCGGCGCTGGTGGAACTCCACCAGGCGCAGGAAATCGGCCTTGCCCGGGGCGGCGGCGGCCAGGCGCAACTGTCCCCCCAGGCTCTCCTGGGCCTCGAAGAGCACCACCGGATGGCCCAACTCGCCCAGGGTCCCGGCCGCCTCCATGCCCGCCACCCCGCCGCCCACCACCACCACCGGCAGGCTGGCCGAGGCCGCAGTCGGGGCTTCCCGCCCCTGGCCCTCGCCGCCGGCCCAGGGGTTGGAGACGCAGGTCAGGGGCAGGTGGGCCAACACCCGGTCGATGCAGCCCTGGTTGCAACCGATGCAGGGCCGGATGCGCTCCTCCTGGCCCTGGGCGATCTTGGCCAGCCAGAGGGGATCGGCCAACAACGCCCGGGCCACGGCCACCAGGTCCACCCGCTCCAGCACCGCCTCGGCCTGGGCCGCGGTGTTGATCCGGCCCGCCGCCGCCACCGGGGCGCTCACCCGGGCCCGCACCGTGGCCGCCGCCTCCACGTGGGTGCCGGGGGGCAGGGGCAGGGGCGGCACCACCTGGTGGGGAGTCTCGTACACCCCGCCGGAGATGGAAAAAAAGTCCACTCCGGCCGGCTCCAGTTGGGCGGCGATCTCGGCGGTGTCCGGGGCGGTGTTGCCCCCCCGCACGTGGTCGCTGCCCGACAGGCGCAAGCCCAGCAGCGGCCCCGGCCCCATGGCCTGGCGCACGGCCTGGATCACCTCCCGCGCGAAGCGGCAGCGGCCCGGCAAGTCCCCGCCATAGGCGTCCTGGCGCTGGTTGCAATAGGGGGTCAGGAACTGGTGGACCAGGTACTCGTGGGCGCCGTGGATCTCCACCCCGTCGAAACCGGCGGCCAGCGCCCGGGAGGCGGCCTGGGCGAAGCACTCCACCAGGGCCTCGATCTCCAGCAGGGTCAGGGCCCGGGGGGTGAGGCGGCTGGTGGGGCCGCGCAGGGCGCTGGGGGCCAGGACCTCGCCATTGGGGCCGGGCAGGCTGTTGCGCCCGCCGTGGATCAGTTGGATCAGGGCCAGGCCCTGGCCGTCGCCCTTGGCCGCCCGGGCCAGGCGGGACAGGCCGGGCAGGGCCGAGAGGTCGGCGTTCATCAGGTGGTTGGCGATGACCCGGCCCGAGGGATGCACGCAGGTGGCCTCCACCACCATCAGGCCGGGACGGCTGGCGCTGCGGGCGGCGTAGTACTCCGTCAGGCGGGCGGTCACCTTGCCCTGGCTGTCGGCGAAGTTGGTTCCGATGGCGGGGATGACTAGCCGATTGGGCAAGACGTGGCGGCCGACGGCAAGGCTCTGGAACAGCCTGGGGTAGCTCGGCATGGCGTCTCCTCGGGGCGGGAGGAAAGGCTTGACGAAGCTATCCCGACTATAGTCCTAGGTCAGCCTCCGGGGCAAGTGACAAAGGACGGAAAAATTCCGTGGATTTCCCGGGCGACAATCGGCCCCGGGGGTTAGTCCACGCTCCAGCCCATGGCCCGGGGCAGCCAGAGCACCGCGCTGGGCCAATAGGTCATCAGCAGGAGCACCCCGATCTGGATCAACACCGTGGGCGTCACCGCCTTGGAGACGTAGATCAGGTCCTTGTTGCGCATGGCCCCGGTGATGTACAGGCTCACCCCCAGGGGCGGGGTGCAGTAGCCGATGGCCAGGTTGACGGTCATCAGCAGGCCGAAGTGGACCACGTTGATCTGGTACTGCTCCAGCATGGGCAGGAAGATCGGGGTCAGGATCAGGGTGGCGCTGATGATGTCCATGAACATGCCCACCACCAACAGCCAGGCGTTGATGACCATCAAAAAGACCCAGGGCTCGCTGATGGAGCCCACGATCATCTCGCTGAGCTGCATGGGGATGTTCTTGAGGGTCAGGTACTTGCCGAAGGCGGTGGCCCCGGCCACGATGATCAGCAGGGTGGCGCTGGTCACCGCGCTGTTGACCATCAGCTTCTTCACCTGGCCCCACTTGGTGGTGCGGTGGATAAATAGCTCCACGATGAAGGCGTAGACGCAGGCCACCACCGCCGCCTCGTTGGCGGTGAAGGCCCCGCTGAAG
>CALERA010000325.1 GCA_937908275.1 uncultured Desulfarculaceae bacterium | reverse complement strand
GACCTTGGGCAACCAGGCGGGGTTGAAGTCCAGCTCCACCGCCTCCAGGCCGATATTGCGGTAATGGCCGCCGGCCGCCTCCAGCAGGCCGCAACGGCGGAAGCTGGACTCGTTGGCGCCATAGCTCATCAGACCGGGGTTGTCGCCCACGATGATCTCGGCCGGACGCTGCTCCTCCACGCACTTGACCACCGCGGCCAGCAGGGCCGGGTTGGTGGTGATGTGCTCGTCCGGACTGCCGGCGCGCAGCACGTTGGGTTTGAGCAGGACCTTCTGGCCCTTGATGGGCTGGGGGAAAAGCTCGAACGCCCGCCGCACCGCGGTCAGGCAGTCCTGGTAGTTGGCGGGGTGGATCATCACCCGGGGCATGGCCGGCCTCCCGGTTGGGGTGGGTGGTTGCACCCCTTCAGTCTAGGCCCGCCGAGGCGGACCCGCAACCAGCCCCCGGGAGGAGTTCCGGCGAACGCCGGTCAGCGGTCATCCTCGGCGATGACCCGGCCCTGGCTGCGGAAGGAGATGCCCTGCTGGCCGGCGGTGCCGATCATCAGGCACTCCAGCAGGGGCGGGTTCACCGGCTGCCTGGCGCTCCATTTGACGATGAAGCAGGCCCCCAGGCCCTGGGCCTTGGCCAGGCCATGGGCCAGGAAATCCAGGGTGGCGAAGGGGGCCAGGCTGGTGGGGGCCGGGAGCTGCTGGCGCAGGAGCTTGCCGGCGGTGTCGTAGAGGGCCACCGACTCCAGCCGGATCTCGGTGGCGGGGTCGGTGTTGTGGACCATCAGGGTGGTGACCAGGGGGAAGGTCTCGCCCTTGGCCGAGTAGTAGACCTGGGTGTAGGCCGGCACGTAGATGGTCTGGCCCCGGGACTTGTCCGGCAGCTCGCCGGCCCGGGCGGGGAGGGCGAGAGCGGCGACCAAGGCCAGGAGCGCCACAATAAGGAAAAGCTGTTTCTTGGCAGGGGGAACCATCATGCATCACCGCCATATATATCAATTCCGGGAGAGATGACCCTGGGGCCTTTCGGCTTGTTGAGCCCGACATTAAAACCGCACACGACACAACGAAAGCCTTCCCCTACGGCATGAATCCGCGAAATTTTCCTGTCACGGTCCATGCATAACTGACAGAAAGGCCCCATGTCCACCCCCACCGCCCCCTTTCGCCAATACATGTGCTCGCGAAACTCGAAATCGGTGAAGGCGGCCAGCTCTTTCTTGGCTGATTGTACCTGAGCTCTTAGACTATCGTTTTCATTTAGGAGTTCTTGAGAGCGACGCTGAACGTCCTGTAATTGATGTTGCATCATTAATACTTGCTCACGTAGCTCCTGCATTCCCTTGGCTGGTAATAACCCAAGGGTATTTTTGGCAATTTCAAGTGCAGAGGCTATTGAGGCTAGGATTTCGGCAACCATAATCGCTTCCTTAATTAATTAAATTCGGGAGATTGCTTCGTCGCTGGCGCTCCTCGCAATGACGGCTATTTACTAGATATCGGGGAGACGGGCCGCGGTTCGTTCCGGGGTGTCGCCAGGGTGAGGCGGACCGCGCCGTCCTCAGACCAGGGCCCGGCGCAGGGGCCCGGGCGCGGGCAGGGCGGCGTCGTCCAGGGGCCGGGCCAGGCCGGTCCAGGTCAGGGGATTGCCCAGGCGGGGGCCGCCCTGGACGTTCAGGACCCCGTTGGCCCCGGCCTCGATAGACAGCAGCCCCACCTCCGGGGTGAAGAGCACCTGGCGGCCGGGGCAGGCCTCGCGCAGGGACTCGCCCCCGGCCATGGCCCCCAGCACCAGCCAGGGCAGCACCGAGAGCAACAGCCCCCGGCTCAAGAGGCAGTCCAGGCCGTCCTCCTGGTCCCGGCCGCAATAGCAACCGACCCCGGTCAGGAGCCGGCCCAACTCGCCGTCGTCCAGCAGCCGCTCCCAGGCCGGCTCGGAAAGCTCGCCGCCCACCAACAGGTCGCCGTCGCCCCCGGGCAGGCGGGGCCAGTTCAGGGCCAGGCTGGCGTTGGCCACCCAATCGGCCGGCCCCCCGCCCAGGGCCAGGATCTCCTCGGCGGTCAGGCCCAGCACCAGCACCGCCGGCTCGAAGAGTTCGGCCTGGGGCGGGGCCGCCAGCTCGGCCCGGGGGATCACCCGGGCGCTGAGGCCAAAGGCCGGGGCCTCGGCCGGCAGCGAACGCCAGAAGACCCAGGATCCGCCCGGCCGGAAGGCCAGGCCCCGCAACAGGCTCCAGACCCCCAGCCAGGTGGGGGCCTCCGGCGGCTGGCCGGCCGGCCGCCAGAGCCGATCCAGGGGGGTCAGGGGGGTTATCTCACCGATTTCGCGCAGATAGGACAGGGAGGTGGCGCAGGCCTGGGGGGCGCAGTCCAGGAGCAGGCGGCGGCCGTCGGGTAGGCGCAGATACAGGCACAGACCCTGGCCGCCATCGAAGAGGATGACTTTGAGCCCGCCTCCCCCCCCGTCCATGGCCCTAGACGCTCCGGCAGGCGGGGTCGGCGATGGTGGCCTGCAAGCGGGCCACCTCCTCGGCGGTGTAAGGGCCGCCCGAACCCAACTCCTCGGGACGCCAGGAGTTTTGCGGGTTCATCGCCTGGAGGGTCCAGGCCTGGCAGCCGGCCAGGGTCTGGGCCATCTCCCGCAGCTCCGCCTCGCCGTGCCAGGCCGGCCAGATGGTGGAGCGGAACTCGTGGGCCAGGCCGGAATGGATCAGGAAATCCACCGAACGCTGGATGGCCGCCAGGTCCACCGGCCGGCCCCCGGCCCGGCGATAGGCCAGGTCGTTCAGGGGGGCCTTGAGGTCCATGGCCACCAGGTCCACCAGGCCCCGGGCGGCCAGGTCCTCCAGCACCTCCGGCCTCAGCCCGTTGCTGTCCAGCTTGACCTTGAAGCCGGTCTCCCGGATGGCCTGGCACAGCTGGCCCAGGCCCGGGTGCAGGGTCGGCTCGCCCCCGCTCACCACCACCCCGTCCACCCAGCCCGCGAAGGTCCGCAGCCGGTCCAGGACCCGCGCGGGCTCCAGACTCTGATAGACCTGGGGGGAGTGCACCAGCTGGTGGTTGTGGCAGAATGGACAGGCCAGGTTGCAGCCCGGCAGAAAGACCACCGCCGCGATGGCCCCCCGCCAGTCGATGAAGCTGGTCTCCAGAAAGCCCTTGATCTCGGGCAAGGCCGTCCCGGCCCCCGGCGGGGCCGGGGCTCCGCCCACCAGGGACGGACCGGGCGCGACCGGTTTAGGCATGCGCCATCTGGTTGAGATAAGACTTGATCTTGATCGCCCCCGCGATGTGGCTCGAATCGTCCAGCACCAGGATCGGCAGCTCCCGCTCCGCCACGTCCACCAGCTCGTGCCAGGCCAGGTGCGCCAACGCCTCGGCGTTGTCCGGACCCAACACCTCCAAGGCCACCCCCATCTCACCCAGGTTGAAGCGATCCTTGATGTAATCGCACTTCTCGCACCCAGGCTTCGTGAACAAGGTCATCGCTTTTCCTCCGCGCAGGATTTGTTGGAGAAGAGTTGGGGAAACCCCTTTTTAGGAAAAAGGGGTTTCCCCAGGCCCCTTCCCCAAAAACTTTTCGCGCGCATCCTGCGGATGCGCTGGGTTGGTGGCTTGAGTGGCTGGCGGCCTCACGCAGTCTCTCCCGCTCTCAATATCAGAAATCGCCGTCATTGCGAGGAGCAACCCCGCAGGGTTGCGACGAAGCAATCTTCCGAGTTTATCCTCACCGGCCGGAGAGATCGCCACGTCGCCTGGCGGCTCCTCGCGATGACAAATCTATCAATGCCAGCAGCTTGCGTCAGACCACGATTCCCTGCTTCTTCGTAGGGGCGGAGTTCACCCCCGCCCGTCTTCCTCTTCCGGCCGCCGTCGGGCGGGGATAAACCCCGCCCCTACATCAAGACCCGGTTCCCGGCGTCAATCCCGCGATCCCGGTGTCCCGTCGCCGGCCCGCAGGTTCGATTACCGCCACCCCCGCCAAGGATTACGGCCGCTTATCCCCTACATCGCCTCGGCTTTGTCTTCCTTGGCCGGGGTGGTGGCCATGGT
>CALERA010000324.1 GCA_937908275.1 uncultured Desulfarculaceae bacterium | reverse complement strand
TGGCTGGCCGCCACCCAGGCATCCAGACGGACCGGCTCCCCCCGCCGTCCGTCCTTGTCGTTGTTCTGTCGATCTTGCGCCACCATCTGCTCTACCCTCCCGGTCGCGTTGACCGGGGATAACCTATCTGGCTTATAATTTATGGGCGCCTCGCCCTGTGTTCAACTGTGAAATTCCAGAAAACGCTAAATTTTTTGCTCTGGCGTTTCGGGGCAGGCATCAGTCAGTGTAATTAGCAAGCTGGATGCCATCGGGCAATAAAGCCAGATTTAACTGCCTATTTCCGTTTGAGCCACAAGTGATGGCCGCCATCCGAAACTCGCCACCATATCTAGTTCCTGTTCAGATCGGCAAAATCACCCCGTCCCATGAATTTTTGTTGTGTGATGATATTTGTGACGAGCTGGGAGTTTCTCTGTCAAAAGATTGGCGGCGATCTTCCCCGGTCGATCAGTTCAGCGTCGCTCCCAAGCCAATCGTGCGCTTTGCCTTATCCCACTCCCCCGGTTGTGGTAAGCTGTGTCCCACTTCAACGATCTAATCACGGGTGGTGTTGCTCAATGCCGGCCGCCAACTCCCAAATCATCGAAGAGCCCTCGGCCATCGCCGCCTGCCTCCAGGTGGGGCTGGAGGTCATCGTGCAAAAGGACGTCGGCCAGGAAAAGCAATGGGCCACCATCCTGGGCTGGTCGTCCGAACAGTTCCTGTTGCTGGATGGACCGGTGGCCTGGGCCTCCGCGGCCCAGCTTTTCCCCCAAAACCGGCTCCTGGTCCGTTTCATCAGCCTGGGCAGCTTCTACGGTTTCGACGCCAAAATCCTGGTGATATTCAAGAATCCCCTGCTGGTGGTCACCGAGTGGCCCCGCCAGTTGGAGCGCATGGCCCTGAGCCAGGAGAACCGCTACGCGGTCAGCCTGCCCATGGAGTTGGCCCCGGTGGAGGCCGAGGGCGGCCTGGGTCAAAACCATTTCGGGGCCCTGAACGACATCAGCCAGGGCGGCTGCCAGGTGCGACTCAAGCGCACCCCGGCCGCCACCCGGGACTTCTACAAGGGCAGCCAGGCCCGGATCAACCTGCGCCTGGCCGAGGGCGCCCCGCCCGTCCAGTTGACGGCCGAGGTGCGCAACACCCAGCGCACCGGCTCGGACCTGGTGATGGGCATGCGCTTCGCCCCGGACCAGGACAAGGCCATGGCCCAGTTGCAGTTGCAACTGGCCCCCCAGCTGCGCACCAATGGCGCGGAGTTGACCCCCGAGCCGCCGTCCCCGCCCGCGCCCACTCCGCCGGAGGCCGCTCCGCCAAGGGAAGCCCCCCCGGCCACGCGCGGGTCTTCGCCGGCGGATGGACCCGCTCCCCAGCGGGAGGCCCCCCCTCCCCCCCGGCCCGCGCGTCCGGCCCCGCCCCCCCCGGCCAGGCAGACCAGGCCGGTGCCCAGGGATCTGCGGGTGGACACCAGCAGCACCCCCATCACCTTGGAGGACATCTCCGCCGAAAGGGCGGCGGCCATCCTGGGCGTGGAATCCGTGGGCGGAAGCATGCTGGCGGTGCTGAAATGCCGGGAGCTGGTGCGGGCCTGGGTGGAGAAATACGGCGAAACCACCATGCGCGAGCGCCGGGGGCTCCTGCTGCGCGAGGCCAACCGCATCGAGGGGCTCCGTCTGGTGCCCTAGCCCAATCTCGCCGCGGGTCAATTCCGGGCCGCGCGCCATCCGGCGCGCGGCCCGTTTCCTTGCCAGGCTGGGGCCGCCTCAGCCCAGGGAAGGACGCCCCAGGGCGGTGAAGTCCAGCTCGCTGCCCAGATAGAGGGGGTCGTCGGCCTCGGGGGTGTTGAGGAAGAACGGATCGCGCCGGGTCATCTCCCAGGTCACCTCCCCGGCCCCGGCCTCCCGCGCGGTGCGGCTGAGCCACTGGGCCATGAATTCCCGCGCCGCCCGCACCGCCGCCTCCACCGTGGGCAGGTCCCGGGTCTCCCCGGGCAGGAACAGCCGCACCCCGGGCAGGGGCCGCAGGGGCTTGATCTCCACCC
>CALERA010000323.1 GCA_937908275.1 uncultured Desulfarculaceae bacterium | reverse complement strand
ATGGGCAACGAGGCCATCGGCCGTGGCCTGGTCGAGGCCGGGGTGCGGTTCATGACCGCCTATCCCGGCACCCCCAGCAGCGAAATCCTTCCCTCGGTGGTGCGTTTCGCGCCCGAGGCCGCCCCGCCGCCCTATTGCGAGTGGTCGGTCAACGAGAAGGTGGCCCTGGAGACCGCCCTGGCCGCGGCCTACACCGGCCAGCGCAGCGCCTGCGCCATGAAGCAGGTGGGCCTGAACGTGGCCCTGGACCCGGTGATGAGCGCGGCCTACATCGGGGTCATCGGCGGCATGATCATCATCAGCGCCGACGACCCCGGCCCCCACTCCAGCCAGACCGAGCAGGACAGCCGCCTGCTGGCCCACTTCGCCAAGCTGCCGGTGATTGACCCCGAGAGCCCGGCCCAGGCCAAGGAGCTGGTCTCGCTGGCTTTCGAGCTCAGCGAGCAGTACGAGATCCCGGTGATGCTGCGCCCGGTGCTGCGGGTCTGCCACGCCCGCCAGGAGATCGACTTCCAGGCCCCCAAGGTCCCCGACCGGCCGGTGAGCTTCCCCCGCGATCCCTTCCGCTGGGCCGCCATCCCCAAGATGCGCCTGGCCCTGCACCACAAGCTCAACGCCAAGCTCAACGCCATCGCCGCCCAGGTGGCCGACGACCCCCGCCTGGTGCTCTGGCGGCGGCGGCCGGAGGGCCCCAAGGCCCGCCTGGGCATTCTGGCCAGCGGCGCGGCGGCGGCCATCGCCCGCGACGTTTTCCGCGAGCTGGGCCTGCCGGTGGAAGACGGCCCGGTGCCCTTCCTGCAACTGGCCGCGCCCTACCCCCTGCCGGTGGAGCCGGTGCGCCAGTTGATGGCCGCCTGCGCCAAGGTGCTGGTGCTGGAGGAGACCGAGCCGGTGCTGGAGCTGCTGGCCCCCCAGCGCGAGCGCCTGCTGGGCCGCTACAGCGGCCACGTGCCCATGGCCGGCGAGCTGACCCCGGACGTGCTCTACGAGATCATCGAAAAGGCCCTGAAGCAGAGCCGGGTGCGGGTTCCCCAGCCCCGGGGCAAGCTGATCCAGGCGCCGGACCAGGCCCCGCCCCGGCGGCCCAACCTATGTCCGGGCTGCGCCCACCGCAGCGTGTTCTACGCCCTGCGGCGCTATTTCCCGGAGGGCATCTACCCCGGCGACATCGGCTGCTACACCCTGGGCATGAACCAGGGCGCGGTGGACACCTGCCACGACATGGGGGCCAGCGTCACCTTCGCCGCCGCCTTGTCGCGGGTGCACCAGCGGGCCGGCCAACCCCGGCCGGTGATCGCCACCATCGGCGACAGCACCTTCTACCACTCCGGCGCGCCCGGCCTGGTCAACGCGGTCTACAACGGCCACCGTTTCGTGCTCCTGATCCTGGACAACGAGACCACCAGCATGACCGGCATGCAGCCCACCCCGGAGAACGGCCAGACCGCCGACGGTCATCCCGGCCAGGCCATCGACCTGGTGGGCCTGGTGCGGGGCTGCGGAGTGCAGCAGGTGGAGGAGGTGGAGGCCTACGACCGGGCGGCCCTGGCCAAGACCCTGCGCCGGGCCTGGCGGCACTGCCAGAAGCCGGAGGGCGGGATGGCGGTGGTGGTGGCCCGCCACGCCTGCGTGGCCCACAACAAGGCCCAGGCCATCGCCGCGCCGATGGCGGTGGGGATGAATCCCCCGGCCGAACCCCGGCCGCCGGTCTTCTCCCCCCAGGCCCACGCCTGTTCCGACTGCGGGCGCTGCGTGGCCATCTGCCCGGCCGGGGCCCTGACCCGGGTGGGCAAGGCCGAGATCCAGGTGGACGCCGGCAAGTGCGTCTCCTGCCGGCTCTGCGCCGAGGTCTGCCCCACCGGCACCATGGCCCTGGAGCCGGCCGGAGGCTGCACCGGCTGCGGGGTCTGCCTGGAATGGTTCGCCTGTCCGGCCCTGAAGCGCGGGGCCAACGGGCGGGTGGAGATCGACCGCGACTGGTGCGTGGACTGCGGCCAGTGCCTGGGGGTCTGCGCCCAGGGGGCCATGGTGGCGGCGGAGGTGCAAGCATGAGCCAGCAGCAAGCGACCGGCTGGCAGGCGGTGGTGGCCGGAGTGGGCGGCCAGGGCGTGATCTTCGTCACCCGGATGCTGGCCAACCTGGCCCAGGACGCCGGCCACCGGGTGTTGATCAGCGAGGTCCACGGCATGGCCCAACGCGGCGGCTCGGTGGTCAGCCACCTGAAGCTGGGCGATTTCGCCGGCCCCCTGGTGGCCCTGGGCCGGGCCGACCTGGTGCTCTCCCTGGACCCGGGCGAGGCGGTGCGCAATCTGCAATACCTGGCCCCCGGGTCCTGCCTGGTGGTCAACGCCCCCGGGCCGGGGTTCCTCTCGCCCCAGGCCCGTCAGGCCCTGAAGCGGCGTCAGGTGCGCCTGGTCGCGGCCGACGCCGGAAGCGTGGCCCGCCAGGCGGGATGGCCCAAGGGGGCCAACCTGGCCCTGCTGGCGGTGGCCGCGGCCCAGGGCTGCCTGCCGTTCGCGCCCGAGCGCCTGGAGCCGGTGGTGGCCCAGGCCTCGCCCCCGGCGCGGCGGGAGGCCAACCTGGCCCTCTGGCGGGCGGGCCAAGCGGTTAGATAGACCTTTCCGTCAGTATTTTGTATACAGGATTTGACGGCGGGCCATTGCCTGAATATAATGGTTCCGCTTGGGGATAGCTGTCGGCCGCGGCCGTCGCTATAATGTCATCACAACTTCGGGAGGACGATCATGAAGAAGCTGTTGGTGCTGGCCGCGGTGGCGGCGGTGGCCCTGCTGGGCGCGGCGTCGCCGGCCTTGGCCAAAATGTCCATCAAGTACGGACACGTCGCGCCCACCTACCACGGTCAGAGCAAGGGCATCGACGCCTTTGCCAAGTACGTGTTCGACAAGACCAACGGCGAGATCGAGATCAAGACCTTCCCCTTCAGCCAGCTGGGCTCCGAGCGCTCCATGGCCGAGCAGGTCCAGGCCGGCACCCTGGAGATGGCCAGCATCACCACCGCCCTGATGCAGAACTACGTGCCCCAGGTGGCGGTGATGGACCTGCCCTTTGTCTTCCCGGACCGCAAGACCGCCTACGCGGTGATCGACGACCCGGCCTGGCAGCAGAAGCTGTTCAGCTACCTGCCGAAAAAGGGCTTCATCGCCATCGGCTGGACCGAGAACGAACTGCGCGACATCACCAACAGCAAGCACCCCATCCACAAGCCCGAGGACGTGGCCGGCCTGAAGATCCGGGTCATGGAGAGCCCGGTCTACCTGGACACCTTCAAGCAGTTGGGCGCCTCCCCGGTGGGCATCCCCTTTGCCGAGCTTTACAGCGCCCTGCAGCAGGGCGTGATCGACGCCCAGGAGAACCCGCTCTACACCTCGATCCTGATCAAGGCCACCGAGGTCAACAAGTTCGCCACCAAGACCGGCCACATCTACACCGAGTGCATCCAGATCGTCAGCCCGGACTTCTGGGAGCGCCTGAAGCCCGCCCAGCAGCAGATCTTCCGCGAGGCCGCCGCCCTGGCCACCAAGGTCAACCGCGAGGAGACGGCCAAGGATTTCAAGAAGCTGCCCACCTATGGCGTCTCCATCGAGGAGTACTGCAAGCAAAACGGCGTCCAGGTGGTGGAGCTGACCCCGGCCGAGCGCCAGGCCTTCGTGGAGGCGGTCAAGCCGGTCTGGGCCAAGTACCGCGAGATCGTGGGTCCCGAGCTCTACGATTACTTCATGGCCGCCATCGCCAAGCACTCCGGCAAATAGCCCTCATCGCCGGCGGGGGACATCCCCCCGCCGGCTCGCCCATCCTGGCCTCTAGCAAACGGATCCCCCGCCCATGAAACGCGTCATCAACATCCTCAACCGCCTGGAGGAGGGCGTCCTGGCCATGACCCTGTTGGGCCTGGCCTTGATGTCGTTCGTGGAGGTGGTCTCGCGCTACCTCTTCAACTACTCCTTCACCTGGCTGGAGGAGCTCAGCCGCTTTGTCAGCGTCTTCATCACCTTCCTGGGGGCCAGCCTGGGGGTGAAGTACGGCATGCACTTCGCCATGGACTTCTTCGTGGAGAAAGGCGGCAACCGCCTGGGCAACGCCATGCGGGTGGTCTCCAACCTGCTGAGCGCGGTGCTCTTCGCGGTCATCGCCTGGATCGCCTGGAAGCACGTGGGCAAGTTCATGCGCTTCGGCACCACCAGCGCGGCCATGGGCCTGCCCATGTACTGGGCCTACCTGCCGATCCCCCTGTTCAGCATGCTCATGGCCTGGCGCTTCCTGCACCAGGCCTGGCGGCACGGCCGGGGAATGCTGGGCAACCAGCGGGTGCCGGTGCTGAGCCCGCCCAAGATCGGCGAGGAGGCCTGAGATGCTGACCACCCTCGCCGTCTGCTTCGTGGTCCTCCTGTTCCTGGGCATGCCCATCAGCGTGCTGCTGGCCCTGACCACCGGCCTGGTGCTGCTGTTCTTCACCACCACCCCGCTGACCATCCTGGCCCAGCAGCTCTTCAACGCCCTGGACAACTTCGTGCTCCTGGCCATCCCCTTCTTCATCCTGGCCGGCGGCCTGATGACCGAGGGCGCCATCGCCCGGCGGCTGATCGCGGTGATGAACCTGGCCGTGGGGCGCTTCCGGGGCGGTTCGGCCATGGCCACGGTGGTGGCCTGCGTCTTCTTCGCCGCGCTCTCCGGCTCCTCCCCGGCCACGGTGGTGGCCATCGGCTCCATCATGTATCCCGCCCTGATGAAACAGGGCTACAGCCAGAAGTTCGCCACCGGCCTGGTGACCACCGCCGGCTCCCTGGGCATCGTCATCCCGCCCTCGATCCCCATGATCCTCTACTGCCTGGTGATGAACGTCTCGGTGGCCAAGCTGTTCATGGCCGGAGTGGTGCCGGGCCTCATGATCGGGGCCGCCCTGATGGGCTACACCGCCTTCCTCTCCCGGCGCTACGATTGGCGCAGCGAGCGCTCCTACAGCCGCAAGGAAGCCCTGACCATCCTCAAGGACGGCGTCTGGGCCCTCTTGCTGCCGGTGATCGTGCTGGGCGGCATCTACAGCGGGGTCTTCACCCCCACCGAGGCCGCGGCGGTGAGCGTGGTCTACGCCCTGGCGGTGGAGTTTTTGATCTACAAGGAGCTGACCCTGGCCAAGCTGTTCAAGGTCTGCCGCGACTCGGCCATCCTCAGCTCCTGCCTGCTGTTCATCCTGGCCTGCGCCATGACCTTCGTCTGGCTGCTCACCGCCGAGCAACTGCCGGGCCTGGTGGCCGACCACATCATGCAGGTGGTCGATTCCTGGTGGATGTTCCTGATCCTGGTCACGGCCTTCTTCCTGGTCACCGGCGCGGTGATGGACGCGGTCTCGGCCATGATCGTGCTCTCGCCCCTGTTCGTCGAGACCCTGGCCCGCTTCAACATCGACCTGATCCACTACGGCATCTTCATGGTGCTGATGATCGAGTTCGGCTTCCTCACCCCGCCCTTCGGGCTCAACCTCTTCGTCTCCATGGGCATGAGCGGCCAGTCCCTGACCCGGGTCTCGGCCGCGGTGGGTCCCTTCCTGCTGGTGCTCTTCGCCTGCATCATGCTCATCACCTTCGTGCCCCAGATCAGCCTCTTTTTGCCCGAGCTCCTGCTGGGCAACCTGAAATAGCCTTCCCCCACCCCCGCCGGACCCCGGTCCGGCGGGAGGTGCGTCATGAATTGTGATTCATAGTTCAGCTTGACACCCATCCCCTACGGTGAAATAGTAGAAAGCCATGGCTGACAAGGAGCACATCCTGGCCGTGGGCGACCTGCACGCCCGCTATGATCTGTTGCAGAAAGTGCTGGACGAATTGACGCCGGGTTTGCCCGAGCCCTTGCGCCTGGTCTTTTTGGGCGACTACATCGACCGCGGCCCCCAGGCCAGACAGGTCATGGAGCGCCTGCTGGACCTGGCCCGCCGGCGGCCCGACACCGTCTTCCTGCTGGGCAATCACGAGCGCATGCTCCTGGACGCGCTGGAGGGTCACCGGGTGCCCCTGTTCCTGAACAACGGCGGGCGCGAGACCCTGGCCTCCTATGGACTCTCCCCGGAGCGCATCGCCGACCTGCCCGCCGCCCATCTGGCCTTCATCCGGGCCATGCCCCTCTTTCACCAGACCGAGGATTACATCTTCGTGCACGCCGGGCTGCGCCCCGGCCTGCCCCTGGAGCAACAGGACGAGGCGGACCTGCTCTGGATCCGCCACGAGTTCATCCACAGCGGGGCGGACTTCGGCAAGACCGTGATCTTCGGTCACACGCCCCAGGACCAGCCCCTGGTCAAGCCCGGCCGCATCGGCATCGACACCGGCGCGGTCTACGGCAACCACCTGACCTGTCTGGAGCTTCCCCAGATGCGCTTCCACGTCCTGAACTGAAACCGGCCCTGCGCCGCACCCAACCCTGAGCAGAGAGGTCACTCATGCAAGGCTTCTTCTATCCCCGCTCCGTGGCCGTGATCGGAGTCTCGCCCCGGCCGGGCAACATGGCGCGCAATATCGTGGACAACCTGGGCCTTTTCGGTTTCCAGGGTCCGGTCCACTATGTCGCCCCGCGCGGGGGCGAGCTTTATGGCCAGAAGATCTACAGCGACGTGCGCGAGCTGCCCGAGGTCCCGGACCTGGCCGCCATCCTCACCCCGGCCGCCACGGTGCCGGGCCTGATGGAGGCCTGCGGCGAGAAGGGCATCAAGCGGGTGGTGGTGGAGACCGGGGGCTTCTCGGAGCTGGACAGCGCCAAGGGCGACCTGGAAGCCGCCATGCTGGCCACGGCCAAGAAGTACGACATGCGCTTCATCGGCCCCAACTGCATCGGGGTCATCTGCGCCCACTCCGGCCTGGCGGTGCCCTTCCCGGTGATGGACTCCGGGGTGCCCAAGGGCGGCCTGTCCCTGATCATGCAGTCCGGCGGCATCGGGCTGACCTATCTGATACGCTCGGCCGACGAGGGCATCGGCATCGCCAATTTCGCCAGCGTGGGCAACAAGCTGAACGTCAACGAAGAGGACCTCCTGGCCTATTTCCTGGCCGACCCCCACACCACCATGGTCCTGCTCTACCTGGAGTCCATCGTCGACGGCCGCAAGCTCTGCGACCTGATCCGGTCCAGCGACAAACCGGTGGTGATCCACAAGTCCAACATCGCGCCCTTGAGCAACAAGATCGCCCACAGCCACACCACCGCCCTGGCCAACGACGACCTGCTGGTGGAGGAGGCCCTGGCCCAGGCCGGCGCCATCCGGGCCCACACCATCAACGAATGCCTGGCCATCATGAAAATCCTGGGCCAGCCCCGGCCCAAGGGCCGCCGCCTGGCGATCATCAGCCGCTCCGGCGGCCACGCCGTGGTGGCGGCCGACGCCGCCTCGCGCTACGACATGCAACTGCCCGAACTGCCCCGCAGCTACCTGGACCCCATCTCCCAGGCCACCCGGGCCTCGGTGATCAAGCTCCAGAACCCCCTGGACCTGGGCGACCTGTTCCAGTTCGAGCTCTACGTCGAGATCGTGCGCGGGGCCCTGGCCCTGGACAACGTGGACGCGGTGGTGCTGATCCACGGCTTCCGGGGCAACGAGTGCGAGCCCAGCCGCGAGTTCCTGCGCCACGTGGGCGAGTTGTCGCGCCAATACGGCAAGCCGGTGGCCCCGGTGGTCCTGGCCTCGCCCCAGGAGATGGCCATCGCCCAGGCCATGGCCGGGGTGCCCTTCTACGCCGCCCCGGAAGAGGCGGTCATGGCCCTGGACGCCGCCGCCCGGGCCGGGGGCAAGCCCCAGCCCGACGCCCTGGCCTGCGCCGCCGCCTTTGATGTCAACCGCGCCCGTCAGATATTGAAGGCCGCCCTGCCCGACGGCTCCCTGGAGCTGCCCGAGGCCCTGCACCTGATCGACGCCGCCGGGGTGCCGGTGGCCCCCTTCCTGGTGGTGGGCGACGCCGACGAGGCGGCCCAGGCCGCCGAGCAGTTGGGTTATCCGGTGGTGCTCAAGGCCGTGGGCGCGCAGGTGAGCCACAAGACCGAGGCCGGCGGCGTGGTCCTGAACCTCCAGGACGCCCAGGCGGTCCGCCAGGCCGCCGGCGACCTGCTGACCCGCCTGAAGCTCAACCGGCTGGTGGTGATGCGCATGATCAGCGGCGGCGGCGAGGTCATCGTGGGCGGCAAGCAGGACCCCAGCTTCGGCGCGGTGGTCCTCTTCGGCCTGGGCGGCGTCACCGCCGAGGCCCTGAAGGACGTGCGCCTGCGCCTGGCCCCGGTCAGCGACGCCGAGGCCGGCCAGATGCTGGACGGTCTGCGCGGCGCGGCCCTGCTGAAGGGCTTCCGCGATCGCCCCCCGGTCAACCGCCCGGCCCTGCTCCAGGTCATCATGCGGGTGGCCAACCTCATGGCCGCCCTGCCCGAACTGCTGGAGCTGGACCTGAACCCGGTCCTGGCCGGCCCCGGCGGGGCCCTGGCCGTGGACGCCCGCGCCCGGATCAAGCCCTCGGCCGCTCACGGGCACTAAAGATGAAGAGTGGGGGAGCCCTTTTGCGTGCCGAAAAAGGGTTCCCCCACACCCCCTCCTAAAAAGGCGAGGGGTGGGGGGAAGCTTGGGGCAGGCTCCCGACCGGGTTTTAGGGGCGGGTAAAGGCGGCCTAGTTCAGCCGCTCCAGCACCTCGGGCTGCACCTTTTCCCCGGCGTCGCCGTCCAGCGAGGTCAGGGTCAGGCGCTTCTTGTCGCCCGAAACCCGGAAACGCATGGACATCGTGGTGTTGTCCTCCCGCACCAGGGTCAGGATGTTGTTGCCCTCGATGGTGTAGTACATCCGGGCCGCCTCGGCCTCCGGCTTGGCCTTGATCAACAAGGTGCCATCGCCGCTGAATTCCATCACCGTGCCGTCGGGGTGTTTCCAGCGCCCGGCCACCGCGTCGGCCGCCAGGGCCGCGCCCGCCAGCGCCAGGACCAGGATCAAGACCAGGGCCAACCCCGCCCGATTTTTCCGTTTCGACATCTCTAGCCTCCAGGTGCGAAATGCCCTTCCCGCCATTATCATAGGGCCATGCCTTTGCCGCAAGTCATAGCTTTGGGCTCTAGCTCGGTCGGCCTGACCACCACCGTGCCCCTGGAGATTGTCCTGGCCGCCGGTCTGACCCCGGTGGACCTCAACAACCGCTTCATCACCGATCCCGATCCGGCCGGCCTGGTCCACCGGGCCGAGGAAATGGGCCTGCCCGCCACCCTCTGCGCCTGGATCAAGGGCATCTACGCCTGGCTGATGGCCCATCCCGAGGTGGAAACCGTCATCGGCGTCACCCAGGGCGATTGCTCCAACACCCACGCCCTGATGGAGCTGTTGCACCTGGCCGGCCGCCGGGTGGCGCCCTTTGCCTATCCCCACGGCCGTGACCATGCCGACCTGGTCCGGGCCCTGGACCGCCTGGCCCAAGACCTGGGCGCGGATTTATCTCGCGCCGAGGCGATCCGCCGTGAGTTGGTCCCCCTGCGCCAGGACCTGGAGCGCCTGGACCAGCTCACCTGGCGTGGCGGCCAGGTCAGCGGGGCCGAGAACCACCTCTGGCTGGTGAGCAGCAGCGATTTCGATGGCGATCCCCTGGACTTCCACGCCCGTCTGCGGGCCTTCCTGGCCCAAGCCGAGGCCCGCCCCCTGGCCCCGGCCGGCCCCCGCCTGGGCGTCCTGGGGGTGCCCACCATCATCGACGGCCTGCACCAGACCCTGGCCGACCTGGGCGCGGCGGTGGTCTACAACGAGGTGCCCCACCAGTTCGCCATGCTGCCGCCCCTCAGCGGCCCGGAAGACGATCTGGCCGCGCAATACCGGCGCTACACCTACCCCTACGATGTCTTCCACCGCCTGGAGGCCATCGCCCGGGAGGTCCGCCGCCGCCGCCTGGACGGCCTGATCCACTACACCCAGACCTTCTGCTACCGCCAGATGCAGGACCTGGCCCTCAAACAGCGCCTGGATCTGCCCATCCTGACCCTGGAGGGCAACCAGCCCGGCCCGGTGGACGGCCGCACCCGCCTGCGCCTGGAGGCCTTCCTGGAGCTTCTGGCCTGATTTTCCCCACCCGGGCCAAAAACCGAATAGGGGTGGCGCGGCCGGGATTTGGCCTTATTATTGTCATGTCCATCAAGCCACAGTTCGCGGCCGCCCTGACGGGATCGCTCCCGCTGTCGGCCGCCTTATTCCAGGAGCAACCATGAGCCCCAAAGACACCCAGCCCGTGATCCAGGACCTGTTCCAGGCCGCCCTGAAGTCCATCCCCTACCCCGGGTTCGACGCCGACATCCTGACCATGAACCTGGTGATCGAGGCCCGCCTGGAGGGCGGCAAGGCCATCATCCGCCTGCGCGCCCTGGCCGCCCCGCCGGAGGTCCGCGAGCAGCTGGAAAACGACATCGCCGCGGCGGTGTCCCAGCTCCCCGGGGTCCAGGAGCTGGAGCTGGACCTGCCCGAGCCGCCCCAGCCCAAGGCCCCCAGCGGTCCCAAGCCCATCGACGGGGTCAAGGCCGTGGTGCCGGTGGCCTCGGGCAAGGGCGGGGTGGGCAAGTCCACCGTGGCCGTGAACCTGGCCCTGGGCCTGTCCCGCCTGGGCCTCAAGGTGGGCCTGCTGGACCTGGACCTCTACGGCCCCTCGGTGCCCCTGATGCTGGGCATCACCGGCGCCCAGCCCAGCGACAACGGCGACGGCCGCATCGCCCCGGTGGTGGCCCACGGGGTCAAGGTGCTCTCCATCGGCTTCATGGTCGGCGCGGACAAGGCCCTGATCTGGCGCGGCCCCATCCTGATGAAGGCGGTCAAGCAGCTGTTGCAGGAGGTGGCCTGGGAGCCCCTGGACATCCTGGTGCTGGACCTGCCTCCGGGCACCGGCGACGTGCAGATCACCATGGCCCAGGAGGTGCCGGTGGCCGGCGCGGTGGTGGTCACCACCCCCCAGGACGTGGCCCTGGTGGACGCCATCAAGGCGGTGGACATGTTCAACCACACCGGCGCGCCGGTGCTGGGCATCGTGGAGAACATGAGCTATTTCGTCTGCCCGGACTGCGGCGGGCGGCATGAGATCTTCGGCCACGGCTCGGTGGCCCCCCTGAGCGCCAAGCTGGGCGTGCCCTTCCTGGGCGAGGTGCCCCTGGACGCGCAGGTGCGCGCGGCCATGGACGCCGGCGCGCCGATCATCGAGACCGACCAGCCCACGGCCCAGGCCTATCGTGACCTGGCGGCCAAGGTCCTGGACCGGCTCCGGGAAACCCGTCCCGAACTGGAGGTGTAGGCATGGCGGCCCCCACCCGCGAGGAAGTGATGACCGCCCTGGCCCTGGCCCGGCCGGAGCTGCAAAAGCACGGCGGGGACGTGGAATTGCTGGGGGTCAACGACAAGGGCGTGGTCCTGGTGCGCCTGACCGGGGCCTGCCAGGGCTGCAAGGCCGCTGGCGCGACCCTGCACAACGTCATCGAGAAGACCCTCAAGGCCAGGCTCCCCGGCGTCACCAGCGTCCAGGCGGTGATGTAGGGGCGCCAGAAGCGGCGGGAGCGGCGGGCCTCAGGGTTCGCCTCCGCGCGTCGGTCTCAATTTGGTGGGTAAAATCCAGGGGCCAGCATGAATGGCTGGGTGCGCTCTTCGCAAGGGGCGGGGTTCATCCCCGCCCCTTCATCTTTGTCATTGCGAGCGCAGCAACGCAACCTCTTGACTTTCTTTTCCGGACCTGACCCAGGAATAACGAGATTGCCGCGTCGCTTCGCTCCTCGCAATGCCAGTGGAACAACACTCCGAAAATCCATGGCTTTCCACCTACGGAAAGCCAGCCGTCCTCGTCCCTTGCCCTTCCCGCTCGTCTCCTACCCCTTGCGCGAGGGCGGATGCTCCATATTCATGTACACCCCGCCCCGCTCCAGCTCATCCAGCATCTGGTGCAGGCGCTTTCCCTTGGTTTCCGAACGCTTGGCCTGCATGATCCAGCCGAGGTAGTCGTTTTGCTGGTAGGCCGGCCGGGCCTGATAGGCCGTCAGAAGGCCACGCTCCTTAAGGGCTTGGGCCACCAAGGCCGGCATGGGTTGGCGGGGACGTTTCAATTGGGAACCGTCAGCGCACATCAGTCCGCCTCCTGGCCAATCAGACTGGCACTCAGACTCCACGCCATAGGTTCATTTCCGACCCAAATGAAAAGGCATGATTTGCATCACGCCCTTTTGGCTTGGTGACCCCAATTCCTGCTAGTGCCTCACCATCAAGGCCTTCACCGCGTCCTCCACCCCGTCCAGGGTCAGCGGGAACATGGGGAAGGTCTGGCTGATGGTGCGGATGGTGGGGTGGATCCAGGCCCGCTGGGGCAGCGGGTTCAGCCAGACGCAATAGCGGAAGTGGTCGGCGAAGCGCCGCAGCCATTCCAGGCCCGGGGTGTCGTTGTGGTAGAAGTAGTCGATGGCCCCGCCGGCGCTGAACAGCTCCGAGGGCGCCATGTAGGCGTCGCCCACCAGGATCACCTTGTAGTCGCCTTCCAGGTTCTTCAATAGCCCCGCCGTGGGCTCGGCCTCGTTGACGTAGATGTCCTTGTAGACATCCTGATAGATGCAGTTGTGGAAGTAGTAGGCCTGGAAGTCGCGGAAGTGGCTCATCTGGTGGGCGGCCGAGAACAGCCGGTCCACCAGGCGGGCGTAGGGGGTCATGGACCCGCCGGAGTCCATCAACAGCAGCACCTTGACCTTGTTCTTGCGCGCCCGGGTGAAGACCAGCTCGATCTCGCCCGCCTCGCGGCAGGTCTTGTCGATGGTCAGGTCAATGTCCAGCTCGTCCTCCGGGCCTTCCTTGGCGAACTGACGCAGCTTTTTCAGCGCGATCTTGAGCTGGCGCACGTCCAGGGTCACGTCGGTGCGGTAGTTGCGGAACAGCCGCTTGGAGGCGATCTGGATGGCGTGGCCCCCGCCGCCGGCGCCGCCGATGCGGATGCCGGCGGGGTGGGCCCCGGAGTGGCCAAAGGGGCTGGTGCCCCCGGTGCCGACCCAGCGCCCGCCCCCGTCGTGGCGCTCGGTCTGCTCCTGCATGCGTTTTTCCAACTCCTCGCGCAGCTTGTCCAGGTCCCAGCGCTTGAGCTTCTCCAGTTCCTCCGGGGGCAACTGGAGCTGGTTGATGGGGTCCTCCAGCCATTGCAGGATGTCGTCGCGGATGTCGGTCGGCAACTCGGCGTTGCGGAAGACATGGGCGAAGGCCTGGTCGTACTGGTCATAGAAGGCTTCTGATTTCACCAGGATGGCCCGGGCCAGGTAATAAAAGCTGGTCAGGCTGGACTGGGCGTGGCCCCGGCCCAGGGCGTCCATCAGGGTCATCCACTCGGTGACCGAAACCGGCACCTTGAGCTGGCGCAGGGTGTAGAAGAAATCCAGGAACACGTTGCCTCACCTGTCCGGGGCCGCCCCCGGTCTAGAAGTCCTTGAAATCGCCGTCATCCAGGGGGATGAGCTGCTGGGGGGTCTTGCCGCCGGCCGGCTTGGCCGGGGCCGCGTTCTTCGGGGCCAGCAGGTTCTGGACCTTGATGGCGGGCTGGGGCGCGGGGCGCGAGGCCGGGCCGGACGCCCGGGCCGCCTTGGCCGCCGAGAACGCGCCCTGGTGGTTGTTCCGGCTGCCCATCAGGGCCACCAACTCGCCCACGAACTGGTGCAGGCGCTGGGCCTGGCCGTTCATCTGCTCGGAGGAGGCGGCCGATTCCTCGGCCGTGGCCGCGTTCTGCTGCACCACCTTGTCCATGTCGGCCACCGCCCGGTTCACCTGGTCGATGCCCTGGGATTGCTCCGAGCTGGCCGCCGCGATTTCGCCCACCAGTTCCGCGACCTTACGCGAGTTCTGCGCAAGTTCCGCGAAGGCGGTGTTGGTGCGTCCCACCAGCTCGTCGCCAGCCTTGATCCGGCGCACGGTGTCCTCGATCAGGTCGGCGGTGTTCTTGGCCGCCTCGCCGGCCCGCATGGCCAGATTGCGCACCTCCTCGGCCACCACCGCGAAACCAGCCCCGGCCTCGCCCGCCCGGGCCGCCTCCACCGCGGCGTTCAGGGCCAGGAGGTTGGTCTGGAAGGCGATCTCGTCGATGGTCTTGATGATCTTGCTGATCTGCTCGCTGGAGCGGCTGATCTCGCCCATGGAGCCGGTCAGCTCGCGCATGCTGCCCTCGGCCTGCTCCATCACCCGGCCGGACTCGGTGGCCAGGGTGTTGGCCTCGCCGGCGTTGTTGGCGTTCTGGCGGGTCATGGCCGACAGCTCCTCCAGGGCCGAGGAGGTCTCCTCCAGGGACGAGGCCTGCTCGGATGCCCCTTCCGAGAGCCGGTGGCTGTTGCTGGAGACATGCTGCGAGGCGTCGGAAACCTGGCCGGCCGCAGCGCTCAGGCCGTCGATGACCCGCTGGGCCGAGCCGGTCACCCGGCGGGCGATGAGGAAGCTGATCACGAAGACCGCCAGCAGGATCGCGCCGAAGAGCAGGATCTTATAGAGCACCAGGCCCTGGTCGGCCTCGGCCAGGCGCTGCATCAGCCGGGCGCTTTCCTCCTGCACGTTGTCGATGTAGACCCCGGTGCCCACCAGGATGTCGGTGCCCGGCACCAGCTTGATGTAGCTCAACTTGGGCTGGATGCCCTTGCCCGGTTTCTCGAAAAAGTACTCCACGAACCCGCCGCCGGCCTTGGCCGCCTTTACGAAGTCGGCCACGAAGGCGTTGCCCTTCTGGTCCTTGAGGTCGATCAGGTTCTTGCCGTTGCCGCTCTTGTTGGTGGGCACGTTGATCCGCACCCCGGCCAGGTCGTAGGTGAAGAAGTAGCCGGAATTATCGTCGAAGAAGCGGATGGGGTCGGTCTGCTTGATGATGGCGGAAGCCTTTTCCTCGCGGGCCCCCAGGCCCTTGACCGCCTCGCCCAGGGCGCCGGCCTCGGCCTCCACCAGGGCCTTGAGGGCCGTCTTGTGGTCCTCCAGGATCTGGCGCTCCATGCTGGGCAGCACCACGCTGCTGCGCAGGGAGGCGTCGAAGAGGTAGCTGGCCACGACGAAGATGCCGTAACCCAGCAAGAACAGGACCGGGAAGAACATGATCTGGGTTTTCAGACTCAAGGTTTTCCGACGGGTCTTCTGCGTGGTCATGACGTCCTCGCTAACTGGGGGGCAGGCACGCGCCAAGTAGCGCTAGTAACGACTCCTCAGGCCCAGGCCGGGACCCTTGCCGCCGCGCTCCAGGGCGGCCTGCAACAGCTCCACGTCCTGTTCCTTCTTGATCAGGGCTCCGGCAAAGGGCAGCTCCTTGGCCACCTTCTCCGGCTCGATGCCGCCGGCGATCAAGGCCGCGATCCAGTCCAGCAGCTCGCTGGTGGAGGGCTTCTTGCGGAAACCTTCCACCTCGCGCAGCCAATAGAAACGGGTCAGGACCTCCTTGAGCAGGCGCTTCTCCAGGTTGGGGAAGTGCACGTGCACGATGTCCTGCATCAGGGTCTGGTCCGGGAAGTCGATGTAGTGGAAGACACAACGGCGCAGGAAGGCGTCGGGCAGCTCCTTTTCCGAGTTGGAGGTGATGATCACGATGGGCCGCTGCCGGGCCTCGATGGTCTCCTCGGTCTCGGGAATGAAGAAGCTCATCTCGTCCAGCTCGTTGAGCAGGTCGTTGGGGAACTCCAGGTCGGCCTTGTCCACCTCGTCGATCAACAGCACCACCTGCTCCGGGGCGGTGAAGGAGCGGCCAAGCTGTCCCAGGTGGATGTAGCGCTTGATGTCGCTGACGTCGCCGGTGCCGAAGCGGCTGTCGTTGAGGCGCTGGACGGTGTCATAGACATAGAGTCCGTCCTTGGCCTTGGTGGTGGACTTGACGTTCCAGATCAAGAGCTCCTTGTTCAGGCCCCGCGCGATGTTGTGGGCCAGCAGGGTCTTGCCGGTGCCGGGCTCGCCCTTCACCAACAACGGGCGGCCCAGGCTGATGGACACGTTCACCACGTCGCGCAGGGCGGGGGAGACGATGTAACGATCGGTGCCTTTGAACTGGTCGAAATGCCGGGACATGAGGACTCCATAAGCCTTGGGGGTTAGGTCAATCGCCTCCCCTAGGGAGGTCGAGTGGCTACAATGTAACCTTGAACGTCACTCAGTACAAGCTATTCCGCATGTTTGGCTGGGGTATCGCATTATAGAAAATGCCACCGCCGGCCCGGTCCACCGGGCGTCCGGGCCGCGCCGATTTCCCGCCAGCCAATCTATTCATTTTACCCGAGCCATCAACTACGTATTTGTACCAATTCCACTTTAAACATTCTCAATGGTAGTTTTACTTTTTTTGTATTACCGATATGTATCTTTTGTGCATTATCCGCCAGATCGCCTCGCGCGGCAGTTACCTGGTATTTGCCACGATATAAGCCTGTTAACCCACAATCACCGCTATCGGCACGGTTGTTGCCATATCAGGGGCCAATACAGCAGGGGGGATCCAGGCAACCGCAAACCAGAGGGAAGGACATGACGCGCAAGGAAGTCACCGAGCTGATCCTGGCCGCCAAACGCGAAAAGAAACTGACCTGGGAGACCATCGCGGCCGCGGTGGGCAGCCACAAGGTCTTCGTGACCTCGGCCCTGCTGGGTCAGAACAGCCTGAGCCCCGAGCAGGCCCAAAAAGCCGGCCAGGTCCTGGGCCTGCCGGCGGAGGCCGCGGCGCTGCTGTCAGAGTGCCCCCTGAAGGGCTCCCTGGACGCCGCGGTGGTGGCCGACCCCCTGATCTACCGCTTCCACGAGATCACCCAGGTCTATGGCACCACCTTCAAGGAGATCATCCACGAAATGTTCGGTGACGGCATCATGAGCGCCATCGATTTCAAGGTGGAGATCGCCAAGGAGGAGGACCCCAAGGGCGACCGGGTGGTCATCACCTACAACGGCAAGTTCCTGCCCTACAAAAAATGGTGAGCGACGCCCGCCGCCCGGGCCGTTCCGCCCGGCGGCGGGTTCCCTGTCGCACCGCCTGCCCGGCATCGGCATCCGACCGGCCGTTTCCCGGCCGGTGAGAAGCAACCCTACCGTCCGGCCCGCTGGGGCGGGACCGGCGGCGGCCCAGGGGGGAGGCCGAACCCAACCGGAGAGCGACCATGGACCGCAAGGACGACAAGCCATCCCTGACCAGCAACGTCAAGAGCCTGGGCGATCCCTTCGACCCCGGGGTGTCCCTGCTGCACGACGGCGCGGGCCAAACCGCCAAATTCGAGTCCCGGCCGGTGACCAACACCGAGGAGGCCATGGACCGCGCCGTGGAAAACAGCGTGGTGCGGGCCATCTTCGGGGGCAACGACTTCAGCCGCCGGCGCTTCATGCAGATGGTGGGGGCCTCCACCGCCCTGGCGGCCATCAGCAGCGTCTTCCCCCTGGATAAGGCCAAGGCCTGGGCCAAGGACCCCGGCGGCCCGCTGGAGAAAAAAGACCTCAAGGTCGGCTTCATCCCCATCACCTGCGCCACCCCCATCATCATGGCCGACCCCATGGGCTTCTACGCCAAGCACGGCCTGGAGGGCACCCGGGTGGTCAAGGCCGCCGGCTGGGCCATGATCCGCGACTGGGCGGTCTCCAAGCAGGTGGACTGCGCCCACATGCTCTCGCCCATGCCCCTGGCCCTGACCCTGGGGGCCGGCTCCAAGGCCGAGCCCTTCTACATGCCGGCGGTGGAGAACATCAACGGCCAGGCCATCACCCTGGCCACCAAGCACAAGGACGTCAAGGGCCCCCAGGACATGAAGGGCTTCACCTTCTGCGTGCCCTTCGACTATTCGATGCACAACTTCCTGCTGCGCTACTACCTGGCCGAGGGCGGGGTGGACCCGGACAAGGACGTCAAGATCCGGGTGGTGCCGCCGCCGGAGATGGTGGCCAACCTCAAGGCCGGCAACGTGGACGGCTACCTGGCCCCGGACCCCTTCAACCAGCGCGCGGTCTACGAGGGCGTGGGCTACATCTACATGCTGACCCGCGACATCTGGCCGGGCCATCCCTGCTGCGCCTTCGCCGCCTCCAAGGAATTCGCCACCACCATGCCCAACACCTTCAAGGCGGTCTTCAAGTCCATCGTGGACGCCACCCACTACGCCCACCAGGCCGGGAACCGCAAGGAGATCGCCCAGGCCATCAGCCCCCGCAACTACCTGAACCAGCCGCCCGAGGTGGTGGAGCAGGTGTTGACCGGCGTCTTCCCCGACGGCAAGGGCAACACCGTCAACGCCCCGGACCGCATTGATTTCGATCCCTTCCCCTGGAACTCCATGGCGGTCTGGATCCTGACCCAGATGAAGCGCTGGGGCTACATCAACGGCGAGGTGGACTACAAGACCGTGGCCGAGCAGGTCTTCCTGGCCGCCGACTGCGGCAGGATCATGGCCGAGGGCGGCTACCAGGCCCCCAGCGCCAGCTACAAGACCCACACCATCCTGAGCAAGACCTTCGACCCGGCCAAGCCCGAGGAGTACCTGAACAGCTTCGCCATCA
>CALERA010000322.1 GCA_937908275.1 uncultured Desulfarculaceae bacterium | reverse complement strand
TCTTCCAGGGCCAACAGGGCGCGGCGGGTCATGCGGCGGGCTCTTTCCCGGGCGGACCGGCGGGCGGTCGCCTACGAAAATGTAAAGAATCGCGGTTGGTTGAGCGCCGGGCGGGTCTGGTGGGCCGCTGGCGCGCACCAAAACCCGGGCGTCCCGACGGGGGCTCCCAGGCTTAATATCAAGTTGAAAAAGCCCCTCCATGGCCTTTTTCAACCCAGGTTGCCAAAAGTGAATGTTGGCAACCTGGCGAAAAGCTTGGCCTTGGGGCAAGGCCAAGCTTTTCGGCGGGCCATCCCTGGCCCGCGCGGGGCGGTTTTCAACCGCCCGCTAATCGGAGTGGGCTTCCTTGAGCGCCTGCACCACGCAGGAGTAATCCAGGGCGCGCACGTTCTCCACGATGAAGCGGCGCAACCCCTCGCCCAACTCCGTACCCTGTTTGTAGCACATAAACCCTGGTTTGACACCCAGGCTTTTGACCACCCGGCCCGCCAGCACCGGCCAGGCCGCCCCCAGGTCGGCCTCCACGGGCAAGGCCCCGGGAAGGCGGGCGAATCCGCTCATTTCCATCCGCCAGGGCAGGCCCAGGCTGGTGGCCTTGGGCAGGCCCTGGTCGATGGTGCGGGCCACCTCGCCGGCCTGGCGCTGGGCGGTCCAGGCCCGGCGCAGACTGGGGTCTAGGTCGATGCGCACCACGGCCTTGTCGCGCAGGCTGAAGGTGGTCAGGCCCTCGTGCCGGGCCCAGAGGCCGTGGCCGGTGAAGAGCTCGAAGGGGCCGTCATGGATCTCCTGGGCCAGGGCCAGGCCGCTCTCGATGATCAGGTCGGCCGAGGCCAGCAGATCCGCCACCCGGGCCGAACGCTGGCTGAGGCTGACGCTGTCGCCGATGGCCAGGCCCACCTGGCCCCCGCCCACCAACTGGGGCACGCTGACCAGGCAGGGCGCGCCCCGCCGGGCGCAGGCCCCCAGCATGGTCAGGGGATCGCAGCCCAGGCCCGCCATGGCCTCCAGGGGCTGGCCGGCGGCCTTGGCCAGGGGCTCCAGGCGGCGGGCGGCCCGCTCCACCCACAGGCCGGTGGGATAGGCCAGGTTGCCGGCAACCTTGGTGATTTCATGTCCCGGCGCGGTGAGCAGACGGCGGTAGTGGTCCTGGTCCAGGGGCATCTGGCGGGCGATGGCCTCCAGGCCGGCCGGGGAGAGCAGCGAGACCTCCAGCTTGCCGTCGGCCGGCAGCACCGCCTCGGGCAGGCCCAGACGGCGGCCGTCCACCCGTTTCACCCGCTCCAGGGCCCCGGCCATCTCGTGGCCGGCCACCGCGCTGCTGGTCAGGACGCCGTCCACCAGCCCGGCCGTGACCAGGGCCGCCACCAGGGTGGTGACGCCCTCGTGCAGGTTGGGGCCGGAGCCGGTGGCCACCACCACCCGGCCGCCGCGCTCCTTGACCTTTTGCCAGATGCGGGCCGCGGCCTTGAGGTCCTCCCGGGCCTGGGGCGAAAGCGTGGCCTCCAATCGGGCCAGGGCGGCCTGGCTGACCCGGGGCGGGGCGGGGGGAGGGGCCAACCGGGCGCTCATGACAGGTCCCCCCGGCGGTCCAGCTCCAGGGCGATCAGCTCGGCCGCGGCCCGGGCCGCCCCGGACCAGCGGGCCACCACCTGGCGGCCGGCCGCTCCGTTGGCCTGGGCCACCCCCGGGGCCAAGAGGCAGTCGCCCCAAAAGGCGGCCAGGCCCCCGGCCCCGTCCACCCGGCGGGCGGCCCCGGCCTGCTCCAGGGCCTCGGCCGCGTCGGCGAAATCCTCCATTGAGGGGCCATAGCAGCAGGGCGCGCCCCAGGCCGCCGGCTCCATGGGGTTCTGGCCGCCCAGGCGCACCAGACTGGCCCCGATAAAGGCCCCCTGGCAGAGGCCGTAGAGCCCCATCAAGGCCCCCATGGCGTCGATGACCACCACCTGGCAGGCGGCCGGGCGGGGGTGGGCGGGGTCCAGGCCGCTCCAGAGGTAGGCCGCCAGACCCCGGCGCTGGGCCTCGGCCAGCCAGCGGCCGGCCTTTTCCACGTGGCGGGGGGCGGCGGCCAGCACCGCCCGGGGGTGGGTCTCCCGCACTCGGGCGAAGGCCTCCAGGACCGGGGCCTCCTCGCCGCTGCGCACCGAGCCGGCCACCAACAGCGGGGCCTCGCCCAGGGCCAGGCGCTCCCCGGCCTGGGCCGCCAGCTCCGGTCGGGCCTTGTCCAGAAGTCCCGCGTACTTGGCGTTGCCATCCACCCGCACCCGATCCGCGGGCGCGCCCAGGGCCACCGCCCGCCGGGCGTCCTCCGGCCCGATCATGGACAGCACCTTGAAGCGGGCCAGGGTGGGGCCGATCAGGGGCTTGGCCTTCTGGTAGCGGGGGAAGCTGCGGGGCGAAAGGCGGCCGTTGAGCATCAGCAGGCTGGCCCCCCGGCGCTCCAGCCACCACAGCAGTTGGGGCCAGATCTCGGTCTCCAGGCAGGCGAAGACCTGGGGCCGCAGCTTGGCGGCGCTGGCCAGCACCGGCCAGGGCAGGTCCAGGGGAAAGGGCGCCACCCGGGCGCTGAGCCCCAGCTCGGCCCGGGCCCGCTCCAGGCCCTTGGGGGTGCTGCTGCTGATGGTCAAATCCAGGCGGGGCAGCAGCTTGCGCAGTTCCTCGGCCACCACCGCCGCCACGCCGACCTCGCCCACGCTCACCGCCTGCAGCCAGACCCGGGGGCCGGGGCCGGCCGGGGCCAGGGCGCGGGCGATGCCCAGGCGAGGGCCGATCTGGTCCCAACGGCCGGCCAGACCCAGGCCCAGGCGGGCCACGGGCAGGGCCAGGGCGGCGGCGGCGCATCCGGCCAGGTTGTAGATCGCCAGGGCGGGGTTCATGGGCCAGGTCCGGTCCACGCTCCGGAGGGGCTCCGGTCGGGGGTGAGGGTTCAAGGCTATATAGCCGCCCGGGGCGGGGGCGTCAAGCCGGGGCGGAGGCCAAACCGGGTTTGGCGGCGCGCGATTGCCCACCCAGCGCCTGGCGTCCGGCACGCGCTCCTCCAAGTGTTGGACTTCTCTGCCATTG
>CALERA010000321.1 GCA_937908275.1 uncultured Desulfarculaceae bacterium | reverse complement strand
CGACCACCGAGATCTACACTCTTTCCCTACACGACGCTCTTCCGATCTGGAGATCCCCAGCGGCTACGAGATGGTGATCAACGGCGGGCGCAAGCGCATGGGCCTGGACGCCCTGGCCTGGGCCAAGCAGGCCCAGGACCTGGGCGCGGGCGAGATCTGCCTCAACAGCATCGACGCCGACGGCACCCAGACCGGCTACGAGCTGACCCTGACCCGGCTGATCAGCCGCAACGTCAGCATCCCGGTCATCGCCAGCGGCGGGGCCGGCGAGCCCAGGCACCTGGTGGACGTGCTGACCCAGGGCCAGGCCGACGCGGCCCTGATCGCCTCCATGACCCACTACGGCCACTACACCGTGGCCCAGATCAAGGACCACCTGCACCGGGCCGGCATCCCGGTGCGGCGCTATTGGTAGGCCGGCCGGCCGCCGGGCGGGGAGGGACCCATGCTGGCACCCAAGGATCTATTCAACCTGGAGGGGCTCACCCACGCCGGCCTGTTCGCGGGCCTGGAGTTTGTCTGGGAGGCTTTGGGCAAGATCGAGGCCTACACCCGCCAGATGGTGGAGGAGGCCGGTCCCAACGTCGCGCCCCTGCGCGGCCATGGCGAGGTGCTGCCCCGCACCGTGGTCATCCTGGAGGGCCGCATCTACGAGGACGGCTTCGAGCTGCTGGGCGGCGACCCCACCAAGGGCAAGCTCAAGTTGCGGCTCCAGGGCCGCGAGGTGAGCGGGGCCAGCGTGGTCCACGCCGGCGCGGCCCTGATGGACGAACTGATCCACATCGCGCCCGGGGCGGTGATCGAGCCCGGGGCGCTGCTCAAGGGCCCCAGCTTCATCGGGCCCAACAGCGAGGTGCGCCAGGGGGCCTATCTGCGGGGCGGCTGCCTGATCGGCGCGGCCTGCGTGGTGGGCCACACCACCGAGATCAAGAACTCGGTGATGCTGGACGGGGCCAAGGCCGGGCACTTCGCCTACCTGGGCGACTCCATCCTGGGCCGCGAGGTCAACCTGGGGGCGGGCACCAAGCTGGCCAACCTCAAGATCGTGGACCGGCCCTTCCGCGTCAAACTGGGCGAGACCGTGCACAGCATCGAGCGGCGCAAGTTCGGGGCCATCATGGGCGACGGCTGCGAGACCGGCTGCAACTCGGTCACCAACCCCGGCACCATCCTGGGACCGCGCTGCCTGGTGGCCCCCTGCCAGGCGGTGCCCGGCGGGTATCACCCCCCGCGCAGCGTGCTGCGCTAGAGGACATCCCCCCTGATCATTCTCCATAACGACGAGAGGCCCGCGACCGATCGGCCGCGGGCCTCTTGATTTCTTTCGGCGCTGGTCTGGCTAGAAGCCCAGGTCGGCCAGGACCTTGACCAGGCCCCGCACCGCGTCGGCGCTCTTGTCCAGGGCCGCCTTCTCCTCGGCGGTCAGCTTGATCTCCAGCACGTCCAGCACGCCGCCCTTGCCCAGCTTGGTCGGCACGCCGATGAACAGGTCCTTATAGCCGTACTGGCCGGTGAGGTAGGCCGCGCAGGGCAGGACCTTTTTCTTGTCCTTCAACACCGCCTCGGCCATCTCCACCGCGGCCGAGGCCGGGGCGTAGAAGGCGCTGCCGGTTTTGAGCAGGCTGACGATCTCGGCCCCGCCCTGGGCGGTGCGCTGGCAGAGCTGGGCGATCTTGTCGGCCGGCAGCAGCTCGGGCAGGGGCACGCCGCTGACGTTGGACAGCCGGGGCAGGGGCACCATGGTGTCGCCGTGGCCGCCCAGCACGAAGGCGTGGCAGTTCTCCACGCTCACGTCCAAGGCCTCGGCGATGAAGTAACGGAAGCGGGCGGAGTCCAGCACCCCGGCCATGCCGATGACCCGCTGGGAGGGGAAGCCGCAGGCCTTCAGGGCCACGTGGCACATGGCGTCCAGGGGGTTGCTGACGATGATGAAGACCGCGTTGGGGCTCTCCTTGGCGGCGCCCTTGACCACGGTGTCCACGATGCCGGCGTTGGTCTTGATCAGGTCGTCGCGGCTCATGCCGGGCTTCCTGGCGATGCCGGCGGTGACGATGATCACGTCGCTGCCCGCGGTGGCCTTGTAGTCGTTGGAGCCCACCACCCGGGCGTCGTGCTTCTCGATGGGCGCGGCCTCGCAGAGGTCCAGGCCCTTGCCCTGGGGCATGCCCTCCACCACGTCCACCAGGACGACGTCGGCCAGCTCTTTTTCGGCCGCGCGCTGGGCGCAGGTGGCGCCGACGTTGCCGCCGCCGATAACCGTGATTTTCTGCAGCATCTGTTTCTCCCTCTGGTTCTTTATGCTAGGCTTAGCCGGTGGAGCCGGGGGTGAAATCCCCCGGCGGACCGGAGACCCGGCCGCGGGCAAGTTCGGCGCGGTGCATGAATCGGCCGTGGACCTGAGCGACCCGCGGGCCTCCCCGCCGCGCCGGCGAGCATGCCGGGCGGCCATTCGCGCAGGATTATGAGAGCATAGTCTCGCCACAAACCCCGCGTCAACCACCCCCGGCGAAATTCTGACCGGCGCGGCCCAGGGACGACGCACCCCATGAGCGGAGAGAGGCCATGAGCGCAATTTTGCAAACCAATCTGCCCGACGTAAAACTCATCGGTCGCGGCAAGGTGCGCGACATCTACGACCTGGGCGAGCATCTGCTCATCGTGGCCAGCGATCGCCTGAGCGCCTTCGACGTCATCCTGCCCGACCCCATCCCGGACAAGGGCAAGGTCCTGACCCAGATCAGCGTCTTCTGGTTCGGCCAGATGGCCGACCTGACCCCCAACCACCTGGTGGCCTGGGAGGTGAAGGATTTCCCCAAGATCCTGCAGCCCTACCAGGACCAACTGGAGGGGCGCTCGATGCTGGTCAAGAAATGCCAGCCCCTGGCCATCGAGGTCATCGTGCGCGGCTACCTGGCCGGCAGCGGCTGGAACGACTACCAGAAGACCGGCCAGGTCTGCGGCTACCAGCTCCCGGCCGGGCTGAAGGAAAGCGACCGCCTGCCCGAGCCCCTGTTCACCCCCAGCACCAAGGCCGAGCTGGGGGCCCACGACGAGAACATCTCCCTGGCCCAGGCCGAGCAGATCGTGGGCCAGGAGGTGGCCCGCCAGGTGGCCAGCCGGGCCCTGGCCGTCTATGGCCGGGCGCGGGACATCGCGGCCCGGGCCGGCATCATCATCGCCGACACCAAGTTCGAGTTCGGGCTCAAGGACGGCGAGCTGATCCTGATCGACGAGGTCCTGACCCCGGACTCCAGCCGCTTCTGGCCGGCCGACGAGTACGAGCCCGGGCGCAGCCAGCGCAGCTTCGACAAGCAGTACGTGCGCGACTACCTGGAGAGCATCGGCTTCAACAAGAAGCCGCCGGCCCCCAAGCTGCCGGCCGAGGTGATCGAGGGCACCCGGGCGCGCTACCTCCAGGCCCTGGAGCGGCTGACCGGCAGCGGGCTGAAATAATTAGCGGGGCGAAATTGCCTGTGCTAGATTGACCCCACTCACGCCCCACGCAAGAAGGAGCGAGTACCTTGAAGGAAAAAGTGCAAGCGGCCCTGGACAAGATCCGCCCCGCCCTGAACCGCGACGGCGGCGACGTCGAGCTGGTGGAAGTGGGCGAGGACGGCGTGGTCAAGGTGCGCCTGAAGGGCGCCTGCGGCGGCTGCCCCATGAGCCAGATGACGCTGAAGATGGGCATCGAGAAGGTCGTCAAGCAGGCCGTGCCCGAGATCAAGAGCGTCGAGTCGGTCTAGTTCGTTTCGCGGCCCCGTCTCCCGCGCGGGGCGGGGCCGCTCGGCCACCTCCGGGCCGGGGCGCGTTTCCAAGCGCGGACCGGCCGGGAAGTCAACCGCCTCTCGGGGGGGATCATGGCGGAGGACCAGGTGGAGCGGCCGGGGCCTGGCCCCCGGGCCGCGCCGGAATCCGTCCAACCTTATCGTGACCTGGCCGGCGGCGTCTGCCACCGGGCCAAGAACGACCTGCAGGCCATCACCAACCTGATGGCCATGGCCTGCCCCTACGCCCGCACCCCCGAGGAACTGGCCGAGGCCATGGAGGGCCGGGTGGGGGCCATGGCGGTCTCCTACACCCTGATCCACGAGACCGGGGCCAAGCCCACCCTGGACCGCCTGGCGGCCGAGATCCTGCGCCGCGCCCAGGGCCGCGCCATGCTGCCGCCCCGGGCCCGACGCGACCTGCCCGAGCTGTCCTTGAGCCTGCGCCTCTGCTCGCCCCTGTCCCTCTGGTTGCACGAGATCATCGCCAACGCCCTGGATCACGGGAGGCCGGCCAGCGGTCCCGCCAGCCTGTCCCTGGGCGGGCGGCTGGACGAGGAAGGCCTGCTGCTCTGGGTGGCGGACAACGGACCCGGCCTGCCGCCGGGGTTCGACCCGGCCCAACAGCATCGCTTCGGGCTCTACCTGGCCCGGGCGGTGGCCGAGATCGACCTGCACGGCCGCCTGGAGCTGGTCAACGCCGCGCCCGGCCTGGAGGTCCGGCTCTGGGTGCCGGCGGCGACCCTGCAAGCCCTCAATCGTGATGCCTGACCAACCCCTCAGGGTGCTGCTGGTGGAGGGCAGGCCGGAACGGGCCTCGGCCCTGGCCCGCGACCTGGAGGAAGAGGGATTCGTCCTGGCCGGGGTGGCCGGGGATGGCCAGGAGGCCTGCCGCGCCTGCGCCATCCAGGCCCCGGACCTGGTCCTGATGGCCAGCGACCTGCCGGGCAGCGACGGGGTGCAGACCACCCGGGTCCTGATGGCCCAGCAGCCCTTGCCGGTGGTGCTGATGGTGGAGCGCGAGGACCGCGCCCTGCTGGACCGGGCCCAGGACGCGGGGGTGCAGTCCCTGCTCCCGGCCGCGCTGGGGCCGGCCGGACTGGGGCCGGCCGGACTGGGGCCGGCCCTGGAGCTGGCCTATCGCAACTTCGGGCGCGAGAGCCGCCTGGCGGGGGAGGTGGCCGAACTGCGCGAGGGCCTGCGCCAGCGCAAGCTCCTGGAGCGGGCCAAGGGCCTGCTCATGGAGCAGCGCGGGCTGGACGAGGCCGCGGCCCTGGCCCGCCTGGAGGAGATGGCCCGCGCCCAGGGCTGCGCGCCGCACCAGGCGGCCGAGGCCCTGGTGGAGACCCAGGGCCTGTTCAACCCCGCCCGGAGCCGAAAGACCTCCCGCCCGGCCTAGTGATGATGATGGTGGTGCTCTTCGTCGCTGGAGTGGCCCCCGGCGGCGGCGTAGCGGGCCTCCAGGGGGCCGGCGCAGGTGGCCTCGAAGGTCTCCTCGCCCTTGAGGTGCACCGCCTGGCCGGCCTGGAGACTCAGGCTCTGGCCCATGCCCTCCAGTTTCAGGCTGCCGGACAGACAGAGGATGATCTCCTCGTGGCCCGGACCGGGGCGCAGCACCCGGGCCGGCTCGCCCGGGGCCAGGACGCCATAGAGCAGGTAGCAGGCGTGGGTGCCCAGGTCCTTGAGCCCCAACACCGTCTCGCCGCCCTCGCGCGGGGCGCGTCCCGCCAGGTCGTACACCTTCAGCATGCCTGATCCTCCAAGTCCGGGGTTTGTTCCATGAGCGCGCACATCACCGGATCGGGCCGGTCCGGGGCCGGGGCGCGGAAACGGCAGCCGCCGCCGCAGTCGGCGGCCGCCGGGCAACTGCGGCAGCCGGCCACCGCGGCCAGCTCCCGGGGCGTCCGCCGCTGCCAGCAGGTCCAGAGGCCTTCCTCCAGCCGCCCCAGGGCGTCGTCCAGATAAAAACCGCACTGGGCCACCCGGCCGTCGGCGGCCACGGTGCACAGGTGCAGGCCGCAGGCCATGGCCTGGCCCTGGGGACCCTGGCCGCTGCCATGATAGGCCCCGCCAAAGGCGTGGGCCATGCACCCGGCGGCCTGGGCCGGGCTGACCGCCAGGGCGGGATTGGCCCCCAGGCGGCCGGCGGGGCAGGGGGCGTCGATGCCCCATTCCCGGGCGCCCAGCTCCGAGACCAGTTCCGCCAGGCCGTCGAATTCTTCCAGGTTGGCGGCGTGGACCATGGTGGCCAGGGACAGGTCCAGGCCCGCCGCCCGCACCCGGCGGGCGGCCTCCACCGCGCGGGCAAAGCTGCCCGGCCCGCGCAGGGCCTCGTGCCCGGCCTGCAAGCCGTCCAGACTGATCTGCACCTCGTCGCAGTGCAGCTCGGCCAGGCGCTCCTGGTCCAGGAGCAGGCCGTTGCTCAGCAGCACCCGCCGCACCGGCAAAGCGGCCAGCAGGGCGTTGATCTGGGGCCAGTGGGGGTGCAGCAGGGGCTCGCCGCCGCTGATGAGCAGGCGCAGGCCGTTCAGGGCCTCGAACTCGCGCAGAACCGCCGCGATGGCCGGCACCGGCAGGTCCACCCCCCGGGCCGGACCCAGGTAGCAATGGGCGCAGGCCAGGTTGCAGCGCCAGGTGACCTGCAACTCCAGATAGCGCAGGGAGGGAGACGGACCCGGCCCCAGGGGCAGGGGGCGCGGCCGGGGCTCGGGGCTCAACTCCAGCAGACCCTCGGCCAGGCAATACTCCTGGAATTCCGGGTCCAGGCCGGCCTGGGCCAGGCTGATCTGCCCCCGGCAGTTGGCCAGGGCCTCCCAGGCCTCGGGGCTGAGTTCATAAAGCTCGTCGGCCCGGCGGTCATAGAGACAGGGCTCTTCCAGGCGGCGCAGGCAGACGTGGTCGGCCAGGCGCAGGTATTGGTTGGCGTCCACCGGCATGGTCTAGAGGTCCAGGTCGTGGCCAGCGGCCAAAAGCCCGGCCACCGCCCGCAGGCCGCCGCAGGGCGCGCACTGGTCCCGAGACACCGCGGGGTCGCGGAAGTCGCAGCCGTCCGGGCGATAGGGGCAGGCGGCGCAGACCCGCAGCAGGCGGGGGTCGTCGTCGGCCAGGCCGAAGAGGGGGGCGGCGGGCTCGGGCGACAGGCCGGCCAGCGCCGCCTCCAGCCCCGGGCGCGCGGCCAGCCAGGTCAGGCCGCCGCAGCCCTCTTCCTCGGGCCGGTCGGGTTTGTGGTAGCGGCAGAGGCGGGGACAGATCAAGTGGCGCATGCGGACTCCCGGCAGGCAAAACGAAAGGGGGAGGCGCGCGCCTCCCCCTCTGGGCTAGCCTAAGCTAGCAGGAGCTCTTGCACTTGCAGAGCCCGCGCTGGGTGCGCTCGATTTTCCGGATCTTCATGATTGCCTCCTTGGCCCCTTCATGGGGCGTTTGTTTAGTAAAATTGTTGCTCCTGAAGCCGGGAATGTCAAGCCCCCGGAAGGAGACGAAATCCCGCCAGGACGAACAACAACATGTTGTAATAAAATAGTAATAGTAAACAACATATTGATAACAATGCTGGGTCGGCTTGCCGGGATAAAATAACGCCTCAAGTGCGATACCCCTTGGCTTGGCCGGGGTGGGGTGCTATCCTGAAACCGTCAGCTCGCCAAAAAATTCCCAAGGAAGGCTCGTAGTTGTCCAGGGAGGACACCGCAAGGAGGTGTTCCTGTGGCTTTCACGTTCTCCAACATCGCCAAGGTCGGCGCGCAAAACGCCATGAACCTGGGCCTGGCCCAGGCCAACAGCGCCGGGCTGGGACAAACCGAGGCCAACGCCCTGGGCATCACCAACCTGATGCAGAAGGACGACGGCTCCAGCCTGATCAACACCCTGATGGGCAGCGACAAGAAGGACGGCAGCCGCCTGCGCGGCAACGGCTTGAAGAACGACCTGATGACCATCGGCCAGGCGGCCCTGGTCAGCGGACCGGGGCGCGGCACCGGCCTCAGCTCATCCTCCAGCCTGGGCGGGTCGGGCTCGATCTTCAAGACCGTGGTCTAGGCCCGAAGAACGGCGTGAGGTCCCGGCCAGTTCCGGGACCCCCACCGGGCAAGATTTTCGGCGCGGGAGCTGGGGCCTAGGCGGCCTGGACCTGCACCTGCTGGGTGCGCTTGTCCCATACGCCCTGGAAAAGCACCAAGTCTGGATGGGCGTCCAGGGAATTGTAGTTTTCCACCTTCAGCTTGCGGCTCAGGGCCGACTCGGGATCGAAGATCCGGAAGTCAACCTGGTTGGCGCCCTTGGGCGCGCGGGTCACGCTCTTCAGCCGCCAGACCCAGTCCGGATTCTGCTGCTGGTTCACCACCAAATGCTGGCCCAGGGGTTGCTGAATCTCCTTGGGCTTGGGCAGGTCCATCTCCACGGCTCCGCCGGCCGCCGGCTTGTCCTTCTTGCCGAAACCAAACACAGAACACCTCCGCATTGCGGGACACGGCAGTCGACAGGCCACCACTAGTGGTGGTTGGAAAGCTAGTCTGGTGCCAAAAGGAACGTTGGCCGGCCTGCAAAGGACGCCTGCTAAAACTATCAGTAATAACAAAGAAAAAACTGATGACACCCGATGATGGGACTCTGGCTGTGCTGTTGGGTAGCGCGAATGGTTGCAAAACGCCACTTGAGTGGGCCGCGACGTTCGGCAAAACGCAAAACTCCTGGACAGGAAGTTTGGCCGCTGCGGGAATCCAGGCTGGAGTATTTTGGAGAATAACCCCAGCAAAAATTCGGTGTTTTCTGCACAAGGCCTGAGCCTTGGTTTTGTGCAATCCCGGCCGGCAGGCCAAAGTTGAAATGCATTGTGCAATCCTGCATTGGGGTGGCACTGCAACCTGCAAACAGCTCCGCGCGATCGTTCCGCATGCCTGAATTCACCTCAGCCGCAATTGACTGAAAACGCGCCGAATCCCATGGGCTGATTTTCGCTCCGCCGAGGTTGGCATTTGGGGTCCGGTTCTTGCAAATCAAGTGAAAAAATCAACAAGCCTGGGGAATAACCGTGGGGCTGGCCCCGGTTAAGGGACCAGGCCGTCTGAACGACGGGCCCCGGTTTTTGTTTTGGCGTGGCCGCGCCGCGCCAATGCAAGGGACGAAGCCGGCTAGAGCGACCTAAGGAGATTGGCGTATGGCGGATGCAAAGCTGCAGGAGCTGATCGACACCCTCAAACGGCAGGGGGTGGAGAGCGGGGAGGAAGCCGGCCGGCGCATCGTGGACGAGGCGAGGGCCCAGGCCGAGCAGGTCCTGGCCCAGGCCAGGACCGAGGCCGACAAGCTGGTGGCCCAGGCCAAGGCCGAGGCCGAAAAACAGATGAAGCAGCTCCAATCCTCCCTGGAGATCGCCGCCAGCCAGTTCGTGACCAGCCTCAAGCGGGTCATCGAGGAAAACCTGCTGGTGATCCCCTTCAAGGCCGAGATCGCCGACAACCTGAAGCAGGACGCCTTCCTGAAGGACCTGATGGCCAAGTTCGTGGCGGCCTACGCCGGCGACGAGACCGGCAAGGGCATGCAACTGGTGCTGCCCAAGGACGCCTCGGACCAGCTCTGGGACTACGCCCTGGAGCTGGCCGCCAAGCGCTATGGCGCCGACCAGGCCGGGGACAAGGTGGCGCTGAAGATCGAGGCCCAGGGCCTCAACTTCGGCTTCATGGCCCGCCGCTCCGACGGCGTGGTCCGCCTGGACTTCAGCGACGAAGCCTTCCTCAACCTCTTCTTGCAGTACCTGAGCGCCCGCTTCCGGACGCTGTTCAAGGACGTCAAGATCGGGGAAGCCGGGCTCTGATGAAGTACTACTACCTGGCCACCTATCTGCCCGAGCTGGCTCGGGAGGACAAGAAGCTGCGCCTGCGCATGGCCGACCTGCTGGGCGACTCCGGGTACTTGGCCCCGGAGGACCGGCGCGAGGTGGACCTGGTGCTGTTGGCCGGCGACGTGCTGATGGTCGAGCGCCTGTTGGCCGGCCATCCCCTGGAGGTCCCCCTCTCCCTGCACGACCTGGACTACTGGCGCGAGCAGGTAAAGGCGCCGGTGGACGCCCCGGAGTTCATGGCCGAGGTGATCAAGGCCGCCAGCGGGGGCGAGTTCAGTCCGCGCCAGGCGGACCGCCTCTGGGGGGGCTATTACGACCATGTCCTGGCGGCGGCCAAGAACCCGCTGCTCAGGACCTACATCGCCTTCGAGCGCGACGTGCGCAACATCCAGGCGGCGGTGCGCGCCCGGCGCCAGGGCCTCAACCTGGTCGACCACCTGGTGGGCGAAAGCGACCTGGCGGCCCTGTTGGGCCGCTCCAACGCCGAGGATTTCGGTCTGGCCCGGGAATATCCCTGGCTGGACAAGCTATTGGCGGCCAAGGACCCGTCCCGGACCCGCGAACTGATGGAGCAGGTGCTCTGGGACTTTTTTGAGCAAAACTCCGGGGCGGACCCCTTCGCCTTCGACGCCATCCTGGCTTATCTGATCAAGCTCTCGATGGTGGAGAAGCGCCTGGCCCTGGACGAAAACGCCGGGATGGAACTGGTTCGGCAGCTGGAGGAAGCCTGAGATGGGCATGGGACGGGTGGTTGCGGCCTACGGCAACATGGTGACCGTGGCCTTTGAGGGCAGCGTGCGCCAGAACGAGGTGGCCTACATCCTGGCCGCCGACGGCAGCCGGCTGAAAAGCGAGGTTATCCGGGTCCGCGGAGAGCGCTGCAACGTGCAGGTCTTCGAGGACACCCGGGACATCCAGGTGGGCGACCAGGTGGATTTCACCGGGAACCTCCTGGTGGTGGAGCTGGGGCCAGGCCTGCTGACCCAGATCTACGACGGTTTGCAAAACCCCTTGCCCAAGCTGAGCCAGGCCACCGGCCTGTTCCTCAAGCGGGGCATCTACATCGACCCCCTGGACCGCGAGGCCAAGTGGGACTTCACCCCCACGGCCAAGGTCGGGGCCTGGATCGAGGCCGGCGACATCCTGGGCTGGGTGCCGGAGGGCAAGTTCCAGCACCAGATCTTCGTGCCCTTTGATTTCATCGGCCGGGCCGAGATCGTCAAGATGGCCGAGAAGGGCTTCTACACGGTGGCGGACACCGTGGCCGAGGTCAAGGGCGAGGACGGCAAGCTGCACAACCTGACCATGATGCAGGTCTGGCCGATCAAGATCCCCCTGAAGCTCTACCAGGAGCGCCTGCTGCCCGACCAGCCCCTGGTCACCGGCTGCCGGGTGATCGACAGCTTCTTCCCGGTGGCCAAGGGCGGCACCGCCTGCATCCCCGGCCCCTTTGGCTCGGGCAAGACGGTCTTGCAGCAGCAGATCAGCCGCTACGCCGAGGTGGACGTCATCATCGTGGCGGCCTGCGGCGAGCGCGCCGGCGAGGTCGTGGAGACCCTGCGCGAGTTCCCCCACCTGGAGGACCCCTACACCGGCGGCACCTTGATGGATCGCACCATCATCATCTGCAACACCAGCTCCATGCCGGTGGCCGCCCGCGAGGCCTCGATCTACACCGCCGTCACCCTGGGCGAGTACTACCGCCAGATGGGCCTGAACGTGCTGATCCTGGCCGACTCCACCAGCCGCTGGGCCCAGGCCCTGCGCGAGATGAGCGGCCGGCTCGAGGAAATCCCGGGTGAGGAGGCCTTCCCGGCCTACCTGCAGTCGCGCATCGCCGAGTTCTACGAGCGGGCCGGCTTCGTCCGGCTCAAGGACGGGCGCAACGGTTCGGTCTCGGTGATCGGCACCGTCTCCCCGGCCGGCGGCAACTTCGAGGAGCCGGTGACCCAGGGCACCCTGGCCGTGGTGGGCGCCTTCCTGGGCCTGACCTGGGCCCGCTCCAACGCCCGGCGCTTCCCGGCCATCGACCCCCTGATCTCCTGGTCCAAGTATCCCGAGCAGATGAAGGAAAGCCTGGTCAAGGTCGACCCCAATTGGGTGGAGATCATCCGCGAGGCCCAGAAGTTCGTCCATCAGGGCAGCGAGATCAAGAAGCGCATGGACGTGGTGGGTGAGGAAGGCACCAGCATCGGCGACTTCCTCATCTACCTCAAGGCCGAGTTCCTGGACTCGGTCTACCTGCAGCAGAACGCCTTCGACGCGGTGGACGCCTACAACACCATGGAACGCCAGGCCTACAGCTTCCACATGGTGGAGAAGATCCTGAAGAAGGACATCGCGGCCAAGAACAAGGACGACGCCCGCGACATCTTCTTCCGGCTCACCGCGCTGTTCAAGAACTGGAACGCCTCCGCCTGGCAGGGCGAGGAGTTCAAACGTTTCGAGTCGCAGATCAACGACTTTCTGAGGGGCTAGGGCCGTGAGAGAGATCATTACCAAGATCGACGAGATCACCGGCAACATCGCCACCCTGAAGGCCGCCGGCGTGGGCCTGGGCGAGTTGGCCCTGCTCCAGTCGCCGGGCCGCGAGACCCTGGGCCAGGTCATCAGCCTCAACGGCGAGAACGTGACCGTGCAGGTCTTTGGCGGCACCAAGGGCATCTCCACCAACGACAAGGTGCGCTTCCTGGGCCATCCCATGATGGTCAAGTACGGCAACGCGCTCCTGGGCCGCATCTTCAACGGCTCCGGCGTGCCCATCGACGGCGGCCCGGAGCCGGTGGAAGAGGAGATCCCCATCGGTGGGCCCTCCTTCAACCCGGCCAACCGCGTCATCCCCAAGCAGATGATCCGCACCAACATCCCGATGATCGACGTCTTCAACTCCCTGGTGGTGAGCCAGAAGCTGCCGATCTTCTCCATCCCGGGCGAGCCCTACAACCAGCTCCTGGCCCGGGTGGGCATGCAGGCCGAGGCCGACATCATCGTCCTGGGCGGCATGGGCTTGAAATTCGACGACTACACCTTCTTCAAGCGCACGTTCGAGGAATCGGGCGTCATGAACCGGGTGATCATGTTCATCCACCAGGCCTCCGACCCGGTGGTGGAGTGCCTGTTGGTGCCGGACATGGCCCTGGCGGTGGCCGAGCGCTTCGCCGAGAGCGGCAAGCGCGTGCTGGTGCTGTTGACCGACATGACCAACTTCAGCGATTCGCTCAAGGAGATCAGCATCTCCATGGAGCAGATCCCCAGCAACCGCGGCTACCCCGGCGACCTTTACAGCCAGCTGGCCGCGCGTTACGAGAAGGCGGTGGACATCGAGGGTTCGGGCGACATCACCATCTTGGCGGTGACCACCATGCCCGGCGACGACGTGACCCACCCCATCCCGGACAACACCGGTTACATCACCGAGGGGCAGTTCTACCTGCGCCACGGGGTCATCGACCCCTTCGGCTCCCTGTCGCGCCTCAAGCAGAACGTGGTCAGCAAGGCCACCCGCCGGGACCACAACGACGTCATGAACACCATGATCCGGCTGTATTCCGACTGCCGCGAGTCGCGCAACAAGATCGCCATGGGCTTCAAGGTCTCCAAATGGGACGAGACCCTTTTGGCCTATGGCCAGGACTTCGAGCGGGAGTTGATGGACCTGAACGTCAACATGCCCATCGAGGTGGCCCTGGACCGCTGCTGGGCGATTCTGGCCCAGCACTTCGAGCCGGTGCAGACCGGCCTGAAGGACGAGCTGGTCAAGGAGTTCTGGCCGGCCCAGTAGGCCTGGCCGGTTGATTGGCGCGCCCCGCGCGAGCGGGGCCCCCGAAGCGATACAGGCGGCGGATTGTCATGGCCGATAAGCCGAAGTTCAACAAGACCGCGCTGAAGCAACAGCGGGACGCCCTGGCCAAATACCAGAAGTTCCTGCCCATCCTCCAGCTCAAGAAGATGCAGCTCCAGCTGGTGCTGCGTCAGTTGGAGCCGGTGGTGGAGGCCAAGCGCGAAGAGATGCGCCAGGTGGTCGAGGGGGTGCGGGGTTGGGCGGCGCTGTTGTCCGACCCCATGGTGGAGCTGCCGCGCCTGCTGGAAGTGGGCGAGGTGCTCACCGACCGGGACAACATCGCCGGAGTGGAGGTCCCCGAGTTCCACCAAGTGGTTTTCGCGCCGGCCGAGTATTCGTTCTTCGCCACCCCGGCCTGGCAGGACCAGGCGGTGGAGGAGTTGCGGCGGCTGGTCAGCGCCCGGGAGGAGCTGAAGGTCCTGCTGGTCAAGGAGGGCCTGCTCAAGGACGAGCTGCGCACCACCACCCAGCGCGTGAACCTGTTCGAGAAGAAGCTCATCCCGGAGCTGAAGGAAAACATCCGCCGGATCAAGATCTTCCTGGGCGACGACGAGACGGCGGCGGTGGGCCGGGCCAAGCTGGCCAAGGGCAAGCTGGCCGGATAGGCGCCACGGGCCGCCGGGCCCCGGACCATCAGCGCGAGGAGTGCGGGCGTGATCGTCAAGATGCGCAAGATGACCTTCATCGGCCTCAACGTCGAGAAGGAAAAATTCATGAAGCGGCTGCAGGAGGCCGGGGTGACCCACCTGATCCTGCCGCCGGAGGGCGCCGAGCCCCACGAGCTGGCCAAGGAGCTCCAGAAGGTCGGCGAGGTCAAGAAATTCCTGGCCCGCCGCGCGCCCAAGGAGCGCCCCGAGGCCAGCGGCGACGCCGCGGCCATCTGCGCCCGGCGCGAGGACCTGGCCCAGCAGGAGAACCGCCTGGGGGTGGAGCTGGCCCAACTGCGCAAGGAGCGCGGCCTGCTGGCCCCCTGGGGCGATTTCAGCATCGCGGACCTGGACCTGCTGCGAGCCCAGGGCCTGGTGGTGCAGTTCTACCGCGCCTCGGCCCGGCTGC
>CALERA010000320.1 GCA_937908275.1 uncultured Desulfarculaceae bacterium | reverse complement strand
TCCATGGTGGGATAGGTCTTTTCCAGCCGGGCCATCATGCCGCCGATGCTGGGCTCCTTCTCCACCAGGGTCACCGAGAACCCGGCGTCGGCCAGGTCCAGGGCGGCCTGGATGCCGGCCACCCCTCCGCCGATGACCAGGGTCGAGGGCTCCATGGCCACCGAGATCTCCTGGCGCACCGCCAGCCCCCGGGTGCGGGCCACGGCCGAGCGCACCAGGTCCTTGGCCTTGTCGGTGGCCGCGCCGGGCTCCTGGGCGTGGACCCAGGAGCACTGCTCGCGCAGGTTGGCCATCTCCAGGAGATAGGGGTTGAGCCCGGCCCCGGCCAGGCAGGCCCGGAAGGTGGGCTCGTGCAGGCGCGGGGAGCAGGAGGCCACCACCACCCGGTTCAGGCCGTGCTCGGCGATGTCGGCCTGGATCAGCTTCTGGCCCGGCTCGGAGCAGCAATAGGCGTCGTCCCGGGCCACCACCACGTCGGCCAGGCCCTGGGCGTATTGGGCCACCGCGGCGCAGTCCACCACCCCGGCGATGTTCAGGCCGCAATGGCAGACGTAGACCCCCACCCGGGGCTCCTGCCTGGCGTCTTGCTTGGGCATCGGCTGGTTTCCTTTCCTGAATCAGCGCCCCGCACTGAAAACTGGGCGTTCGGTCATGAACTCATGCGGCCAAGTTTCTGGCCTCCAGGGACAGCGAATGGAGAGATTGCTTCGCTGCGCTCGCAATGACGGGAATTAAACCAATCGTCTTGCAGTCTGAACGCGGCTGCATCCGGGCCTGACCGTGGCCCGCGATGAAGAGAAAAGATTTTGTCATTGCGAGGAGCGCAGCGACGAAGCAATCTCTTCCCGCCCTGATCAGGCCCGCTGGAGGCGTGGTCACCGACCAATCCGCTTGGTTCATCAGCAGCCTCAGTCCCGCAGGGGCGTTTCGCCCGGGGACCACTGGATGTGCTCGGCCAGGAGGCTGACCAGGCCCACCGGCTCCAGGTTCCAGGGCTCTCCCCGCACCGGGTCGCGCAGGGCGCAGGTGGTGTGGATCAGGCACTTGGGGCAGGCGGTGACGATCAGCTCCGCCCCGGTCTCCCGGGCCTGCTGGAGCCGCTCCACCTGGACCCGTTTGCTGTAGGCGTCGCAGCCCAGGAAGGCGCTGTTGCCGCAGCAGATGGAGCCCTGGCGGTGGTTGGCCATCTCCTGGAGGTCCAGGCCGGGAATCAGGGCCATCAGGTCGCGGGGACCCTGGTAGCGGCCGCTCATGCGCCCCAGACGGCAGGGGTCCTGGTAGGTGACCCGGCGCGGGAAAGGCCGGAAAGAGACCCCGCCCTTTTTCACCTCGCGCTCCACCAGGTCCAGAAGGAAGGTCACCTTGAGGTCGCTGCCGGGCGCCACCCGGGACAGGTGGGCGCCCAGGGCCTGGAAGCACTCCGGGCAGGCGGTGACGATCTCCTTGACTCCCCGGTCCCTGAACTCCTGGTGGTTGAGCCGGGCCAGGGCGGCGAAGTTCTCGACGTCGCCGCTCCACAACAGGTCGTGGCCGCAGCAGCGCTCGTTGGCCAGGACCTGGGGCGTGATCTCCAGGAAGTTGAGCAGGCGGATGCTGTCCCGGGCGGTGCGCAGGGTGTCCACCCTGAGGCCGGCGAAGAAGACGTCGAAGTAGGGCGCGCAGCCGGAGAAGAAGGCCACCTCACTGGTGGCGTCGGTTTTCAAATCCGGGGTCAGCCAGTCCAGGCGGTCCTGACGCAGCTCCGGGGCGGTCATGATCCGCATCCAGGAGTGCAAGGCCCCGTCGTGGGCCTGGTGGCCCATCAGGCCCTGGTCGGCGGCCAGGATGGCGCGCATCTCGCGGATGAAGCGGGTGAACTGCACGTTGGAGGGGCAGCGTTCCTCGCAGCGGCCGCAGCTCAGGCACTCCCAGATCGCGGTCTCGATGTAGGCGCGGTCACCGGGCTGGCTGATGAGCTTCTGGGCCAGCAGGCGGGGCGAGTACTCCCGGCCGCTGAGGAAGCGGGGGCAGGAGGCGGAGCACTTGCCGCACTCCTGGCAGAGATAGAGCGAGCAATCCTTGATGATGCGCTTGATCTCGGGCGCGTTGAGTTCCATCAGGCCACGCGCTCCTGGCGGGGGTTGGCCGGGTTGGGTCCCAGGTCCGCGATGCGCGCCGCGAAATCGTGGATCACGGCCACGAAGGCGTCGCGCTGGTCGGCCTGGAAGGTGCGCTCCACCAGGCGCTCCTGGCCGATGCCCAGGTAGCGCAGCAGCTGGCGCACCCGGGCCACGTTGGTGTGGCCCACCTCGGGTCCGGGGCCGTAGCGGCAGTCGGCGTCCTCGCACTCCAGCACGATCACGCCATCCGCTCCGTGCTCAAAGGCCCGCAGGATCAGGGCCTGGTTGATGCGGCCGATGCACATCACCCGCAGCAGGCGGAAGTTGGCCGGCAGGGCCAGCCCGGCCTGGCCGGCGGCGTTGTAGCAGCAGTAGGGGCTCCAGTTGCAGGCAATGCCCAGGATGTTCACGTCCGCCATCAGCAGGCCTCGCTGGTCAGCCGCGCCGCGGCCATTTCCTCCAACACCTGGTTGGAGAAGTAGGGCACGTCCAGGGCCGTGACCGGGCAGCGGCCCACGCAGCCGCCGCAGCCCACGCAGTTGTGGCGCTGGACCACGGCGGTGTAGCCGCCGGCCGGGTTTTCCTCCAGGCGCACCGCCTCGAAGGGACAGATCTCCACGCAGCGGCCGCAGCCCCGGCAGCGCTCGGGGTCCACCTGGGGGCTGAGCTGGTGGTCCTGGAGGTAGGCCTTGGCCGCGGTGGTGGCCACCTCCCCGGCCAGGGCCGCCCCGGCCTGGTAGGGGTCCACCCGCTTGAGCGTCACCGGCATCACCCGGTAGACCCCGATCTGGGGGGTGTTGAAGAAGGAGAAATCGTAGCGGTAGAACTTCTTGAGACCGGTGGCCCCGGCGTACATGGCCAGCTCGATCAGGTTGTCGTCGGTCAGGCAGACCACGTCGGTCTTCCAGGTCCGCCAGCGGCCGTCCAGCTTGGCCCGCACCGCGAAGTCTCCCAGGTGGCCGCTGATGCCACCGATCTCCGCCGCCTCCACCACCATGATCCGGGGGTCCAGGCCGCCCTCCAGGGCGCGCTGGGCGATGGCCCCGGGCAGTTCGCCGCCGCTGGGCCAGGCCCGGTGCACCAGGCGCACCTCCAGGCCCTGCAGGGCCAGGCTGCGGGCGGCGCTGACCCCCACCTGGGAGCCGCCCAGGATCAGGACCCGCTTGCCCATCTCGGTGGCCCCCCGGCGCAGGGCCCCCAGGTGGCGGCTGCGCAGCCAGGCCGCGCCCAGTTGGGACCGGGCCCAGGCCACGATTTCTTCTTCACCATGGGTCTGGGCCTGGAGGTGATCGCGCAAGTTGATCATCTCGAAGCGGCCGCGATCCAGGCCCAGGCGCTCGAAGAGGTGCAGCCGGACCCGGGTGCGCTGGTCGTTGCAACTGATGCACTGGAAGTTGAGCGGGCAGCAGACGCAGGAGGCCAGGATCACCCGGGAGAGCCTTTGCTCGGCCACCGCCTCGGCGATGGCCTCGGCCCCCGCGGGATTGCAGGCCGAGAAGATGATCTGGCTGCGCGCCACCCCGGGCAGGGCTCCGGCCAGGTCGCGGATGCGCTCCAGCACGCCCTCCGGGGCCAGGCTGCCATTGCAGGCGCAGAGGAAGACCCCCAGGCGGCCGTCGTCGGCCAGGGCCGGGGCCGGGGGCCGGGGTTTGGCCGGGGCGCGCAGATGGGCGGCCCGGGCCATGGCCTGGCCGGCGGCGGCGCTGGCGTTCATCAGCACGTCCATCAGGTCGGCGGAGTAGCCGGCCGGGTCCACCCGGAAGAGATTGGCCGGCTCCGGCCCCTTGGCCAGGGGCGGCGGGCCGGCCTCGGCCCAGATCACGGCCGGGGCGGCGATGGTCAGGCGCTGGCCCACCCGCTGGTGGTCGATGGCCGCCACCGGGCCGCAGGCCTCCTCGCAGGCCAGGCACTCGCAGCAGGTGGCGCATTGCAGGCAGCGCCGGGCCTCCTCCAGGGCCTGGGAGGTGGTCAGGCCCAGGTCCACCGGGGCGAAGTCGCGCTTGCGCAGGCGGGGTTGGCGCTGGGCCATGCGCTGGCGGGGCTGCTGGGGCAGCTCCTCGGCGATGGGCTCGGGCTGGCCCACCCCGCGCGGGGCCTGGGCCAGGTCGCGCCAGGGCGTCCCGTCGGCCAGGCGGGCGGCGATGGCGGCCGCCGCCCGGCGTCCGGCGGCCATGGCCTGGACCACGGTGCTGGGTCCGCTCACCACGTCGCCCGCGCCAAAGACCCGCTCCCGGCTGGTGGCCTGGTCGGGGTCCACGTTGAGCCGTCCGCCCCGGCCCAGGTCCAGCTCCGCGCCCAGGGGGCTGTCGGCCAGGTTGGGACGCTGGCTGATGGCCACGATGACGCTGTCCGCCTCCAGGCTCTCTTCCGCGTCCGCGTCGAAGACGATGCGCGGCGGGGCGTCGGCCGGGAATTCCCAATGGGCGGCGCGGAAGATGACCTCCTCCACCCGCTCCTGCCCCACGATGCGAATCGGTGCGCATCCCAGGCGGAAGACCACGCCTTCCTCGCGGGCCTCGGTCACTTCTTGCGGCGCGGCGGGCAGGTGGTCCTCGGTCTCGATGGCCAGGACCGTGACCTGCTTGGCCCCCAGGCGCAGGGCGCTGCGGGCCGCGTCCATGGCCGAGTTGCCGCCGCCGATGATCAGCGTGCGCGGACCCACCGCCACCGCCCCGCCCAGGTTCATCCGGGCCAGGAAGTCCACGCAGTGCTCGACCCCAGCCAGGTCCTCGCCGGGCAGGTTCAGGCGCAGATCGGTCGGCGTGCCGCTGGCGATCAGCACCGCCGCAAAGCCCTGGTCCAGCAGGGCCTGGGCCGAGTCCACCCGCTGACCGGTGCGCAGCGCGACCCCGCTGGCCACCAGGGCCGCCAACTCGGCCTCCAGCACCGGCCGGGGCAGACGGAAGGCGTTGATGCCCACCCGCAGCATGCCGCCGGCCTGGTCCAGGGCCTCGAAGATGGTGACGTCGAAGCCGTCCTGGTTCAGGAAATGGGCCGCCGCCAGGCCGGCCGGGCCGGAGCCCACCACCGCCACCCGCAGGCCCCGCCGGGGCGTGGCCGGGGACGGCAGGGCGGCCGGACCTTCCTCGGCCTCGTAGTCGAACAGGAAGCGCTTGATGTCGCGGATGGCCAGGGGCTCGTCCAGCTCCGCCCGACGGCAGGCGCTCTCGCAGGGATGGCTGCAGATGTAGCCGCAGACCCCGGGCAGAGGGTTGTCGCGCCGGATCACCCCCAGGGCCTCGGCATAGCGCCCGGCGGCGGTGAGCGCCAGATAGGCCTGGGCGTTGACCCCCAGGGGGCAGGCCTGGCGGCAGGGGCTGGTGGTGCGCTTGTCCATGAGCAGCGAGCGCGAGGGGCAATAGGCCGGGCTGCGGCTCAGGGGCGGATGGTCGGAGTCGTTGAGCGGGCAGACCTCCTGGCAGCGGCCGCAGCCGGTGCAGAGGTCATAGTCCACGTAGACCGGGTCCTGCACCAACTCGGCCTCGCAGCCGCCGTTGGCCTGGACCAGGGACTCCACCCGGGCCTGGGTCAGGGGGGTGACCAGGGGATGGCGGGTGACCCGCAGGTACAGGGGCCGGAACTGGAAGCTGAGATCCGCCGGCCACTCCGGGAAGGACTCCACCCCGGGCGGCAGCTCCAGGAAATGCCGCGCCCTGGCCGCCCAGACCACCGGGATGCCGCCGTGGGAGAGGTCCTCGGCCGCCTTCAGGGCTCCGTAGCCCGAGCCCACCACCAGGACCGCCTCCGGGGCGTCCCCGTTCTGCCGCGCGGTCCGGCTCACGAGACCTCGGCCCCCTGCCTGGCCTTGCCCTTCAGGATGGCCAGGCCGTATTCGCGGCCGCGGACAAAGGCGGCCTCGTTCTTTTCCTTGGTCTGGGGCGGCACCGAGCCCAGCATGGCCTTTTTCAGCGACTCCGGGTCCACCATGTCGGTCAGGGCCGAGAGGAAGCCCAGCATCACGATGTTGGCCATCATCTTGTTGCCCAGCTCCTCGGCGAAGCGGGTGGCCGGGGCCTCGAACAGGCTCCAGGAGGGGTCCAGGTCGTGGGTCTCCACCAGGTCGGTGTCCCAGATCAGCATCCCGCCCGGGATCAGGCTGGGCCGGTTGTTGTCAAAGCCCTCCTGGCTCATGCAGACCAGGATCTGGGGTGTCTCCACGTAGGGGAAGGGGATGTCGCTGTCCGACACGATCACCTGGGAGGAGCAGGCCCCGCCCCGGGCCTCGGGGCCGTAGGACTGGGTCATGGTGGCGTGGCGGCCGTCGTGGATGGTGGCGGCCTTGCCCAGGATGTTGCCGGTCAGGATGATGCCCTGGCCGCCGAAGCCGGTGATCACCAGCTCCCGTTGCGCGTTGCCCGTCATGCTCCTCACCCCGCCTTGCGTTGTCCGGCCGCCGAGGCGTCCACCCCGGTGGCGGGCCAGGCCTCCACCTCGCCCCGGTTGACCATCTGGTAGTGGTCCAGGAAGGTGGGCCGGTCGAACTCCACGAACTTGCCCACCACCAGGTTGTGGTCGAAGTCGATGGTGGCCTCGCCCGGGGCGAGGTGGTTCTTCACCACCGAGCGGTCGTAGTAGAACTTCAGCAGGTCCAGGGCTCCCCGGATCTTGTTGCGCCGGCCGAAGGCCGTGGGACAGGGGGCCACGATCTCCACGAAGGAGAAGCCCTTGTGGTTGATGGCCTCCAGGATGGTGTTGGTCAGCCGGCGGATGTGCAGCGCGGTCCAGCGGGCCACGTAGCTGGCCCCGCAGGCCGCGGCCAGGGCGCAGAAGTTGAAGGGCTCGTCCGGGTTGCCCTGGGGGGTGGTGGTGGTCTTGGCCCCGAATGGCGTGGAGGGGGCCAACTGGCCGCCGGTCATGCCGTAGTTGAAGTTGTTCACGCAGATGACGGTCAGGTCCATGTTGCGCCGGGCGGCGTGGATGAAGTGGTTGCCGCCGATGGCCAACAGGTCGCCGTCGCCGCTGGCCACGATCACCTTGCCCTGGGGCCGGGCCAGTTTGAGCCCGGTGGCGAAGGGGATGGCCCGGCCGTGGGTGGTGTGGAAGGAGTCCAGGCGGATGTAGCCGGCCATGCGGCCGGTGCAGCCGATGCCCGAGACCACGGCCACGTCCTGGCGGGCCAGGCCGGACTTGGTGATGGCGGCCATCAGGGAGCCGAAGACGATGCCGATGCCGCAGCCCGAGCACCAGATGTGCGGGATGCGCTCGGTGCGCAGCAGGTCGTCGTGGGGGTGCCGCGGGGGAGCGGCGGCCAGGGCGGTGGTCATGGGCGCTCCTCCAGGGCCTGGCGGATGGCCTCCACGATGCGGCGGGGGGAGATGATGGTCCCGCCGGGGTGGGCCACCAGGCGCACCGCGCAGCGGCCCTGGGCCAGGCGCTCCAGCTCCAGCACCATCTGCCCCAGGTTGATCTCGGGCATGATCATGGTCTTGACCCGGCCGGAGAGCTCGCGGATGAAGTCCTCGGGAAAGGGCCAGGCCACGTTGAGCTTGACCAGGCCGGCCTTGAGCCCGGCCTCGCGGGCGGTCAGCACCGCGCCCCGGGCCGAGCGGGCGCTGATGCCATAGGCCACCACCGCCACCTGGGCGTCGTCCAGGAACAGGGTCTCGTAGTCCAGGATCCGGTCCAGGTTATTGCGGATCTTGCCCACGATGCGGTCGGTCATCTCCACCTGGGCCGCCGGGGTCATGGTGGGGTAGCCGCGCTCGTCGTGGGTCAGGCCGGTGACGTGCATGAAGTAGCCGTCGCCGAAGTTGGCCATGGGGGCCACCCCATCCGGGCCGGGGTGGTAGGGCAGGTACTCGGCCGGGGGCACATTGGGCTTGGCGCGGTCGATGACCGTGATCTGATCGGCCGGGGGGATCACCACCCGCTCGTTCATGTGGCCCACCACCTCGTCGGCCATGATCAGCACCGGCAGGCGGAACTGCTCGGAGAGGTTGAAGGCCTGGATGGTGAAGTCGAACATCTCCTGGGGCGAGGCCGGGCAGAGGGCGATGATCTCATAGGGACCGTGGGAGCCCCAGCGGGCCTGCATCATGTCGCCCTGGCCCACCAGGGTGGGCAGGCCGGTGCTGGGGCCGGCCCGCTGCACGTTGCAGATCACGCAGGGGGTCTCGGTGCACAGACCCAGGCCGATGTTCTCCATCATCAGGGAGAAGCCCGGCCCCGAGGTGCTGGTCATGGACTTCTGGCCGCCCCAACTGGCCCCCAGGATGGCGGCCATGGAGGCGATCTCGTCCTCCATCTGGATGAAGACCCCGCCCACCTGGGGCAGGCGCTTGCTCATGCGCTCGGCCACCTCGGTGGCCGGGGTGATGGGGTAGCCCCCGAAGAAGCGGCAGCCGGCGGCCAGGGCGCCCTCGCAGCAGGCCTCGTCGCCGTTCATGAAGTGGGTCCCGGTCAGGACGGCTTTTCCCGGCACGGCGCTACTCCCCGACCGGCGGCTGCTGGCCCGCCGCGTCGGCCTGGCTGGAGAAGATGGCGAACTCGGGGCAGATGACCTCGCAGAAGTGGCAGTTCACGCACAACTCCGGCTGGGCCGCCTCGGGGTAGTGATAGCCCTTGCGGTTGAACTTGCGGCTCATGACCAACAGCCCGCGCGAGCAATAGGCGATGCAGAACCCGCAGCCCTTGCAGCGGTCCTTGATGACCTCCACCTGGCCCCGGATCACCTGGATCTCGTCGCGGTCCAAGGGCTGACGCCAGTACTTCATGGCCTGCTCCGCGCCGGTTCGCTGGTTGCTTCCCGTCCCGCTCCCGCCCGCCGGGCGTCCGGCTCCCTTCCCCCTCCGCCGCGCGTGCGGCCCGGAGGCGGTCCGAGGTGGCCATGCGGGAACTATCAGGAAATTCAAAGGATTTTAGTCTATTGCCCCCCGTCAGTCAAATCGCTGGTAACCGGTGGCAATTGCTGGGAATAGCGCCAATTGTCATATTAATTTCGCTAGTTGCGCGCATTTTTCCGCCCGGGCGGCTAAAGGGCGGACCGCCGGCCCCAACCTCCCGGCCAACGCGCCGTTTGGCGGGGAGCGCGCCCGGCGCGGGCCGGGCGCGGGGCGGTTTCACCAACGGGTAAGGCATTGTTTTGGATGGGGTTAATCAGGAGCCACGACGATATTGTATAGCGAATGGTTCCGCCGGGGACGATGGGGGCCAACCAGGGGGATCAGGACCGGGCTCCGCGCCACCCCGGCAGGCCTTGGGGCGGCGCGGAGTCCGGGACGGGGGGCGGCTCAGACCTCGTCGTGGTTGATGAGCTGGATGGCCACCTTCTCGCCGGCCGCGACCCGGGGCCGGTCGGCCGGCAGCACGATCAGGCAGTTGGCCTCGCTCATGGAGCGGAAAATGGAGGCCTTCTGGTCCCCGGTGGTGGACACGTAGAACTGGCTGTTTTCTATGGTGAAGCTGCCGCGCAGCAGGTGGACCTTGCCGGCCTGGCGCTTGTTGATCTCCTCGGTCAGGATCGCCTCCACCACCGGCTTGTGGAGCCGGCGCGCGCCCATCAGGCGCAGCAGGGCCGGGCGCACGAACTGGATGAAGGAAGTGAGGCTGGAGACCGGATTGCCCGGCAGGCCGAAGACCAGGGTGTGGCCCTGGACCCCGAAGACGCAGGGCTTGCCCGGCTTGACGTCCACCCACTCGAAGCGGGTCTCGATGCCCAGGGCGGCGTGGATGTCCTTCACGAAATCGTAGCGCCCCATGGAGACCCCGCCGGTGGAGATCACCAGGTCCGCCGTCAGGGCCTGGCGGAACAGGGCCTGGAGATCGGCCAGGCTGTCCCGGGCGATGCCCAGGTATTGCGGCCGGCCGCCGTACTTCTGCACCTCGGCGCAGAGGGTGTAGGCGTTGACATCGTGGATGCCGCCCTGGCGGGCCTGCTGGCCCAGGCCGGCCAGCTCGTCGCCGGTGGAGATGACCGCCACCCTGGGCCGGCGGTGGACCGCCACCTGGGCCTGGTTCAGGGAGGCCAGGATGCCCAGGTCGGCCGGGCGCAGACGCTCGCCCCGGGACAGGACCCGGTCGCCTTGGGCGATGCTCTCCCCGGCGCGGCGGTAGTTCCGCCAGGGAGTCACCGCGCTAAAGATGCGCACGAAGCCGTGCTCCTCCTCGGTTTCCTCCACCTGCACCACCGCGTCGGCCCCGGGGGGCATCGGCGCGCCGGTCATGATCCGCACCGCCGCGCCCCGGGCCACCCGCAGGCCCTCCAGGCCGCCGCCGGCCCGGGACTCGCCCCGGACCTGGAGCCGCACCGGGCAATCCGGGGCCGCGCCCCGGGTGTCCTCGGCCCGCACCGCGTAACCGTCCATGGCCGAGCAATCCAGGGGCGGGACCATCAGGGGGGAGACCACGTCCTGGCCCAGGACCCGGCCCTCGGCCTCCAGCAGGGAGACCGTCTCCAACTCCAGGGGCTGCACCGCCTCCAGGATGAGGGCCATGGCCTGGTCCATGGAAACCGAGGGCTTGACCGGCCGGACCCCGCGCAGGACCCCGGCCCGGGCCAGGCGCTTGGCCAGCTCCACCCGCTCCGGCCAGGGCCGGGTGGTCTCGGTCCCGAACCCGGACCCGGGCTCCGCGAGCGGGGCGCGCCAAGGGGCTGGGGTTTGCATGGCGTGGTTCTTGTGGGCGGACATTGGGGCACCCCCGTGGCGACCTGGAACAACGGGCCAAGCTGGCCCTGGCCGCGATAGCTACAATATAGCCTTATTGTAAGTACGCCGCAAGAAAGTTCAAGCGGGGGCGAAAAAAGGCGGCCGGCCGGCTAGAGCCCGGGCAGGGGTTCGCCGTCTTGGCGCAGGCGCTGGGGGTGGGTGTAAATCTTCATTTCCTCGGGTCGCGGGCAGTTGACCAGGGTCAGGCCCAGGGCCTGGGCGCTCTCCACCGCCGGCAGGGTGGGGGCCGAGACGCTGGCCACCACCGGCACCCCGGCCCGCACCGTCTTGAGCACCATCTCCAGGCTGCAACGGCCGGACAGGGCCAGGGCCGCCGCCCGGGGGAGGACCCCGGCCAGCCAGGCCGCCCCCACCGCCTTGTCCAGGCCGTTGTGGCGGCCCACGTCCTCGGCCAGGGCCAGGAGCCCGCCCCGGGCCTCGAAAAGGGCGGCGGCATGGGTGCCCCGGGTGGCGGGATAGAGCACCTGGGCCTGGCTCAGGGCGCTGGTCAGGCCGCGCAGCACTGCCAGCTCCAGGCCTCCCTCCGGAGGCAGGGGCGCGGCCTCCAAAGGACCCAGCAGCCCGCCCCCCGCCGCCCGCGCCCCGCCCAGAAGCCCTGGCGGCACGGTGAGATCCAGGTCCACCCGGCCTTGTTCGGGGTCGAAGATCGCACCTGGTGGCGTGGCCTGGTAATCGGTCCAGCCCATGGTCAGGGCGTAGCCCAGGGCCAGCTCGCGCTCCTGGCCCGGGGTGGCCATCAGCACCGTGACCACCCGGCCGGCCAGGGCCAGGCCCAGGGGCCGCTCCTGGGCGAAGCGCACCGGCGCGCGGCTGATCCGCTGGCCTTGCACCAGGAGCATCTGGCGTGGTTTAGGGGTTGGCTCCATGGCCGGCCATGTTACCCTGGGGTCGGAATCCCTGTCCAGATCGACCTGAGCCAGCGGCCGCCGCCAGGGCGGCCCCGGGAGCGCCCATGAAAAGCCTGTCCCTCGGCCTGGCCGAGGCCCTGCGGTTGACCCTGGAAAACATGACGCCCCTGCCGGCGCGGGAGCTGCCCCTGCTGGAGGCCCTGGGCCAGGCCGCGGCCCTGGACCACCAGGCCCTGCTGGACTCCCCGGCCCGGGACGCCTCGCGCAAGGACGGCTATGCCCTGGCCAGCCGCGAGCTTGGCGGGGCCACTCCCCAGGCCCCGGCCCGGCTGCGGGTGTTGGGGGAGCTGGCGGCCGGCGGGGTGGAGGAGATCGCCCTCGCGCCCGGGGGAGCGGTGCGGGTCTTGACCGGGGCGCGGTTGCCGGCCGGGGCCGACGCGGTGGTGGCCGAGGAGTACACCCGGCGGGAAGGCGATCGGGTGCTGATCGACGCGCCGGTGGCGGCGGGCTTCAACGTGCTGCCCCGGGGGGGCGACGCCCGCGCCGGCCGGGTGATCCTGGCCGCCGGCCAGATCCTCACCCCCCTGCGGGCCGGGCTGCTGGCCGCCGCCGGCCACGCCACGGCCCGGGTCCACGCCGCGCCCCGGGTGGGCATCCTGGGCACTGGCGACGAGCTGGCCGCCCCGGGCCAGCCCCTGGCCGAGGGCCAACTCCACGCCAGCAACGTCATCACCCTGGCTGCCCTCTGCCGCCAATTCGGCCTGACCGCCCACCTGGCCCTGGCCCCGGATGACGCCCCGGCCCTGGGCGCGGCCCTGCGCGGCCTGCTGGCCCAGGCCGACGCCCTGGTCACCAGCGGCGGGGCCTGGCAGGGGGACCGCGACCTGATGGTCAAGGTTTTGGAGAGCTTGGGCTGGGAGAAGGTCTTTCACCGCATCCGCATCGGCCCGGGCAAGGCGGTGGGCTTCGGCCGCCTGGGGGGCAAGCCGGTCTTCGTCCTGCCCGGGGGGCCGCCCTCCAACCTGATGGGATTCTTGCAGATCGCCCTGCCCGGCTTGTTGGCCCTGGCCGGTCGGGCCGACCCCGGCCTGCCCCGGATCAACGCCCGCCTGGGGGCGGGGATCGCGGAGGGCAAGGTGGGCTGGACCGATTTCTTCTATGGCCGCCTGGAGCCCGGACCAGACCTGCCGCTCTTCCAGCCCCAGAAGAAGCGCACCCGCCTGGCGGCCATCGCCCAAGCCCAGGCGGTGGCGGCCATCCCCGAGGACCGCGAGAGCCTGGCCGCCGGGGAGGTGGTTTCGGTGCAATTGCTGCCTTAGGGTTCGCTCCGGGCCAGCTCCACCAGGGAGAACCAGCCCTTCTGGTCGCTGAACCAGCGGGTGGGGGTGAGCCCCGCCTTCCGGAAGAGGGCCTTGGCCCGGGCCGGGCTGTATTTCTGGGCGATCTCGGCGTGGATGGTCTCGCCCGCCGCGAACGACACCGCCAAATCCAGGTCCGCCAGGCGGCAGGTCAGGGGCCGCTGGGCCTGGAGGTGGATCTCCATGCACTCCCGGGCCGGGTTGAAGAAGGCCTGGTGCTCGAAGTCGTCCAGGTCGAAGTCCGCCCCCAGCTCACGGTTGAGGTTGGCCAGGATGTTCTTGGTGAACTGGCGGGTCACCCCCTGGGCGTCGTTGTAGGCCGCCTCGATGGTCTCCACCGGCTTGAGCATGTCCAGGCCCAACAGGAAGCGGTCCTGGCGGCCCAGGGTGGCGGCCACCGCGCGCAGGAAGGCCAGGCTGGCCTCCTCGCTGAAGTTGCCCAGGGAGCTGCCGAAGAAGACCAGCAGCTTGCGCCCGCTGGGCACCAGGTCCAGGTGGCGGGTGAAGTCGGCCACCAGGCCCAGAACGGTCAACTCGGGGTAGAGGTCCAGCAGCTCCCGGGCGGCGGCTTCCAGGGCGGCCTGGCTGATGTCAAAGGGCACGTAGCGCAGATGGCCCCGCGCCCGGGGCGACAGGCGGTCCAGCAAGAGGCGGACCTTGCGGTTGCCGCCGCTGCCCAGCTCCACCAGGTCCCCGCCGCGCAGGTCGAAGAACTCCATCATCTCCCGGCCGTGGCGCTCCAGGATGCCCATCTCGGTGCGGGTGGGGTAGTACTCCGGGGTCTCGCAGATGCGCTCGAAGAGCTCCGAGCCGCGCTGGTCATAAAGATACTTGCAGTGCAGCCACTTGCGCTCGGCGGTCAGGCCCTGGGTCACCAGGTCCATCATCTCCGCGCGGTGGTCCTGGTCCAGGTGGTTGACGATCTCCAGGCGCTCCTCCTGGGCGATCCGGCGGGCCTTGGGCTGCATCGCTAGTCTCCCAAAATCAACGGCAGGGCACGAAACGCACCTGGCTGCCAGTCTGCTCGATCACCTGGCGCAGGGCGGCCAGGGCGCGGTCGATGTCTTCGGGCGTGTTCTCGCGGCCCAGGGAAAAGCGCAGGGCGCAGTGGGCCTGCTCGGGGCTCAGGCCCATGGCCAGCAGGGCGCGGGAGGGCTCCGGGCTGCCGGCCCGGCAGGCCGAGCCCGAGGACAGGGCCACGCCCTGGTGGTCCAGGGCCAGGACCAGGGATTCGCCCCGGAAGCCGGGCAGGGTGACATTCAGGGTGTTGGGCAGGCAGGCCTGGGGCGGGCCGTTGCGCCGCGCCCCGGGCAGCATCTCCCGGATGCCCCGCCAGAGGCGGTCGCGCAGGGCGGCCACCTCGCGGGCCATGGTCTCCAGGTGGCGGCCGGCCAGCTCGGCGGCCTTGCCCAGGCCCACGATGGCGGCCGTGTTCTCGGTGCCGGCCCGGCGGCCGCCCTCCTGCCCCCCGCCGTGCACCAGGGGGGTCAACTCCAGCCCTTTGCGCAGATACAAG
>CALERA010000319.1 GCA_937908275.1 uncultured Desulfarculaceae bacterium | reverse complement strand
GCTGGCGTCCAGCAGATAAAGGACCGGCGGGTCGGACATGGGGCCTCCTGGCGGGCGGGTGGGATGTGTCTCGCAGCTTACGGTCAGGGCCGGCGGGGGTCAAGGCCGGGCTGGGTTGCACAAAGAGCTTGGGGTTGGTCCCAATATATAGGATAATACTTCCAGGTTAGCCTGTCGGAAGTGGGTATCCTCTGGCCAACGTACTAATAACACGGCCATTTGTACCATCAAAGGAAAACTGGGGGAAGCAAGAGATGCGCGACATGAGGACCAAGCGTCACCTGCCCTGGGCTCTCCTGCCGGCCCTGGTGCTGGCGCTCTGCCTGGCCTGGTTGTCCGGCCCGGCCGCGGCCGCCAGCGTCACGGACTATCACCTGGACGGCGCGGCGGTGCTGGACGCCAGCGGCAGCGACTACCTGACCCAGTTGGGGGCCGCCTATCAGGGCTCCGGCTCGACCGCCGCCTCTTACAGCCTCTCGTTGTATGAAGGCGAGTTGACCACCAGCACCGGGTCCTCCGCCGCCAGCAGCGGCTCTTCCGCCAACAGCGCGACGGCCGCCGCCAGCTCCACCTATTGGTGGTACTTCAACCTCGATGACTACCGGGTCCTGATGCCGGGCACCGCCACCGGACCCTACGCCTCCTATTATTCCTTTGGCCTGGGCCTGGCCAGCTACCTGCCCTCGGCCTACGACTCCGCCAGCGCGGTGCTGGGCACGGGCAACGATGGCTACGGCCTGATCAACGTCTGGCTGAGCTACGCCTCGGGCGACTACTCGGCCGGCTGGTACTACATGGGCCAGGGCCTCAACGACATCACCCTGAACCTGTGGATCAGCGGCAGCTACGCCTATTTCGGCAGCGTGGCCTCCCACGAGACCACCCACCTGATCCTGGACCACCAGACCGACCTCTACAACCGCGCGGGGGTGGCCAGCTCCTGGGTCACCGAGGCCCTGGCCTGGTACGTCCAGGAAACCGTCTATCCCTATGGCGACCGCAACGGCTACGCCTACAACGCCGCGTTGCTGAACTACTACAGCCAGAACGGCAGTCTGCGCTCGGACTGGTATGGCAGCGGCGGCCGCTACAACAGTTGGATCGCCGGCGAGGCCAGCAACCTGGACTATGTCCAGATGCAGACCATCGGCTACTTCCTGGCCAACTCCACCCGGGGCTGGGCCGCCATCCAGGACACCGTGAAGTACCTGGCCGCGGGCCTGGACATCGACGCCGCCTTCTCCCGGGCCTACAACGGCCTGAGCACCGGCATGTACAGCACCGCCAGCGGCGAGGGGGTGAACACCCTCTACTCCAAGTACCTCAACTACTACCTGGGGCACTACTAAGCCACCCCGGGACCACGCGAGACCCGGGCGGGGGCGGCGGCCCCCGCCCTTGCTTTTGGGGGATCGCCAGCCAATTCAGAGTGTTATCCTGGGGATACTTGCGGGGGCCAAAAAAATCCCCGGCCGTCAAAAAAAACTTGACTGGCCAGGGGCAACGGGTCTACCCTTGGGGTTTAGCACCTCCGCCCCTCCTCTTTCAGGGGGAGGGGTTAGGCGTTTTTTGTCCGTTTCGGAGCCTTGATGAAAGCTGAGTATACCACAGACCCCCATGAGCAGCTAGCGGCCCACCTGGACGCCGCGCCCCTGGGCGCGCCCCAGGCCCCCGAGCTCATGGCGATTCTGCGGACCCTGTTCAGCCCGGCCGAGGCCGAGGTGGCCGCCGCCCTGCCCTTCGCCCCCCTGGGCGTGGCGCAACTGGCCCAGGAGCTGGACCGCCCGGTGGACGAACTGGCTCCGCTCCTGGCCGGCCTGGCCGACCGGGGCCTGTGCTTCGAGCGCCAGACCCCCCGGGGGGCCTACTACGGCCTGCTGCCGGTGGTGCCGGGCATGGCCGAGACCCAGTTCGTGGGCGGGGTGGTCAACGACGAGAAACGCCGCCTGGCCCGGCTGTTCGCCGACTATTACCAGCAGGGCCCCGGTCCGGCCCTGGTGGCCGCCGGCCAGCGCGGCACGGCCCTGCCCCGGGTGATCCCGGTGGGCCGGGCGGTGGCCGCCGGCCAGGAGATCCTGCCCTTCGAGCAGGCCGAGGCCGTGATCCGGCAGGCGGACTACATCTCCCTGGGCACCTGCTACTGCCGCCAGGAGGCCGAGCTCAACGGCCACGGCTGCGGGGCCCCCAAGGACGTCTGCCTGACCTTCGGCCCCTTCGCCGAGTTCCTGGTGGGCAAGGGCCTGGCCCAGGCGGCGGATTTCCAGACCGCCATGCGCGCCATGGAGCGGGCGGAGATGGCCGGGCTGGTGCACGTGACGGCCAACGCCTCCAAGGACGTGAAGTTCATCTGCAACTGTTGCGGTTGCTGCTGCCTGTTCCTGAAGACCGTCACCCAGCTCAAGCGCCCCGGGGCCATCGCCCAGGCCGGCTGGCTGGCGGTGGTGGACCCGGACAACTGCGTGGCCTGCGGCCAGTGCCAGGAGGTCTGCCAGGTGGCCGCGCCCCAGCCGGCCGATGAAACCATGGCGGTGGACGCCAGCATGTGCCTGGGCTGCGGTCATTGCGCCCTGGCCTGCCCCACCGGGGCCATCGCCATGCAGCCCCGTCCCGGACGCCAGACGCCGCCCTTCGCCTCCTTCCCGGAGCTGACGGCGGCCATGGTCCGGGGGCGGCTGCGGGAAAAAACGGAGGAAGGCCGTGCCTAGGCTTGCCCCCTCCCAAAAGGTGCTTAGTTTACCTAGTGTGCCTGAACCGCATCCCAGGACCGGCGCCCGGCCCAAGGCAGGGGCCGGAAATGGCCAAGGTAGCGTTTTGATTGTCGTTAACGTCAAATCCAGCGCAGCCCGGACCGGCGTGATCCGGCCCCCGGCCGCTGCGCGAAACTGCCTGGCGCCGCCCGCGGCGACCGGGCCTCGAGCGAGATAGGGAGCCGGCGTAAGATAACGTCCGGCCGCCGCCAAGGGTCCCCGGCCGGGCGCAACACAAGGCGCCAGTGACCGGTGAGACAGAGGCAGGGCCAGAGGGTCGCAAAAAACACACCATGACCCCGGTGACAAGGCCCTGCAATACATTCGTTAACCGCATCCTGGCCGCAGACCGCGACCGGAATCGGGGACCTCGGGCGGACGATTCAGTGCATCGCAACCTTTTTTGCACGCAAGGCGGTCGTCATGGCTAGGGAAATCGATTCCACGGCGGAAACTTGGGAAGAAGAACCCGAGACCGTGGAGAACGATAGAAGGGTGGAAGAGGTGATTGAGGCCAGCAACAACCGAGAGGAGCGTTCTGGCGATCTCAGCCTGGACACGCCTGTCGCCTATTTCCGCGAGGTCGAGGGCCGCGAGCTCTTGACGCCGGAGCGGGAGCTGGAGCTGGGCAAGACCATTCGTGACGGGCGCGAGATCATCCTCAACAAGAGCCTGCAGATCATCCGCAGCGTCAAGGACGCGGCCGACACCTGCCAGCGCATCGAGTGCTGGCTGGAGGACAGCCACAAGTCGCCCTTGTCGGTGGAGGACGTGATGCAGGAGGCCAAGGAGCAGGTGACCTATTGCGCCACCCGCCTGAAGCCGACCAAGAAGCTCTCCAAGCTTGTCGAGGACATCGAGCGCGCGCGCTGGGACGTCGAGGGCGCGGTCAAGGAGATGGTGGAGGCCAACCTGCGCCTGGCGGTCTCCATCGCCAAGAAGTACACCTTCCGCGGCCTGAGCTTCGCCGACCTGATCCAGGAGGGCAACATCGGCCTGATGAAGGCGGTCAACCGCTACGACTACCGCACCGGTTACCGCTTCAGCACCTTCGCCTCCTGGTGGATCCGGCAGACCATCAGCCGCGCCATCTACGACCAGGCCCGGACCATCCGCATCCCGATCCACTTGCTGGAGCTGCGCAGCAAGTACTTCCGGGTCTACTATGGTCTGCTCAAGGAGCTGGGCCGCGAGCCCCTGCCCCGCGAGGTGGCCGAGAAGGTGGGCATCGACGAGGAGAAGATCAAGGACATCGTCAACCTCACCCTGGACTCCACCAGCCTGGAGACCCCGGTGGGCGAGGACGGCGACGAGCTGGGCGACTTCATCGAGAACAAGGACGCCGAGTGCCCCTTCGAGAAGGTCGGCGAGCAGGAGATGCACTTCCATCTCTCCTCGGCCCTGGAGGCCCTGGACCCGCGCGAGCGCAAGATCCTGGAGATGCGCTTCGGCCTGGGCGACGAGGACGAGCACACCCTGGAGGAGGTCGGGCAGGTCTTCAACCTCTCCCGCGAGCGGGTGCGCCAGATCGAGAAAAAGGCCCTGCAGCGCCTGCGCCATCCCCAATGGCGCTGCCTGCTGGAGGACCACGTGGAATAAAGGCCGGCCGCCGGCCGCGCCGCCCGGGGGCTCCTTCGCGGAGCCCCCGGTTTTCGTCTCGGAGCTTGCGAGAACGGCGATTTAGTTTGACGCCTAACATTTAGTATGCTAATTATTCTTCGCCCCGTGACCCGCCCTGGCCGCCAAGGAGTGTCCCCGTGCCCGCCGGACCGGAAGCCGAGATCCTGGATTCCCTGCGCCGCATCAGCCGCGCCCTGGACGTCTTCAGCCACGGCCTGGCGGCCCGCTTCCGCCTCACCGTCCCCCAGTTGGTCTGCCTGCGGGCGCTTCTTGACGCTCCCGCCCAGACCCCGGGGCAGTTGGCCCGGGAGGTGGCCCTGAGCCAGGCCACGGTCACCGGCATCCTGGACCGCCTGGAGGCCCGGGGCTTCATCGAGCGCCGGCGCGACGCCCGGGACCGCCGCCGGGTGCTGCTCAACATCACCGCCGCCGGCCGCCAGGCCGCGGCCCTGGCCCCGGCCTGCCTGCACCAGCGCCTGGCCGGCAACCTGGCCAACCTGCCCGACGACGAGCGCCAGCAGATCGCCGGGGTGCTGCGCCGGGTGGCGGCGATGATGGAAGAGGCCGCCCCGCCGACGGTCTGACCCCCGCCCTGGCTCCCTCCCCTTGCCGGCCCAGTCGCGCGGTAGGGCATTCCCTCCCCAAAATACGGGTTGTCCCTTATGGCTCCCTGGCCGGGGCCTCGTCTAGGATGGCTCCAGGATGGGTGGCGGCGGCGCGGTCCCGGACCGCCGGGGAAGCTTGCGCCCGCCGCGCCGGTCCGCGAGGAGGCCCATGGGCGATTTCCCCCTGCCGCGCATCAAGGACTTCATCCGCCGGGTGACCCCGTTCGACACCCTGGGGGAGGACGAGTTGGGCGCGGTGGTGGCCCGCATGGAGATCGCCTACTTCCCGCGCGGGGAGGTGATCATCACCGCCGGCGGACCGCCGGCCACCGACCTGGCCATCATCCAGTCCGGCTCGGTGAAGGTGACCCTGCCGGAGATGGACGGCGGCGAGATCCTGGTGGACATCCGGGGCGAGGGCGAGACCTTTGGCGCGGTGAGCCTGTTGCAGGGCAGCCAGGCCCTGTTCGAGGTCACCGCCCGGGAGGACGTCATCGCCTTCCTGCTGCCGGCGGCCCAGTTCCGGGAGCTGGTGGCCAGGCACCCGGCCTTCAAGCGCCATTTCTCCTTCAGCCTGGCCCGCAATCTCCAGGCCGTGCAGCGCAACCCCGCCACCTGGTTCGCCACCGGCCACCAGGGCGAGGCCCTGGGCCTGGACGCCCAACTGGCCCGCAGCCAAGTCGGGGAGCTGATGACCCTCCAGGCCCTGACCTGCCCGCCGGAGACCCCGGTGCGCGAGGCCGCCCGCCAGATGACCCGCCGCCGGGTGGGCTCGGTGGTGGTCTGCGGGGCCGAGGGCCGGGCCCTGGGCATCCTCACCGACACCGACCTGCGGGCCCGGGTCCTGGCCGGCGGGGCGGACCCCGAGGCCCCGGTCAGCGAGGTGATGAGCCGGCCGGTGCTGACCATCCACCCCAAGGCCTTCGCCTTCGAGGCCATGCTGGAGATGATCCGCCACCGGGTCCACCACCTGGTGGTGGGCGAGGGCGGCCGCCTGCTGGGGGTGATCAGCGACCACGACCTGCGGGTGGTCACCGGCGCGGCCCCGGTGGGGGTGGTGCGCGACCTGGACAAGATCCACAGCCCGGACGAGCTGGAGCTGGTGCACCAGCGCCTGGACCCGGTGCTGGAGATGCTGCTGCGCCTGGGTGGCAGCGCCCAGTACATGCTGGACCTGGCCACCGAGTTCAACGACCGGCTCACGGCCAAGATCCTGGAGCTGACCGAGCTGGAGCTGGAGAGCCAGGGCCTGGGCCGCGCCCCGGCCACCTACGCCTGGCTGGCCCTGGGCTCGGCCGGACGGCGGGAGCAGGCCCTGCGCACCTGCCAGATGAACGGCCTGGTCTACGACGAACTGCCCCCGGAGCGGCGCGAGGCCGGGGCGCAATGGTTCCTGACCCTGGGGTCCCGGGCGGTGGAGCGCCTGGCCCTGGCCGGGTTCCCCCTGTGCCCGGAGGGCCAGTTGGCCAGCCAGCCGAACTGGTGCCAGGACCGCCCGGGCTGGGCCCGGACCCTGGATGACCTGGTGGCCCAGCGCGGGGTCTGCGTGATGCCCCAGGCCGGACCGCTGTTTGATTTCCGGGCCGTGGGCGGCTCCGACGCCTTCGCCGCCTTCCTGCGCCAGCGGGTGACCAAGGCCCTGGAGGAGCACCGCCAGTTCCTGGCCAGCCTGGCCCGCCTGCTGCCCTACGCCCGCGCGCCGCTGGGCTTTTTGCGCGACTACGTGGTGGACAAGAGCGGGGAGTACCAGGCCCGGCTGGACCTGAAGCAGAGCGGCCTGACGCCGCTGGTGCACGGGGTGCGGGTGCTGGCCCTGGAGCAGGGTCTGGCCGCCACCGCCACCCTGGAGCGCCTGGAGGCCCTGGCCCGGCGCGGGGTGATCAGCGAGACCTTTGCCGGCGACCTGCGCGAGGCCTTCAGCTTCATCACCCTGCTGCGGGTGGCCCGCCATCTGGAGGCCCGGGCCGCCGGCCTGGAGCCCGACGCCCAGGTGGTGCCGGCCAGCCTGAGCCCGGTGCAGCGCAAGATGCTCAAGGACAGCTTTGCGATCATCAACGAGTTGCAGGACCTGCTGGCCCGGCGCCACCAGGACCAGCAGGTGGCCTGAGCGGGTGGCGGAAGGCTTCCAGACCGGCGGCTGGAAACTGTCCCTGGCCCGGACCCGCAACCGCTGGCTGCGCTTTCGCCTGCGGGGGCGGAACCTGGACCCGCGGGCCCTGGTCAACCTGGGGGCGCTGGACCACCTGCGCCTGGACGAGCCGGCCCGCTCCCACCGCTTCGTGGTGCTGGACCTGGAGACCACCGGCCTGGACCCGGAGCGGGACCGGGTGGTGAGCGTGGGGGCCTTCCGGGTGGTGGGGGGGCGGGTGCGCCTGGGCGAGGTCTTCAGCGAGCTGTGCAACCCCGGCCGGGACATCCCGGTGGAATCGATCAAGGTGCACGCCATCGTGCCCGACATGATCCACCAGGCCCGGCCGGCCTGGGAGGTGTTCCTGGATTTCCTGGGCTTTTTGGGCCAAGACATCCTGGTGGCCCACTACGCCCCCTTTGACGTGTACTTCATGAACCGGGTGATGAAGGGCCAGTTCGGCTTTCCCATGCAGAACCTGGTGCTGGACACGGTGGAGCTCTGCCGCACCATGTTGTTGAAACCCGATCCCTACGGGGTCTACCTGGACTTCAAGAAGTGCGGTCTGGACGCCCTGGCCGAGCTGTTCGCGGTGGAGGTGCCCGAGCGGCACACCGCCCTGGGCGACGCCCTGGCCACGGCCCTGATCCTCCAGCGCTTCATGCAGAAGCTGGAGAGCCAGGGCCGGGGCAGCCTGCGCGAGATGATCAAGCTGGGGGGCATGGCGGCCTGAAGGCCCCGCGCCGGCCCGTCCGGGGGAGGACGGACCAGGGCAAGCCTCTATGCAAACCACCCGGACGATGAGCTATCATGTAGTCATGGCCATATCACGCGCGCCCATTTAGCCGGACGACCCGCCGGCCGCCCGCCGGGGGGATTGATAAATCCTGTGGTTTTTTTGAACCAGAGCCAAGCGGGAGGAGGATTTCATGGCGGACGACAAGGTGATGGAAAAAAACGGTCTTTACTACCCACCCCAAAGCTTCGTCGACAAGGCCTGGATCAAGGGCATGGAGCAGTACCGCCAGATGTATGACCGCTCCATCAACGATCCGGACGGGTTCTGGGCCGAGGTGGCCGAGGGCTTCCACTGGAACCAGCGCTGGGACAAGGTCCGGGATTACAACTATCACCGCAGCAAGGGGCCCATCTCCATCAAATGGTTCCTGGGCGGCAAGACCAACATCACCTACAACTGCCTGGACCGCCACCTGGAGGCCAAGGGCGATCAGCCGGCCCTGCTCTGGGAGGGCAACGACCCCAGCGAGGACCGGGTGCTCACCTACCGCCAGGTCTGGGAGCAGGTCACCAAGTTCGCCAACGTGCTCAAATCCTTCGGCATCAAGAAGGGCGACCGGGTCACCATCTATCTGCCCATGATCCCCGAGCTGGCCATCGCCATGCTGGCCTGCGCCCGGATCGGGGCCATCCACTCGGTGGTCTTCGGCGGCTTCTCGGCCGAGTCCCTCAAGGACCGCATCGTCGACAGCCGTTGCAGCCTCCTGATCACCAGCGACGGCACCTATCGCGGCAGCAAGGCGGTGACGCTCAAGCAGATCGCCGACGACGCCCTGGCCGGCAGCGAGCGCGAGGGGGTCAAGGTGCCCCGCTGCGTGGTGGTGCGCCGAGTGGGCGAGGGCAAGGGCATCGACTGCCCCATGGTGGCCGGCCGCGACCAGTGGTGGCACGAACTGATGGTCGACGCCCCGGTGGGCTGCGATCCGGAGTGGATGGACGCCGAGGACCCGCTGTTCATCCTCTACACCAGCGGCTCCACCGGCAAGCCCAAGGGCGTGCTGCACACCACCGCCGGCTACATGGTCTATGTCAGCCTGACCCACAAATACGTCTTCGACTACCATGACGGCGACATCTACTGGTGCACCGCCGACATCGGCTGGGTCACCGGCCACAGCTACATCCTCTACGGCCCGCTCCTGAACGGCGCCCAGAGCCTGATGTTCGAGGGCGTGCCCACCTATCCCGACGCCGGCCGCTTCTGGGAGGTGGTGGACAAGTGGAAGGTGAACATCTTCTACACCGCCCCCACCGCCATCCGGGCCATCATGCGCATGGGCGACGACTACGTGAAGAAGACCAGCCGGTCCTCCCTGCGCCTGCTGGGCACCGTGGGCGAGCCCATCAACCCCGAGGCCTGGCGCTGGTACAACGAGGTGGTGGGCGAGAGCCGCTGCCCCATCGTGGACACCTGGTGGCAGACCGAGACCGGCGGCATCCTGATCACCCCCCTGCCCGGGGCCACCCCCACCAAGCCCGGCTCGGCCACCTTCCCCTTCTTCGGGGTGCAGCCGGCCCTGGTGGACGACCAGGGGCAGATCATCGAGGGCAACGACGTCAGCGGACGCCTGGTGATGAAGGCCCCCTGGCCCGGCCAGCTGCGCACCACCTACGGCAGCCACGAGCGCTACGAGCTGGTCTACTTCAGCGACTTCGACGGCTATTACTTCTCCGGCGACGGCTGCAAGCGCGACCCGGACGGCTACTACTGGATCACCGGCCGGGTGGACGACGTGATCAACGTCAGCGGCCACCGCATGGGCACCGCCGAGGTGGAGAGCGCCCTGGTCAGCCATCCCGCCGTGGCCGAGGCCGCGGTGGTGGGCTTCCCCCACGACATCAAGGGCCAGGGCATCTACGCCTACGTGACGCTCAAGATCGGCAACGAGTACACCGAGCAGCTCAAGAAGGACCTGGTGGCCCACGTGCGCAAGGAGATCGGCCCCATCGCCACGCCCGACATCATCCACTGGGCCCCGGGCCTGCCCAAGACCCGGTCCGGCAAGATCATGCGCCGCATCCTGCGCAAGATGGCCAGCAACGAGATGGACCAGTTGGGCGACACCAGCACCCTGGCCGACCCCGGCGTGATCCAGACCCTGATCGAGATGAAGGGCAAGTAGGCCCTCCGGCGCGGGGGCCTCGCTCCGGGGCCCCCGGCCGACCTTGGACCACCCACGGCGGCGGGGCCGGGAAATCCGGCCCCGCTCCGCGCGCTCGGCCCTGGGCCAGCACGAGGGAGCCGGCATGCCAGACCAATCCAGCCCGCCCGCCCCCACCCGGCCGGAAATCCTGGCCTTTTTCCAGAAAACCCCGCCGTTTGACTCCCTGGACGCCCTGATCCTGGCCGACCTGGCCCAGCGCTGCACCGGCGAGTTCCACGCCGCGGGCCAGACCATCCTGGCCCGGGGCAAGAGCCAGGTCAACGCCCTGCGCCTGATCTACACTGGACGGGTGCGCCTTTTCCTGCGCGACGAGAACGGCCTGGAAACCATGGTGGAGAACCGCGGCCCGGGCCAGTCCATCGGCGCCCTGGCCATGCTGCGCGGCAGCCTGTCCAACTTGGAGGTGGTGGCCGAGGACGACACCGTATGCCTCCTGGTGGGGCGCGAGGACTTCATGGGCCTGATCGAGAGCCAGGCCCGCTTCGCCCAGTTTTTCCTGAAACACATCAGCGAGACCTACGTGGGCAAGGCGCTCACCGAACTCTCGCGCCCCCGCCAGGCCCATGGCGGGGGCGAAAGCGCCCTCTATCTCTTCACCGCCCAGGTGGGCGACCTGGCCCGCCGCCGGCCGGTGACCATCGCCGCCGGCCAGACCGTGCAGGAGGCCGGCGCCCTGATGAGCGAGGAGCACGCCGGCTGCCTGCTGGTCACCGACCAGGGCCAGCGCATGGTGGGCATCATCACCGACCGCGACCTGCGCGACAAGGTCGTCGCCGCCGGGCGCGACTACCGCACCCCGGTCAGCGAGGTGATGACCAACCCCATCCAGGCCGTGCCCAGCCACACCACCGCCTTCGACGCCCTGATCGAGATGATGAAGCGCCGGGTCCACCACCTGGCCATCACCAAGCAGGGCCGCATCGTGGGCGTCCTCAGCGGCCACGACCTGATGGTCCTGCAGGGCACCAGTCCGCTGCTCATGGTGCGCGAGATCATGGCCCAGGAGACTTTCGAGGGCCTTTACGACCTCTCCCTGCGCAGCCCCCGGGTGGTGCGCTCCCTGATCTACGAGGGGGCCAAGCCCGGCTACGTCTGCCGCCTGATCACCCTGATCAACGACCATATCCTGGACCGCCTGCTGACCCTCATGATCCGGGAGCTGGGTCCGGCCCCGCTGCCCTTCTGCTGGCTGTTGATGGGCAGCGAGGGCCGGCGCGAGCAGACCTTCCGCACCGACCAGGACAACGGCCTGCTCTACGCCGACCCGGAGAGCCAGGACCAGGCCCGGGCGGCGCGGGAGTATTTCGCCAGCTTCACCCCCCAGGCCACCACCCACTTGGTGCGCTGCGGCTTCGCCCGCTGCAAGGGCGACATCATGGCCAGCAATCCCCAGTGGTGCCAACCCTACTCCACCTGGAAGGGCTACTTCGACCGCTGGATTTCCACGCCAGAGCCCATGGACGTGCTGCACGCCACCATCTTTTTCGACTTCCGCCCCGGCTGGGGCGAGACCAGCCTGGGGGCGAGCCTGCGCGACCACCTGATGGAGGCCCTGCGCGGCCAGGATGTCTTCCTGCGCTTTCTGGCCAAGGACACCACCACCGCCCCCACCGCCCTCTCCACCTTCTTCCGCAACTTCATCACCGAACGCGAGGGGGCGCACAAGGGCCGCCTGGACCTCAAGACCCGGGGCCTGGTGCCCTTCGTGGACTTCGCCCGCCTGATGTCCCTGAAGCACGGGGTGCGCGAGACCAACACCCTGGAGCGCTACACACGTTTGGACGAGATCAACGGCATCAGCCACGAGATGTTCCTCAAGACCAGCCAGTCCTACGAGCTGATGATGCAGTTGCGCCTGGTGCACCAGCAGATGCTGCACGAGGAGGGCCTGGAGCCGGACAACTTCATCGACCCCCAGGCCCTGAGCGAGCTGGAGCGCACCACCCTCAAGGAGGCCCTGGCGGTGGTGAACGACATCAAGGGCTATCTGCGCGAGGCCTTCCACCTGGGCTCCGCCTGATCCGGGCGCCCCCGCGCCGGGTGCCCCCGGCTGGGCGTATACGGGTCGGGTGAGGCATAGCCTCCGCCCGGACCTCGCCCGCTCCCGTAGGGGCCTCGCGCCGAGACCTCTTGCGGCTATGCCGCCAAGAAACCCTGTGGTCCCGGCCACCCGGAAAAGGCGATGGCGGAGACAAGCCCCGCTCGCAGTTGTCTCCTCCCCTCTCCCACGCCACCCACCGCGCGGCCCACCAACGCCTGTCTTTCTCCCCTCCCCCCACGGGCCGCCCCCCGCGCCTTAGCCCGGGACCGCCTCTCGACGCACCGGCACGGCCTCACCCCCAACGACGGCTTGGTGATGGGCTTCCGAGAGCCAGACCCGGCCGCGCGCCCGCCCAGGCCCGGCATCGCAGGCACGACGACCCGAGGCCAGAGGCAGGTGCGGGACGGCAGGGAGATTCCCTGGCCGCAGGCATTTCGCACTCCGAAGGCGCGGATGCGGACCGGGCGTGGGCGCGCGGGGGCAAGGAAAACCGCCCTCGCAACGCCGCTGGCTCATCTGCCCCGGCGGTTTGCGGCCACCACAGGCAGGTAGACCAATCCGGGAGAGAAAGGAGATCGCCACGGCGTCTGGCGACGCCTCGTGATGACAAAAACAAAAAGACAGGGGGATAAATTCGGAAGGTCGCTTCGTCGCTGGCGCTCCTGGCGATGACGACTATTGGCAGGATGTTGTTGGAACACAGGTGCTCGCGGCTATCGGCTGGATGAATGAGGCCGGGGCCGGAAATTGCCCATGAGGATGCGGCCTCCCCGACTTATTGCACTAATAATATTAACATATGTTGTCATTGCGAGGAGCCGGCAGGCGACGAAGCAATCTCCCGAATTTTTGCTTTCCAGGTTACGCCGGCTGGATATCACTATGCCTCGCGGCCTCGCGCCGGAACCTCTTGCGGCTGACGCCGCCGGGACAACCAGTTGTCCCGGCCACCCGGAAAGGGGTAAAGGCAAGGGGTGTGTTGCGAGACCGGCTGGGCGAGCCGTCGACGCCCAAGCCAACCGGAAACCCCGCGACACCGGGATATTTCGCGCGACAAAAAACCGGGACGGGGTGGCTCCCCGTCCCGGCTGATTTCTCAGGCTCAGGCTGACGCGATCGGCTAGCCCAACAGGGCCTTGGCCTGGGCCACCACGTTGTCCAGGTTGAAGCCGTAGTTGGCCAGGACCTTGCCGCCCGGGGCCGAGGCCCCGAAGCGGTCCACGCCCACCACCGCGCCGCCATCGCCCACCCAGCGCTCCCAACCCAGGCTGGAGCCGGCCTCGATGGCCAGACGGGCCTTGCAGGCCGGGGGCAGGACCTTGGCGCGGTACTCCGCCGACTGCTGGGCGAAGACCTCCCAGCAGGGCAGGGAGACCACCCGCGCGCCCAGGCCCTGGTCCTGGAGGGCCTTCTGGGCGGCCAGGGCCAGGTGGACCTCGGCCCCGGTGGCGATCAGGACCACCTTCAAGGCCCCGGACTCCTCGCTGAGCACGTAGCCTCCGGCGGCCACGCCGCTGGCGATGGGGTAGGCGCGGGGGTCCAGGATGGGCAGGTTCTGGCGGCTGAGCACCAGGGCGGTGGGGCCCTCGCTGGTCAGGGCCAGGGCCCAGGCCTGGGCGGTCTCGTTGGCGTCGGCCGGGCGCACCACCCGGAAGCCGGGCATCACCCGCAGAGCCATCAGGTGCTCCACCGGCTGGTGGGTGGGGCCGTCCTCGCCCACGCCCAGGCTGTCGTGGGTGAAGACGAAGATGGACTTGGTCTGCATCAGGGCCGCCAGGCGCAGGGCCGGGCGCATGAAGTCGCTGAAGACGAAGAAGGTGGCCCCGTAGGGGATCAGGCCGCCGTGCAGGGCCATGCCGTTGACCATGGCCCCCATGGCGTGCTCGCGCACCCCGAAGTGGACGTTGCGGCCGCAGTCCGCGCCGCTGCCGCGCAGGTCGCCGGAGCCCTTGATCACGGTCTTGGTGGAGGGGGCCAGGTCGGCCGAGCCGCCCAGCAGGTTCTGCACCACCGGGGCCAGGGCGTTGATCACCTGGCCCGAGGCGGAGCGGGTGGCCACCGGCTTGTCGGCCGGGTCGAAGACCGGCAGGGCCTCGCGCCAGCCCGGGGGCAGCTGGCCCTTGAGCCAGGCCGCGTACTGGCGGCCATCCTCGGGGTGGGCCTGCATGTAGGCGGCCAGGGTCTGCTGCCACTGGTCCTCGGCCTGGCGGCCGCGCTCCCGGGCCTGGCGCAGGTGGCTTAAAACCTCCGGGGGAATGTGGAAGGGATCGCTGGGCCAGCCGAAGCAGGCGCGGGTGGCCTGGGCGGCCTCGGCCCCCAGGGGCTCGCCGTGGGCCGAGGCGCTGTCCTGCTTGGGGCTGCCGCAGCCGATGTGGGTGCGGACCATGACCAGG
>CALERA010000318.1 GCA_937908275.1 uncultured Desulfarculaceae bacterium | reverse complement strand
CGTCGGCCGGCTCCTGGCCCAGGGCCACCCGCACCAGGCGGGCGATGTCCTCGGCGGTGGGCGGCGGGGGAACGGGGTGCATGGGGTCAGCCTCCTGGCAAGGGGTTATCCGGCTTCCAGGTGGGCAAGAAGATCACTCATGGCCGCCTCCAGGACCGGCGGGTCCCGGTGGCAAATCTCCCAGACGCGGACCGGGTCCACGCCCAGGTAATCGTGCGCCAACAGGTTGCGCAGGCCGGCGATGGCCCGCCAGGGGATCTCCGGACGCAACGCCTTCAATTCCGGGGAGAGGCGTTGGCTGGATTCGGCCAGGACTTGCAGGTTGCGCAACACCGCGTCCTGGGTCTTGGGGTCGGAGAGGTAGAAATCCCGCCCCGGGGCCAGGTACTCCCGGATGCGCTCGCCGCTCTCCAGGACATGGCGCAGATAGAGGCGCTGGTCCTTCACAAGGGCAAGGCCTCGCGCAGGACCTGCTGGCGGATGGACTGGTGCAGGCCCCCGGGCTCCACCACCTCCACCCGCCGGCCCAGGAGCGCCTCCAACTCCACGATCAGTCCGCCGGGGAAGAAGGGCGAGGGGTCGCTGACGCTTTCGGCCAGCAGGTCGACGTCGCTCTCCGGCCCCAGCCCGTCCCGGGCGGCCGAGCCGAAGACCCGCAGGCGACCCACGCCGTGGCGGCGGGCGATGGCCAAGACCTCCTCCCGCCGTTGCCGAAGCAGCTCATCCATGCTCGCCTCCGCTGCCGGGTTGCACCGGAGTCCATTATGCCCCAGGCGGCCGGGGAAGCCAAGCCGCGGGTAACCGGTCGGCGGGGGCTATTTGGCGGGCGCGCCCAGGCGGGCGCTGACCATCTGCAGGCGCTCCAGGAACTCCTCCGGCCCCATGTAGCCCACGCTGGCCAGGTCCAGCAGGGCCTTGCCCTGGCGGTCGATGAACATGATGGTGGGCACCCCGCGCACCCGCCACTGGCGCATCAGGTTCTTGCCCTCCGGGCCGGGGTCGCTGGTCACGTCCACCTTGACCAGCAGGAAGGGGGCCAGGGCCTTCTGCACCCGGGGATCGGGGAAGGTCTCGGCCTCCATCTGGCGGCAGGGGGCGCACCAGGCGGCCGAGAAGTCCACCACCACCGGGCGGCCCTCCTGGGCGGCCTTGTCCAACAGCGCCTGGCTGTAGGGCGTCCACTCCAGGTGACCGGCCTCCTGGGGAGCCGGGGTGGTCCACCACCAGAACAGGGCGGCCAGCACCACCAACCCCAGACCCACGAGCCACTTGACCACCCGGAATCCTCCCTTGCCGCTTTTTTCCCAAAAGGCCAGGTACAGCCCGCCCACCAGGGCGGCCAGGACCATCAACCAACGATAGAGCTCCGGCCCGGTGAGGGGCTGGGCGGTGTAGACCGCCATCAACACCAGCACCACCCCGAAGAACTTGCGCACCCAGAGCATCCACTCCCCCGCGCCGGGCAGGCGGGTCAGGGAGCCGGAGAAAATCGCCAGCACGGTCAGCGGCGCGCCCAGGCCCACCGACAGGGCGAAGAAGACGATCAGGCCATAGCCCAGGCTGCCCACGCTGGCCACGTGGGTCATCAGGGCCAGGACCACCGGGCCGATGCAGGGGGCGGCCAGCAGGCCCACGGTCAGGCCCATCATCAGCGCCCCCAGGACCCCGCTGCGGTTGGCCGCGCCCATCCGGGTCAGGGCCGCGGGCAGGCGGATCTCCCAGAGGCCGAACATGCTGGCCGCCAGGAGCAGGAAGACCGCCACCAGGAACAGCACCACCACCGGGTTGCCGAGCCAGCCGCCCAGGGCCGCGCCGGAGAGCGCCGCCAGGGCGCCGAGGGCGGTGTAGGTGCTGGCCATGCCCAGCCAGTAGGCCAGGGCGCTGGGCAACAGCCCGGCCCGGCCGGAATCGCCCCGGCCGCCGAAGAAGCTGACCGTGATCGGTATCAGGGGATAGACGCAGGGGGTGAGGTTCAGGGCCAGGCCGATGACCACGCTCAGGAGCAGCACCGCCCACAGGGGCAGGCCCCGGAAGTGCTCGGACTTGGTTTCCCCGGAGATCAGCCCGCCCAGGGCCTGGCCCAGGCCGCCCTCGGCCCCGACGGACGGGGTGGGCGGGGCGGGCGGGGTGGCGTTCTCCGGGCCGGGGCCGGAGACCCCGCGCGAGGGGGCGGGGGCGTTGAGCGCGCCGTCCACCGCCAGGCCCAGGGAGGCGGCCATCTCCGGGCTCAGGACCTGGGGCCGCTGGTCGGCGGCCAGGACCATCAGGGGCAGCCCGAACTCCAGGCTCTGGGGACCCTGGCCCAGGGCGAGCTGGACCTGGCCCTTGATCATGCGCGGCCCGGCGGCCAGGCCGGGGTCCAGCCTCAGGCGGGCCCGGATCAGGACCCGCAGGCCGCCGTCCTCGCCGGGTTTGAAGGGCGCGGCCTGGATCTGGTCCAGCTCCGCCCCGGCCTCGGGGGCCAGGCCGATGCCCAGGGGGCCGGGTTGGCCGTCCTGGGTCGCCAGCTCCAGGCCCGGGCGCAGCATCAGCAAGAGGATCACCGGCAGCTCGCTGCCGGCGGGATAGCCGCTCAGGATGGGCAGCATCGCCAGGCGGGCCAGGGGGGCCTCGGCCGGCGCGGCCGGTGGGGCCGGCGCGGGGGCGGTCGGGTTGGCGGAGTCCGGCGCGGCGGCCCCGGCCGGCAGGAGCAGGGACAGGCAGAGCGCCCCGGCCAGGGCCAGGCGCGCCAGGACGGCGGTCGGGGATTTTCGCCGGAGGTTGGGGAGCATGGGATTTACGGCTCCTGCAGGGCATGGCGCGCCGCCGGGTGGTTCCGGCCGGCGGGAATAAATCTACCGCCCCCGGCCCGGACCGGCAATGGCAATGCCTACTCCGGCGGGGGTTAAGCGTGATTAACCCCAGGCCTAACCCTCCAATAACCTCGTCGGTTTGGCGCGGGGGCCGTGCATTTTTCCCTTTACCGACGCGGGCGCATTTGCTAAAAAAGATGCAGTCGGCACCCTAGGGAAGGGCCAAGGCGCATCCAGTCGCCGTCAGCCATCCCCGCCGCCCGCCCGGGTCGGCCATGTCCAGCGCTGCCATCGGGGCCGATCAGCCCGCCCAGTCCTCACAAGCGGGCCGCAAACTAAGGCGTTGCACTCGCCACTTCCCCCAACCATCCGGTGAGGAAGCATGAAGTTCCGACACTATCTCCTGATCACTCCCCTGGTCCTGGCCCTGGCCGGCTGCGCCACCTCTGGCGGCGAACGGGCCGATCTCTCTGGCGATTCCGAAGCGCAAACCGCGCAGCAGACTCAAGCCAAACGCCCCAGCAAGGCCGAGATCCAGGCCCGGGTGGTGCAGGAGCTGATGCAGCTGGGCGAGCGCGACCTGGCCAAGACCGACGCCAAGCCCGACGCCGAGGGCAGCATCACCTACGACATCCCCATCACCATCAACGACGAGGTCGAGTACTTCATCGACTATTTCCAGACCAAGATCCCCAAGCGCTTCCGCCTCTACCTCAGCCGCTCCACCCGCTACGAGGCGGTGATGCGCGGCATCCTCAAGGAATACGGCCTGCCCGAGGACCTGCTCTACCTGGCCCTGATCGAGAGCGGCTTCTCCTGCCAGGCGGTGAGCCGGGCCGCGGCGGTGGGACCCTGGCAGTTCATCAAGGGCACCGGCACCCGCTTTGGCCTCAAGGTCGACTACTACGTGGACGAGCGCCAGGACCCCATCAAGTCCACCCACGCCGCCGCCAAGTATCTGCGCGCCCTGTATGACGAATTCGGCTCCTGGTACCTGGCCGCCGCCGCCTACAACGCCGGCGAGAACAAGATCCGGCGCGCCCTGTCCCGCTATCAGGCCAGCGACTACTGGACCATCAGCCACCACCAGCGCGACTACCTGGCCACCGAAACCAAGGAATACGTGCCCCGCATGATCGCCGCGGCCCTGATCGCCAAGGAGCCGGCCAAGTACGGCTTCAGCGACGTGGAGTACGAGCCGGCCCTGGTCTTCGACGAGATCCAGGTCCATCCCGGGGTCTCCCTGAGCGCGGTGGCCAAGGCCTCCGGGCTGTCGGCCAGCGACCTGGCCAACCTCAACCCCGAGCTGAAACACGGGGCCACCCCGCCCAATGGCCAGATGTACACCCTGCGGGTGCCCCAGGGTCAGTCCGCCCGCGTCGCCACCGCCTATGCCTCGCTCTCCCCGGGCGAGCGCAACCATCACTTCGGGCCGGCGGTGGTGGTGGCCCAGAAGGGCGACACCCTGGTCAGCCTGGCCCGGGCCCACAACATGTCCCTGCCCATGCTGGCCTCGCTCAACCCCCGCCTGAACACCAAGCGGCCCCTGCGCTCCGGACAGCGGGTGGTCATCTCCGCGCCCAACCGGGGCGAGGCGGTGCGCCTGGCCAGCGCCTCGCGCCAGCCCTCGGCCTCGGCCCTGGCCCCGGCCGCCCACAACAGCCGCAAGATCGTCCACACCGTGCAGAAGGGCGACAACCTCTGGTCCATCGCCCAGACCTACAACCTGGACCACAAGGACATCGCGCGCTGGAACGGCGAGAGCGACATGAACCTGAGCATCGGCCAGCAGTTGGTGCTCTACGTGCCCCAGGCCAAGGCCGAGGCCAAGGTGGAGACCAAGACCGCGGCCCGGGTGACCCGGGAGCAGGTCAACGAGTTCACCTACCAGGTGCGCAAGGGCGACACCCTGGGGGCCATCGCCAAGCGCTTCAACGTCAACACCGGCGACCTCAAGCGCTGGAACAAGCTGCGCGGCGACAGCCTGTCCATCGGCGACAAGCTGACCGTGCGCAAGGAGCGCAACTCCTAGGCCCCGGCCGACCCCGCCCCTTCCCGGGCCGCCCACGCGGGCGGCCCGTTTTTTTGGGCGGGGAGGTCACCCAAGCGTCACCCAGTCCGGCCGGCCGGCGCCCTTTACAGTCGCCCCCCGCCGAAGTATGCTTTAGGCTTGATCATTCCCCGGCAATGAGTGGGCAAATGCTGCGCAAGGTCGACAATATCCTGGAGCTGGTGGGCCAAACCCCCCTGGTGCGCATCAACCGGCTCAACCCCAATCCCAAGGTCCAGGTCTACGCCAAGCTGGAGGCCATGAACCCCGGCGGGTCGGTCAAGGACCGCCCGGCGCTGTACATGATCGAGGCGGCGGAGAAATCCGGCGAGCTGGTTCCGGGCAAGATCGTGCTGGAGGCCACCAGCGGCAACACCGGCATCGGCCTGGCCATGGTCTGCGCGGTGAAGGGCTACAAGATGCTCTTCACCATGAGCGAGAGCGCCAGCGCCGAGCGGCGCAAGATCCTGCGCGCCTATGGGGCCGACATCCTCCTGACCGCCGCCCACCTGGGCACCGACGGGGCCATCGAGGAGGCCTATCGCCTGGCCCGCGAGCACCCGGACAAGTATTTCCTGGTGGACCAGTTCAACAACGAGAACAACTGGCGGGCCCACTACGACCGGGGCACCGCCGACGAGATCTTCGAGGGCACCCAGGGCCAGGTGGACGCGGTGGTGATCAGCATGGGCACCACCGGCACCCTGATGGGCATCACCCGCCGCCTGCACGAGCTCAAGCCCCAGGCCCGGGTGGTGGGGGTGGAGCCCTACCAGGGGCACAAGATCCAGGGCCTCAAGAACATGAAGGAATCCTACCCGCCCGGGATCTTCAACCCCCACGAGCCGGCCAAGATCGTCAACGTGGACGACGACAGCGCCTACGAGGCCGCCCGCCGCCTGGCCCGCGAGGAGGGCATCTTCGTGGGCATGAGCGCCGGGGCGGCGATGAAGGTGGCCCTGGACCTGGCGGCGGAGATGGACTCCGGCCTGGTGGTGGCGCTGCTGGCCGACGGCGGGGAGCGCTATCTGTCCACCTCGCTGTTCGTCAGCGAGAAGGTCCCGGTGCCGCTGAAGTTCTTCAACACCCTCACCCGCCAGGTGGACGACCTGGCGCCGGTGCGGGCCGGGCGGGTGGGCATCTACGCCTGCGGCCCCAGCCTGGACGGCCCGGCCGACCTGGGCCTCTGCCGCCGGATGGTGGTCACCGACCTGGTGCGCCGCTATCTGGAGCTGCGGGGCTTCGAGGTCAAGCTGGCCATCAACATCGCCGACATCGACGACCGCACCGTGAACCAGTGCCTGCAGGAGGGCGCGCGGCTATCGGAGTTCGCCGCCCGCTGGGAGGAGGCCTTCCACGCCGACATGGCGGCCCTGAAGGTGCTGCCGGCCCACGCCTATCCCAAGGCCAGCGAGCACGTGGGCGACATGGTGGAGATGACCCGGCGGCTGCTGGACAAGGGCCTGGCCTACGAAAAGCTGCGTTCGGTCTACTTCAACATCAGCCGCTACCCCGACTATGGCAAGCTCTCCGGCGCCGACCTGAACGCCATCCAGTGCGGCAAGACGGTGGACTTCGACTACTACGAGAAGGACAACCCCCGGGACTTCACCCTGTTCAAGCGGGCCAGCCTGGCCGAGCTGAAGGCCGGCATCTACTGGCAGACCCCCTGGGGCAACGTGCGCCCGGGCTGGCACGTGGAGTGCGCCACCATGGCCACCGGGGTCCTGGGCCAGCCCTTCGACATCCACCTGGCCAGCCACGACCTGATCTTCCCCCACGGGGACAACGAGATCGCGGTGGCCGAGGGGCTGACCGGCCAGCCCCTGGCCCGGATGTGGCTGCACTCGGAGGTGGTGATGCACCAGGGTCGCAAGGTCAGCCGCACCCTGGGCAACGACCTGACCCTGCGCGACCTGCTGACCGCCGGCCACTCGGCGGCCGCCGTGCGTTATTGGCTCCTGTCCCAGCACTATCGCCGGGTGCTGAGCGTGAGCGAGGACCAACTGGTCCTGGCCGAGCGCACCGTGGCCCGGCTCAACGAGCTCGTGGGCCGCCTGGGCTTCATGACCCCGGGCCGGCCGGACCCGGACCTGGACCAGGCCATCCACCACACCCGCAACATCTGCCAGGAGGCCCTGGACCAGGATCTGAACCTGCCCAAGGCCCTGGGCCACCTCTTCGCCTTCATCAAGCGGGTCAACGGCCTGATCAACGCCGGCCGCCTGGACCAGGCCCAGATCGAGGCGGTGCTGAACTTCATGCGCCGCATCGACCGGGTCCTGGGGGTTATCAGCTTTGCTGACGCGGAGTTGGAGCCGCAGTTAGGGCAATTGCTCGAAGATCGGCGCAAGGCGAGGGAATCAGGCGATTATTCCGCCGCCGACTCCCTGCGCGAGCAGTTGGCCACGGCCGGCATCCTGGTCATCGACACCCCCCAGGGCCAGCGCTGGCGCAAGGCCTCGGCCTAGGGCTGGTTAACACCTTCAGGATGACGTCGCGCGCTTCTTGATGTCATTGCGAGCGCAGCGAAGTAATCTCCCGCGATATTGTTGATCGTTTGCACCAGGTTAAGAAAACTGAGAGAGATTGCCGCGTCGCTTCGCTCCTCGCAATGACCAAAACGGATTTTGCACGGTCTGTGGGTCTTCAATCCTGGCTTGCCGCACCGGCCCCGCCCTGGGGCCGGTTCTTTTTTTTGCCGGGCGCGTCCGCCGGAGAGACGGCCACCCCCACGCTGGATCGCCTAGCCGCCGAGCAAGCGGAGCCCCCCGCCGCCAAGGTTTGGGTGGGGGCGGCGGTTCGCCAGGCTGGGTGGTGCGGGCCGCGCCGCAGACGGGATCATGAAAGCTGGTTTCGCTTTTTGCCGGCCGCTGGCTTGCCCCCCTCCCGGGCCAGCGCGTGGCCGGGCGGCCGCCTGGCCCAGCGACCCTGATTCCAGGAAAAACCACCTCCCCTGCCCCCTTCAATCGCCTTATCAGCGGTCCCCGGCCGGCCAGCACCCCACCGCTATCCGTTTCCTAGGCCTGATTATATAATTAATATAGTCTAATCCATTTTAAGCCCATTTTATCCCCCCCTGAGAGCGATAGGGCTTGCCTTACGAAACTATATTTCTTATTATCACCCTAGGTTGTCAGTTCATGACCTGGACCCGGCCTTCTCCGGGGCCCCGGGTCGGATCGCTGGATTTGGGGGAAGCCATGTTGCCAAACGCTGTTTCGCAAACCGTCCCGCCCTCTCCCCCGGCCCCGGCGGGCGCGGCCGAGGTCTGGTCCCAGGTGCGGGAGCTGGCCCGGGCCGTGGCCGAGCTGGAGCAACGTCAGGCCGAGGCCTGCGGCCTGCGCCCGCCCCTGTGGCGTCTGCTGGGCCTGGCGGCGGCGGCTGGCGAGGAGGGAGTGGTGGTGTCCAAGGCCGCGGAAGTCTTGGGCTTGCGCCCCCAGGCCCTCAACCGGCCGGCCGGAGAGTTGGAGGCCGAGGGGCTTTTGCGGCGGGAGGTGGACCCGGGCGACGGCCGCGCCCGGCGGCTGCGGGCCACGCCCGATGGTCAAGTCCGGTTGGAACTGGGCCAGGCCCGGGAGGTGGAATTGCTAAACCAGATTTCGCAAGCCATCCCCCAGGCCGCCGTGGCCCGGCTGGTGCTGCAACGCCTGCTGGGGGTCGTGGCCACGGCCTAGCCACGGCCGCGGGGCCGGGCCGGGGCGGGGCGGGGATCAAGCCGGGGGGGTTACTTGCGGGCCGGGGGTTGGGCCGGCGCGGGCGCGGGCACCGAGGCCGAAACCTCGGGCAAACGGCGGAAGCGGACCTTGCCCCGGTCCCAACCCGCCTCCCAGAAGCCTTCCAGCAGGTTGCCGTCCGGGCTCAGGGTCAGGCTCATGTCGCCATTCTTCCAGCCCTTGGGCGCGCGGGTGAAGAGATAGGCATACTCCACCTTGCGGCCGGAGATGGTGCCGGAGCCGTAGTAGGTGATGGGTTCGCCCTTGAGGGTGGAGCCGTCGAAGATCACCAGCACCGCGTCGTGGTCCTGGGCGATGAGGATCAGGTTGGGACCCTCGTCCTCCTGGCGCCACTGGCCGTTGAGGTTGGGCCCGGCGGCCAGGGCCGGGGCCGGCGCGGCGGCCAGCAACCCCGCCAGGCAGACGATCCCGATCCACAGCATCCCGGGGACAAGGCCCGGTCTTTTGCCAACCCGGCGATTCAACAGATCATCTCGCTAACAAATTTCCGACCGCGGACCTGGGTCCCGCCCGCCGGGGTTGCCTGATTTTCCCGCGTTCCGCCCGCGCCTGGGGCCTGAAATAATGATAACTCGCGGTTTATCGGCGGCCAGGTCCCGAAACTTAAAGACCATTCCCGCCGCCCCGCGGTTTTCGCCCCCGGACGCTCCCCCGGGCCAGCCATCGCCAACCCCCGGATATCGCGGCCATAGCGCGCCCCCAACATATCACCAGGGCCGCTTTCGGGCAATGGTTTCAACGCGAGTTTAATTGGCCGGCCGATAGTTGCCGATCAGCATGTTTTCTGATAAAATACGCAAGGTTATAAAAGCCCACACCACCAAGCGGCTGGCGCGAAAAAGCTTGTGGCAGCGCCGACCTGGGTTTGGCGCTCCCTCAATCCCCACCCCCACAGGTTGCCCGCACATGCTCCCCATGGACCAACGCAAAGAAGACGTCCTGATCGAAGACGAGATCAAACGCTCCTACCTTGATTACGCCATGAGCGTCATCATCGGCCGGGCCTTGCCCGACGTGCGCGACGGCCTCAAGCCCGTGCATCGGCGCATCCTGTTCGCCATGCACGAGCTGAAGAACGATTTCAACAAGGCCTACAAGAAGTCGGCCCGCGTGGTCGGTGACGTCATCGGTAAATATCACCCCCACGGCGACTCGGCGGTCTACGACGCCCTGGTGCGCATGGCCCAGGACTTCGCCATGCGCTACATGCTGGTGGACGGTCAGGGCAACTTCGGCTCGGTGGACGGCGACTCGCCGGCGGCCATGCGTTACACCGAGGTCCGCATGGCCAAGCTGGCCCACCAGTTCATGGAGGACCTGGAAAAAGAGACCGTCGATTTCGCCGACAACTACGACGGCTCCCTGCAGGAGCCGGTGGTCTTCCCCACCAAGGTCCCGGCCCTGCTGCTCAATGGCTCCTCGGGCATCGCGGTGGGCATGGCCACCAACATCCCGCCCCACAACCTGGGCGAGGTGGCCCGGGCGGTGGTGGCGCTCCTGGACAACCCGGCCATCGAGATCGACGGCCTGATGAAGCACATTCCCGGCCCGGATTTCCCCACCGGGGGCTTCATCCACGGCCGCCAGGGCATCCGCGACGCCTACACCTCCGGCCGCGGGGTGCTGACCATGCGGGCCCGGGCCAACATCGAGGTCCACCCCCGCACCAAGAAGACCGCCATCATCGTCACCGAGCTGCCCTACCAGGTCAACAAGGCCCGGATGCTGGAGAAGGTGGCCGAGCTGGTCAAGGACAAGAAGATCGACGGCATCACCGACATCCGCGACGAGAGCGACCGCGACGGTCTGCGGGTGGTCTTCGAGGTGCGGCGCGACGCCCAGCCCCAGGTGGTGCTGAACCAGCTCTTCAAGTTCTCCCAGATGCAGTCCACCTTTGGCGTGATCCTGCTGGCCATCGTCAACAACCGCCCGGAATTGCTCAACCTCAAGTCGGTGCTCGCCCACTTCATCGAGCACCGCCGCGAGATGATCCTCAAGCGCACCGCCTTTGAGCTGAAAAAGGCCGAGGCCCGCGCCCATATCCTGGAAGGCCTCAAGATCGCGCTCGACAACCTGGACGCGGTGATCGAGCTGATCCGCCAGAGCCCCAACCCGGCGGCGGCCAAGGCCGGCCTGATGGATCGCTTCAGTCTCTCCGAGATCCAGTCCCAGGCCATCCTGGAGATGCGCCTGCAACGCCTGACCGGCCTGGAGCGGGACAAGATCCTGCAGGAGTACCGCGAGGTGATCAAGGAAATCGCGCGCTTGCGCGAGATCCTGGCCTCCGAGGCCCTGGTGCGCGACATCATCCGCCAGGAGACCCTGGCCCTGGCCGAGGGCTTCGGCGATCCGCGCCGCACCGAGATCGTGGGCGCGGCCGAGGACATCGACATCGAGGACATGATCGCCGAGGAGGAGATGGTGGTGACCCTCTCCCACGGCGGCTACATCAAGCGCTCGCCCATCAGCCTCTACCGCGCCCAGCGCCGGGGCGGCAAGGGCAAGAAGGGCATGGCCACCAAGGAAGAGGACTTCGTGGAGGCCCTGTTCGTGGCCTCCACCCACAGCTACCTGCTGGTCTTCACCAACCTGGGCCGGCTGTACTGGGTCAAGGTCCACGAGCTGCCCCAGGCCGGCCGCGCCACCAAGGGCAAGGCCATCGTCAACCTGCTGAACCTGATGCCCGAGGAGAAGGTCGCCACGGTGCTGGCGGTGCGCGAGTTCAGCGAGGGCCGCTACGTGGTCATCGCCACCGAGAAGGGCATCATCAAGAAAACCGACCTGATGGAGTTCTCCCGCCCCCGCAGCGGCGGCATCATCTCGGTCAACCTGGCCAGCGGCGACCGCCTGATCTCGGCCCGGCTCACCGATGGCAGCATGGAAATTTTCCTGGCCACCCGCTCCGGCCTGGCCATCCGCTTCCCCGAGGACCAGGTGCGGCCCATGGGCCGGGCCGCCGGCGGGGTCAAGGGCATCGCGCTGTTGGCCGGCGACGCCCTGGTGGCCATGGAGGCCCTGGCCGGCGCGCCCAGCCTGCTGACCATCACCGAGAACGGCTATGGCAAGCGCACCCGCCTGGACGAGTACCCCCTGCAAAACCGGGGCGGCAAGGGCGTGATCACCATCAAGACCACCGACCGCAACGGCAACGTGGTGGGCGCGCTGGTGGTGGAGGAGGCCGAGGAGGTTATGCTCTCCTCGGACCAGGGCAACATCGTGCGGACCAAGGTGGCGGGCATCAGCATGATCGGCCGCAACACCCAGGGCGTCAAGCTGATGGACCTGCCCGCCAGCGAGCGCATCGCCAGCGTGGCCCGTCTGGCCGAGCGCGAGGACGACGGCCTGGACGGCGAGGACGACGCCCAGGGCCTGCTGCCCTTGGGCGAGGGCGAGGCCGGAGAGCCGGGCGAGGCGGGCCAGGGCGACCAGGCGACGGGCGAGCCGGAGGCGGGCGAAGACGAGTAGTCGCCGCCGGCCCGGGAGGGGCGCGGTGGAAAACCAAGCGGGATTCGGCGGTTATCAGCGCATCTACGCCGACTTGCTCCAGGAGTTGGCCCAGGCCGACATCCCGGCCCTGGCCGGGAGCCTGGGCCTGGCGCTCACTCCGGAGGGGGAAGCCGCCATCCCCTTCCTGGGCGCCACCTACCGGATCGGCCCCCAGGGCATCCGGCGAAGCGACGGCCTGGGCTTCCGGGAGGTGACCGCCAGCGGCCTGATCCGCTATCTGCTGGCCGGCAGCCTCCACCGCCCGGCCGGGGAATTCGTGACCTTCGCCGCCCTGGCCGGGCCCTTGTTCGACCAGGGCGGTTACTCCGCCAGCGCCCTGGAAGCCCCCATCGTCAAGCGCTTCCAGGGCCGCGTCTCCGAGCTGCTGCGGGTCGCCAGCGCCCTGGGCGGCCAAGTGGCGGGCGAGGGCGGCCTGGGCTCCCTCAGCCTGATCTTCGAACTCCTGCCCCATGTCCGGCTGCAACTGATCTTCTATGACCGCGACGAGGAATTTCCCGCCCGGGCGACCCTGCTCTTCGACCGCAACGCCACCCAAGTGCTTGATTTCGAGACCCTGGCGGTGCTGGTCACGGTCTTCGTGAACGCCTTGACCAAATCCGACGGCGCGGGCAATGGTTGAGTTGGCGTCACCGTCCGGCCATGGCGCCCGGCGGCGAGCCTGAAAGGGGCCCTGGCCCCGCGAGCAATACCAGCCATCCCCGGGCCTGAAGGGGCTCACGGTGGGGGACATGCCAGCCAAACTGCGAACTTGCGGGCTATTTCTCCTGGCGGCAGCGCTGCTCCCGGTCTTGGCGGCCTGTGGCGCGGCCCCCCGGGAACTCTCTCTGGACGACGCCTGGCGGGTGATCCGGGACAAGCGCTTCGTGGACCTCACCCACGCCTTTGCCCCGGGGATTCCCCACTGGAAGGGCTTTCCCGACGAGAAGCGGGAGACCGTGTACTGGTACCAGCCCGGAGGGGGCAGCCTGGGCAGCGGTTTTTTTGCCCAGGCCTACACCCACGTGGGGCAATGGGGGACCCACGTCGATCCGCCGGCCCATTTTATCCAAGGCCTGCGCACGGTTGACCAGATCGACCTCAAGGAGATGATCCTGCCCCTGGTGGTGATCGACGTGCACCAGGCCGTGGCCGCCAACCCGGACTACACCATCACCATGGCGGACGTCCGGGATTGGGAAGCGCGCCACGGTCAGATTCCGGCCGGGGCCTTCGTGGCCATGCGCACGGACTGGTCCACACGGTGGCCCAGCATGGAGGCCATGCAGAACCGGGACGCCCAGGGGATCGCCCACTATCCCGGCTGGAGCCTGGAGGTGCTGCGATACCTCTACGAGGTGCGCCGGATCACGGCCTCGGGCCACGAGACCACCGACACCGACCCCGGGATTGCGACCTCCAAAGATGATTACTCCCTGGAGACTTACATCCTGAAAAACAACCACTACCAGATCGAGCTGTTGGACAACCTGCGCGCGGTGCCCGAGGCCGGGGCCTTGGTGGTGGTGTCCTTCCCCAAGCCCAAGGATGGCTCCGGCTTCCCGGCCCGGGTCTTCGCCATCCTGCCCTGATGGTGGCGCTGGTCGTGTGATGGAGGGTTGACCGGGGACGGCCTCGATCAGTGGCTGGGGATGGCCCAGCTTTGGGTTGTATTCTTTACCTAATGAAAGCCCTAACTCAGATTGGTGACATTAGTAACATCTCAAGAAAAATATTTTTCCTTTAAATTCTGGAATTGCACTATGACTGACTTAAACAAAATATGCTGGATATGTGGAAACCAAGCTGATTCCGCTGAGCATGTACTTAAGCGATCAGATGTATCAAAATTTTACCAACCTACTCCAAAGCAAAATCGCGATAAAGTATTCTTTTTAAAAGAACAAATACTCCTACAATTGCAAAGCGCGAAATCTAAACATATTAAATATCCTAACGTATTATGCGCAAAATGCAACAATGAAACAACGCAGCCTTTTGATATTGCCTATTCGGAATTTATTAACTGGTATGATAACCATAAAAATGATGTTGAACGATGGCGAACTATTGATTTTTATGACATATGGGGTGCCCATTGGGGATTGAAACAATCCTTACTATTTAAATATTTCGCAAAAGCGTTTGGTTGCAGGCTTTCCCACGAAAACATACTCGTGCCTGAAGATGTTCGCCAGATTATATCTCAAGATACTTGGCGAAGCGGTCTATGTGTAACTTTTACTTGGAACTACGATCTTATTCTCGTAAATTCTGGCCACAAAATTATGATATCTTATCCTTTAAAACCTGTACATTTACCTAACGGTGATGTTGGATATATAGCCGGACACACCTACGACTGCCTAGTAATTACTTATTATTATTTTACGCACAGTCCCTTTTTCGATGAACATTTAGGTGCGCCGTGGTCTGGAAACGGAAGATCCGTTTATTTGGGTTGGCATTCTGAAAAAGATGAGAAGAAAAAAATGGCACTAATTGATTCGGTCCTAACCTCCCCTTCTTCTAAAATCATTGTCCCCAATCTTTAAATATTTTGCCAGTACCTGTATGCCAGAGCTAGTACGATTCTTAAACTAGTTAACCGTACGACCATGAACTACTTTCCCATCTATAACCGCGCCGTCCTCTGGGCCGAATGCCTCCTGTTATTCTTCATCATCCCGCCGGGGATGTACTTCTTCCGCCAGGCCCTGGCCTTCAAGGTGGTGCCCCTGGTGCTGGTCTGGGCCATGGTTTGCGCCTGGTGGCTGCACCGGCAGCCGGGCTTTTCCTGGCGGGGTCCGGGCCTCCAACGGCCCCTGGCCGGGGTGCTGCTCACCTTCCTGGCCGGGGCCATCCCCTTGACCATCCTGGCCTATCTCTACCTGCCGGAGCGCTTCCTCTCCCTCCCGGCCCAGCGCCCCGGGGTCTGGGGCCTGGTGATGCTGCTCTATCCCCTCCTGGCGGCCTGGCCCCAGGAGCTGATCTACCGCGCCTTTTTCTTCCGGCGCTACGCCCCGCTCTTCCCCCACCCGGCCGCCATGATCGCGGCCAGCGCCATCGCCTTTGGCCTGGCCCACGCCCTGTACGGCAACCCGGTGGCCCCGCCACTCTCGGCCCTGGGCGGGGCCATCTTCGCCTGGCGCTACCAACGCCAGGGTTCGCTCACCGCGGCCGGCCTGGAGCACGGCCTCTGGGGCGACTTCCTCTTCACCTCCGGCCTGGGCTGGTTCTTTTATTCCGGGGCCATCACCTGAGCGCTCCCCGCCTGGAACATTGAGTGCTTGCGCGAAAGCGCCGCGATGCGGACAATGGGGGCACCGCAGGCTAGGCCCCGGGGGCCGGGAGGGCGCGTCCGATGGAGAACACCGCCAAATCGCTGAAAATCACCGTGCTGGGCGCCGGGAGCTGGGGCACGGCCATCGCGCAACACCTCTGCGGGGCCGGCCACCAGGTGCGGATCTGGGCCTACGAGCCCGAGGTGGCCCAGGCCATCAACGAGCAGCACGAGAACACCCGCTTCCTCTCCGGCGTGGCCCTGCACCCCGGGCTGAGCGCCAGCCCCGACATGGCCGAGGCCCTCACGGGGGCCGGGATGGTGATGCTGGTGATGCCCACCCACGTCTTCCGGGTGGTGCTGGGCCAGGCCGCCGCCCACCTGCCGGCCGGCGCGGCCCTGGTCTCCTGCTCCAAGGGCATCGAGGCCGAGACCGGCTACACCATGCTGGAGGTGGCCGAGGAGGTCTTGCCCAAGAACTTCCACCGCCGCCTGGCCTGCCTCTCCGGCCCCAGCTTCGCCCGCGAGGTGGCCAAGGGCGTGCCCACCGCGGTGACCGTGGCCAGCCGCAACGACGCCATCGCCCGGGCGGTGCAGGCGGCCTTTGCCACCGCCCGCTTCCGGGTCTATTCCAGCCTGGACATCACCGGGGTGGAGGTGGGCGGGGCGGTCAAGAACCCCCTGGCCATCGCCGCCGGCATGGTCCAGGGCCTCAAGCTGGGGCACAACACCCTGGCCGCCCTGATCACCCGGGGCCTGGCCGAGATGACCCGCCTGGCCATGGCCCGGGGAGGGCAGATGGCCACCCTGGCCGGCCTGGCCGGTCTGGGCGACCTGGTGCTGACCTGCACCAGCCCCCAGAGTCGCAATTACCTGGTGGGCCAGCGCCTGGGCCTGGGCGAGAAGATCCCCGAGATCACCGCCAGCCTCGGCGGCGCAGTCGCCGAGGGGGTTCACAACACCCGCACCGTTCTGGACCTGGCCCGGCGCAGCGAGGTGGAAATGCCCATCATCGCGGCTGTTCACGCCGTGATTTACGAGGATCACCCCCCCCACCAGGCCCTGGACGCCTTGATGACCCGCAGCCTCAAGGCGGAGTTGCCATTCCCAATTCCTCTGCGGAACGAATAGTTAGACCGGCTTTTCACAGCATTTCTCACAATTGCAATTCACAAGCAATTTCAATAGTTGCGCCGTCTAGGTCTTTACCATATGATAGCCGATATCCCGGTTACGCCCTCAGCATTGCAGGGACGCGCCGTCTGTTAGTGCTCGCTCAGCGGGGTCCCGCATTCGCCCCTGGTTGGAGCCACAGCCTGGGAGGCATCTGTGTTTTCGCTCCATCCTCGCAGCACTTATTTCCAGGCCTTGGTGGACCAGGAGTCCCTGGTCATCTATGAGCGGCAGATCCTCCTGCGTTGGGGCTTCACCCTGGTGGTGGCCTTCGCCATCGCCCTGGCCTACTTCACCGACCATCCCGCCCCGGCGGTGGAGAGCGCCTCCTATGTCCTGCCCTTTTTCGCGGCCTACAACGCCTGGCTGCACTGGCGCACCAAACGCGGTCGCCTGGGCAAGGCCGCGGCCTACCTCAACGTCAGCGTGGACCACGCCCTGCTCTGCGCCTACCTGGTGCAGATCTCCTGGCGGATGTCGCCGGAGAACATGGTCTATTCCTCGGCCAACGCCATCTTCCCCTTCATCGCCCTGTACTCCGCCTTCCGGATGGATTTCTGGGTGTTGGCCTACAGCATCCTGGTGGGGATGTTCTGCTACAACGGCCTGTTCTGGCTGAACTATCCCCATCTGGACCCCGCCCTGGTGGCGGCCCTGCCGGAGCTGGGCTGGGACGGCCAGATCTTCCGCAGCCTCTACCTGCTGACCCTGGAATTGATTTTCTTTTTCATCCCCGCCTACCTGCGCCACCTGCTGGCCATGGAGGAGATCCTTTTCCAGGAAAAAGAGGAGCTGCAGCAACGCTACCAGGTCGACCTGGAGCGCGAGGTGGAGGCCAAGACCGCCGAACTGCGCCAGGCCAACCAGGAGCTGCAGACCGCCCTGGACGAGGTGCGCACCCTGGAGGGCCTGCTGCCCATCTGCTCGCGCTGCAAAAAAATTCGTGACGACAAGGGCCGTTGGCTGGCCATGGAGCAATACCTGGACAACCTTTCCAATGTGCGCGTCACCCACGGTCTCTGTGAGCACTGCTTTTCCATCATCTATCCCGATATCGCCGAAGAGGTTATCCTGCACCTTAAGGACCTAGACAAGGACAACTGATCCCGCCGCGCCGACCGGGCTGGCGCGCCCCGATCCCGGTTCGCGCCAGGCCCCGGAGACTCCCTTTGCCCCAGATGTACGCCCAGAGTCCGTTTTTCCGGCAACTGGTGGCCCAGGAGTCGCGGCGCATCTTTTTCAGCCAACTCAAGGCCCGCTGGGTCTTTTCCCTGCTCCTGGCCGGCAACCTCTGCCTGGCCTGGGCCCTGGACCGGCCCCAGTTCCACGCTGGTCAGGGCTTCAAGCTCCTGGCCGGCTTCCTCTTGTTCAACGCCATTCTGCAATGGTGCGGCGCGCGGGGGTGGGCCGGAACCTGGACCATTTTCGTCACCCCCCTGGTTGATCACATCCTGATCAGCCTGCACCTGATCTTCATCGCCCGGGGTTTGGCCTCGGCGCACGCGGTCTGGGTTCCGGAGAACCTGATTTTCCTCTTCATTTCCTTCTACACCGCCCTGCGTCTGGACTACCGGGGCCTGGCCTTCAGCCTGGTCTGCAACCTGGCGGCCTTCAACCTGGTGTTTTATTTCTCCCTGGCCAAGCTGGATTCCGCCCTGTTGGCCGACCTGCCGCTATTGGGCTCCCCCGGGCACCTGACCCGCCTGCTCTACCTGGCCGCCCTGGGCGCCTTCTTTTTCTTCATCCCCTTGGTTTTGCGCCACCTTTTGGCCAAGCAGGAGGCCTATTTCCACATCCGCCGCCGGCTGCGGGACGACCACAGCCAGGAGTTGGAGCGCAAGGTGGCCGAGCGCTCGGCCCAGCTGCGCCAAACCAACCTGGAATTGCAGACCGCTCTGGACGAGGTGCGCGCCCTGGAAGGCCTCTTGCCAATCTGTTCGCGCTGCAAGAAAATCAGGGACGACCAGGGGCGCTGGCTGGGCATGGAGCAATACCTGGCCCAACGCGCCGGAATTCGCGTCACCCACGGACTCTGTGAAGAATGCTTTTCCGTCATCTACCCGGAGATCGCCGATGAGGTGATCTCCCAACTGCGCGATCTGGAGGCCAAGAAAAAATGAGCCTTTTCACTATCGACGCCGACAAGTGCCGCCACGACGGCATCTGCGCCGCGGTCTGCCCGCTGCGCCTGATCCTGCCCGCGGACAAGGAGCACCTGCCCCAGGCCATCACGGGGGCGCAGGATCTTTGCATCAATTGCGGGCATTGCGCCGCGGCCTGCCCCCATGGGGCCCTGGAGCTGGCGGCCATGCCCCTGGCCCGCTTCGGGGCGATCAGGCCCGAACTGAAGATCAGCCCGGCCCAGGCCGAGCAGTTCCTGCGCGCGCGGCGCTCGATCCGCAACTTCAAGCCCGAGGAGCTGCCCCGGGAGACCTTGCAGCATTTGATCGAAGTCGCCCGCTACGCCCCCAGCGGCCACAACGTGCAACCGGTGGAGTGGTTGGTGATCAGCGGCCGCGAGAAGCTGATGGAGCTGGCCGCCCAGGTGGTCGCCTGGATGGAGGCCGTGATCCAGAGCGGCGACCCCCTGGCCAGCCTGATGCACCTGGAGCGGGTGGTGGAATTCTGGCGGCAGGGGCGCGATCCCATCCTGCGCGGGGCCCCGCACCTGGTCATGGTCCACGCCGCCAAGGCCGAGCGCACCGCTCCCCAGGCCTGCACCCTGGCCATCGGCTTCCTGGACCTGGCGGCCCAGGCCAACCAGTTGGGGGCCTGCTGGGCCGGGTTCTTCAACCTGGCCGGCATGGTCTATCCCCCCCTGAAAAAGGCCCTGGGCCTGCCCGAGGGCCACATCCCCCATGGCTCCCTGATGCTGGGCCGGCCGGCCGAAACCTACTGGCGCATCCCGGACCGCAAGCCGGCGTCCATCACCTGGGCCTAGGGGTTCAGTGGATTCCCGGGTTTTTCGCCAGCTTTAGCGCAGTAAACCTGGGATAAGGTTTTTAACCAGGGTCAAAAACGCGACGTCCCCCGCCGGACCAGGCTCCGGCGGGGGACGCTTTTTCGCCCGGCGCGGGGGCTAGAACTGGTAGGTCAGGGCCAGGCCCAGCTCCTCGCGCATGATCGCCACCCCGCTCAGGCTCAGGGAGAGGTTGGGCAGCAGCTCGGCCTGCAAGCCGCCCACCAGGCCCCAGCGGTCGTTGTTGCTGAAATCGTCCCGGTAGTGGGACTGGGTGCCATCGTCCCAGGTCCAGTTGTCCTCGCTCTTGAACTTGCTGTAGGCATAGGCCCCGCCCAGGTAGGGCGTCCAGCGGCCCAGCCGCCAGTGGGCCACCACCTCGGCCTGGATCCGCCAGTAATCCAGGTCCGAGCCAATGCCGGCCAGGTAGTTCTCGGTGCTGTCGCCATCCGGGGTGCGCCAACTCTTGATGCCCCGGTCATCCCAGCGCAGGTAGTCCACTCCGGCGCTGAGGCCCAGGCCGCAGGCGCTCTCCCAGAGCAGGCCCCGCGCCCCCAGGCCCCAGGCGAAGCCGGACTTGAGCCGGGCCTCCCAGCGGCCATTGACCAGGGTCTCGGCCCAGATCCCGCCATCGACCATGCCGGCCCGGGCCGACACGGTCAGGCGGCGATGCAGGCCATAGGACAAGCGCGCCAGGTAGTAGCGATCACCCTTGAGGGTGACCTCGCGGGCGGTCTGGGAGCCGGGCGGCACGCCATCATCGTCCCAGCCATACTCCTGGGCCTCGGCCAGGTTCTCCTTGGCCGTCCAGACGGCCTCCACCCCCAGGGCCAGCTTCCCGGCCGCCACCAGGCCCGGGGCGGCCCCGCCCTCGGCCGCCGCGGCCCCGACCGCTCCACCCACCAACAACCAGGCCAGGCTCGCCAGCCCGACCAAACCGAACACCCGGGTCCTCATGCTCTCCTCCGCCGCCAGCCACGCGGCCAGCCACCGTGGTTTGTTGACCAATCCATGCGCAATTTTCATGTTTGGACGAATTTTTTGTAACATAATCTAGACATCAGCGATCAAGACTTTTTAACCTGAGGCGTAGCCAGAGGCGGGATATCCCCCCGGCCGCATAACCGAACCCCACAGGCCTCGGCCTGGATTGGCCAAGGAACCGCATGAGCCTGCCCCCAGATCATCCGGTCCCCGCGCGGGGACTATTGGAACACACCGCCGACCTGGGCCTCTGGGTCGCGGCCGACGACCCCGCCCAGCTTTTCACCGCCGCGGTGGGGGCCCTGGCCGAGCTGATGGTCAGCGGCTCGCGCCAGGGCCAACTTACCTGGCTGCCCCTGGAGCTGGAGGCCGGGGACTGGGCCGAACTCCTGGTGGCGCTGCTGAACGAGGTGGTCTATCTCTGGGACGGCGAGTCGCTGCTGACCGTGGCCCTGGAGCTGGACCAACTCGACCCGACCCATCTCCAGGGCCGCCTGGGGGTGATCCCCCGCGACGCCACCCGGCACCGCACGGTCGAGCCGATCAAGGCGGTGACCTATCACCAGGCCCTGGTGGAGCCCCAAGGCCAAGGCTGGCGGGCCCAAGTCATCCTGGACGTCTGATCGGACCTCTGTCCCGTCATTTCCGGTGTCAGAGAGAGGTGTTTATGGCCACCAGTGCTTCAGATTTAACCAACGTTGATCAATACCGCTGGAAGCTGGCCCGCCAGGGCGAGATGCGGGGCGACGCCCTGGTCCTGGCCGACCATGGCCTGTTGCAGGGCATCCTGCGCGATGGCGCCCTGGACCAGTTGCGCGCCGTGGCCTGCCTGCCCGGGCTGGTGGGCGCGGCCCTGGCCATGCCCGACGCCCACCAGGGCTATGGCTTCCCCATCGGCGGGGTGGCCGCCTTCGACCCCGGCGAGGGGGTGGTCTCCCCGGGCGGGGTGGGCTATGACATCAACTGCGGGGTGCGCCTGCTGCGCAGCAAGCTCCTGGCCGACGACCTGGGCCCGGCGCGGGTGGCCGGCCTGGCCGACGCCCTGGCCGCCGGGGTGCCGGCCGGGGTGGGCGAGGGCGGCGGCCGCCGCCTGGACCCGGACGAGCTGGACCGCATCCTGATGCGGGGGGCCTCCTGGGCGGTGGGGCAAGGCTTCGGCACCCTGGAGGACCTGACCTTCTGCGAGTCCGAGGGCACCATCTCCGGGGCCGACCCCGACGCGGTGAGCGACCGGGCCCGGCAGCGGGGCCACGGCCAGGCCGGCAGCCTGGGGGCGGGCAACCATTTCGTGGAGCTGGGCCGGGTGGAACAAGTCTACGACCCCGAGGCGGCCGAGGCCTATGGCCTGCACCCCGGCCAACTGGTGGTCTGGCTGCACTCCGGCTCCCGGGGCCTGGGCCACCAGGTCTGCGACGACTACCTGCGCCTCTTGGCCCGGGACCCCGAGGCCCTGCACCCGGCCGACCGCCAGTTGGTGGCCACCCGGCCGGACTCCAGCAACGGCCAGGCCTATCTGGCGGCCATGGCCGCGGCGGCCAACTTCGCCTTCTGCAACCGCCAACTCCTGGCCCATCAGGTGCGGGAGATCACCATGCGCGCCCTGGGCCTGGGGCCGGCGGCCCTGGGTCTGGGTTTGGTGTACGACGTGGCCCACAACGTGGTGAAGCTGGAGACCCACCAGGTCAACGGCCGGCGGCGGCCGCTCTGGGTCCACCGCAAGGGGGCCACCCGGGCCCTGGGTCCGGCCCACCCCGACCTGCCGGCCCGCTACCAGGCCGTGGGCCAGCCGGTGCTGGTGCCGGGGGACATGGGCCGGGCCAGCTACATCCTGCGCGGCACCAACCGGGCCGAGACCGAGACCTTCGCCAGCAGCGCCCACGGCGCCGGCCGCCAGCTCAGCCGCACCCAGGCCAAGAAGCAGGCCTCCGGCCGCCGCCTGGCCCAGGAGTTGGCCGCGCAGGAGATCCAGGTGCGGGCCCGCAGCCAGGGCACCCTGGCCGAGGAGATGCCCGAGGCCTACAAGGACGTCTCCCAGGTGGTGGGGGTGATGCACGGCGCGGGCCTGGCCACCCTGGTGGCCCGCACCCGGCCCTTGGCGGTCATCAAGGGATAATTTATTCTATTTTATCCCAACGCTGGTTTTATCAGCGCTCGCGCCCCGCTCCCGTGGTGGTTCAGCCGCCCCGGGAGCGGGCTGGCCCCGGCCTCCCCCGCCTGGAGCCCATCCATATCTATATAGCCCCCGGCACTCTCGCCGCCGGGTGCCCCCGGGCCAGGTCTCGGGCCGAGCCGCCCTGGCCTGCCGCGCGCCCGGGCGGCCGCCTTGGGGCTCCCCGCCCGCAGCCGATGTCTTCCCTGGGCCTGGCAGGGGGCGCAATTGGCCTCACCAGGTTATTGACTCTTCAGTCATCTTAATTTCACCCCCAGGCCTCGGCGGACCTTTGGCCACCCCATTTGCCCCGCTATTCGCCCGTAAGATTACTTTATATGGATTAGACTGATTTTATTAAATTATATTGCATAAAATGCTATCTTGTTGAATTTGCTATCAATTAATGCATTCGACCGGCTTGGGGAGGCCCCAAACCGGTCGAATTGTAGTGACTAGTGGGTCAGATTGCTGGTTTTCCGGGTCTAGGCCGCCACCACCCGGTTGCGCCCGGCGCGCTTGGCCAGCAGCAGGGCCTGGTCGGCGCGCTCGAAGAGCGCGTCGCCCTTTTCGCCGGGCGTCCCCTGGGCAAGGCCCAGGGAGATGGTGATGCGCAGCTCGTTGGAGCCCTTCCAGGTGAAGCGGATGGCCTCGGCCGCCGCCCGCACCCGCTCGGCCACCATCTGGGCGTCCTTGAGCTCGGTGCGCAGCAGCACAATGACGAACTCGTCGCCGGCGTAGCGGAAGAGGGTGTCGTTCTGGCGCAGGCTCTCGGCCGCCTTGCTGGCGATGGCCTTCAGGGCGCGGTCGCCGGCCTGGTGGCCAAAGGAGTCGTTGATATTCTTGAAGTGGTCGATGTCAAAGACCATCATGCAGACCGGCTGCACTTCGGTCCGGTGCAGGAGGTCGGCCAGGTGGAGGTTCAGGGCGCGCTTGTTGGGCGCCCCGGTCAGGGGGTCGCTCAAGGCTTCCTGGCTCAGGCGCTGGCTGGCCTGCTCCACCACCGCCATGCGCTGGCGGGTGTTCTCCAGGGTGGTCTGGAGGTTGCCCAACTCGGCCTGGGTGCGGGCCAGGAGCTCGGATTCCAGGGCGCGGTGCTGGCGGATGCTGTCGCGCAAGGCCCGGATATGTTCCAGGGCGTTGCTCTTGAGCTGGTCCAGGTTGGTGGCCTGGCCGATGTCCTGCACCAGGCGGCCCATCTGGCTGGTCAGGCGGGCCTCGTTGTCCTGACTGGCCTGGCTGATCTGGCTGGAGGCCTGGGAGAAGAACGCGGCCATTTCTGACTCAGCGGTCACTACCTCGTCGAGCACCTCGCGCAGGGCCTTTTCCGCCGCCAGGCGCCGCCGGTCCAGCTCCTGGCGGTAATGGTCCAGCAGATCGGCCAGCACCGCCATCACCGGGCGCACCCGGCCTTGCTGCATGTAATCGCCCACCAGGACGATGGATTGCTCCAGGTGGGCGTCGAACTCGGGCTGGCCCAGGCGCAGGCCCTCCAGCATGGCCAGGGCCACGTGCCCGGCGGCCCCGGCCCCGGCGGTGACGTCATCGCCCTTGGCCTCCACCGCCGGGCTCTCGCGGGCCGGTTCGGTCTCCAGGCCCAGCAGGGCGGTCTTGAGCCGGTCCACGGCCGCGTTCAAGACCTTGGCGTCCAGCTTGGGGCTGGCGGTGGCCTTCTTCAGCGCCAGGCTGGCCTCGGCCACGGCCGGGGGCATGGCGCTCTGGCCGGCGCTGATCAACACCGCCACCGCCTGCCGGAAGGTCTCGCTGACCTGGCGGTGCTTGGCCTCCAGCCAATCCAGCTCCTTGGTCAGCTTGGCCGCCCGCTCGCGCAGGTTGGATTCCCCGTTGCCGCCCGCCGGTTGGGCGGAATCGTCGTTGACCTCCACCATGGTCTCAGCCCCTCATTGGTCGTATGAGCCTATCCTAGCACCTTGGCCCAGGCCCTCCAAGCCCCGCCGCCGGCCCGCACCCCGCCAGGCTTTGGGGCCGGGGCGCGGGGGGAACCTTTTCGCGCGAAAAAGCTCCCCCCGCTATTCCGCGCTTACTTACCCAGGCCGCCGGCCAGGATGTACTTGGTGACCAGGAAGTCATCCATGCCCTGGCGGCCGCCCTCGCGGCCCAGGCCGCTCTCCTTGATCCCGCCAAAGGGGGTCTCGGGCATGGCCAGCAGCACCTCGTTGACCCCCACCATGCCGTATTCCAGGGCTTCCGCCACCCGGAAAAAGCGCCCCATATCGCGGGTGTAGAGGTATGACGCCAGACCATAGGCGGTGTCGTTGGCCAGGGCGACGGCCTCGGCCTCGTCCTTGAAGCGCAGCACCGGGGCCACCGGGCCGAAGATCTCCTCGCGGCAGACGCTCATCTCCGGCCGGGCCCCCACCAGGACCGTGGGCTGGAAGAAGAGCCCGCCCAGGGGGTGGGGTCCGCCGCCGATCAGGGGCCGGGCCCCGGCGGCCAAGGCCTGGTTCACCAGGGAGCCCACCTTTTCCAGGCTGGCCCGGTCGATCAGCGGCCCCTGGGTGACGCCCTCCTCCAGACCGCTGCCCACCTTCAGCTCCTTCACCTTGGCCACCAGGCCCGCCACGAAGGCGTCGTGGATGCCGTCCTGGACCAGGAAGCGGTTGGTGCAGATGCAGGTTTGGCCAGAGTTGCGATACTTGCACCCCAACGCGCCGTTTACGGCGGCTTCGAGATCGGCGTCGTCAAACACGATGAAGGGCGCGTTGCCCCCCAGCTCCAGGGAGACCTTCTTGACCGTGGAGGCGCACTGGGCCATCAGGGCCTTGCCCACCGCGGTGGAGCCGGTGAAGGAGAGCTTGCGCACCCCGGGGTTGGTGGCCAGCTCCGCGCCCACCTCGTCCGGCCGGCCGGTGACCACGTTGAAGACCCCCTCCGGGAAGCCGGCCTCGCTGGCCAGGACGCCCAGGGCCAGGGCCGAGAGCGGGGTCAGGCTGGCCGGCTTGCAGACCACCGGGCAGCCGGCGGCCAGGGCCGGGGCCACCTTGCGCAGGATCATGGAGGAGGGGAAGTTCCAGGGGGTGATGCTGGCCGCCACCCCCACCGGCTGGCGGATGGTCAGCAGGCGGCGGTCGCCCAAGGGCGAGGGGATCACCTCGCCATAGGCCCGGCGGCCCTCCTCGGCGTACCAGACCACATAGCCGCCGCCCACCGTGATCTCGGCCCGGGCCTCGGCCAGGGGCTTGCCCTGCTCGCTGGTCAGGATGCGGGCCAGGTCCTCCAGGTTGGCCATGATCAGCTGCTGCCAGCGGCGCAGGATCTCGCCCCGCTTCACCGCCGACATCTCGCGCCAGGCCGGCCAGGCGGCCTGGGCCGCGGCCACGGTCCGGGCGGTCTCGGCCCGGGAGAGGCTGGGCACCTCGGCCAGGGTCTGGCCGTCGGCCGGGTTGGTCACCGGGATGGTGCGGCCATCGGCCGCCACCAGCCATTTGCCACCACTAAAGCATTTCGTGGCTAAAAGAGCCTTGTTTTGCAGTTCCATGCTCATCTCCGCTCGGGGGGTGCGACGGTCCCGGGACCGTCGCTGGTCTGCCATTTCCCGCCGGGACCCGCTCCGGGCAGGCCGCCGGCATCTGGCCTATTTTACGGCCCCGGCCCCCAACCGGGCAGCCCTTTTTCCCGCCCGGGCCGGGGCGGGATTCTCCCCCAAAAAACCGGCCCGAGGCGGTCATCCCGCCCCGGGCCGTCCCCCCCAAGCCGGCCCGCCCGCGAGGGGGGGCCAGCCACGCTCACGCCGACGGGCCTAGAGGCCGCCGGCGATAACGACTTTCTGCACCTGGCTGGTGCCCTCGTAGATCTGGGTGATCTTGGCGTCACGCATCATGCGCTCCACCGGATACTCCCGGACGTAACCGTAACCGCCCAGGACCTGCACCGCGTCGGTGGTGACCTTCATGGCGGTCTCGGCCGCGAAGAGCTTGCTCATGGCCGACAGGCGGATGGCCTCCTTGGGCACCCGCGAGAGGTCCTTGGGCACGGTCTCGAACATGGCGCAGGTCTTGTAGACCAGTTGCCGGGCGGCCTCGGTCTGGGTGGCCATGTCGGCCAGCATCCAGTTCAGGCCCTGGAAGGTGATGATGGGCTTGCCGAACTGGACCCGCTCCTTGGCGTAGGCCACGGCGTAGTCCAGGGCGCCCTGGGCCAGGCCCAAGGCCTGGGCCGCCACGCAGGGACGGGTGAAGTCCAGGGTTTTCATGAGGATATGGAAACCGTCACCCTCGTTGCCCAGCAGGTTGGCCGCCGGCACCTCGCAGTCGGTGAAGCTGATCTCGCAGGTGGTCGAGCCCCGGATGCCCATCTTGTCCTCGTGCTTGCCGATGTTGAAGCCCGGGGTGCCCTTTTCCACCACGATGATGCTCAGGCCGCCCTTGTGGGGGGCCTTTTCCGGGTCGGTCTGGCAGGCCACGCAGGTGTACTGGGCCACGTCGCAGTGGCTGATGAACTGCTTGCTGCCGTTGATAATATACTTGTCGCCTTTTTTGACCGCCTTGGTCCGCAGACCGGCCACGTCGCTGCCCGCGCCGGGCTCGGTGAGGCCAAAGGCCACCAAGTGCTCGCCGCTGGCCAGGCCGGGGAACCATTTCTTCTTCTGGGCGTCGCTGGCGGCCAGCATCATGGGCATGGAGCCCAGTTCGTGCACCAACAGGATCACCGCCGAGGAGCCGCAGACCTTGGCCACCTCCTCCACCGCCAGGCAGAAGGCCAGCACGCCCATGGCCGCGCCGCCGTACTCCTCCTTGAAATCGCAGCCAAACAGGCCGTTCTCGCGGAAGATCTCCACCGTGTCCCAGGCGAATTCACCCTTCAGGTCGCGCTCGGCCGCGCCGGGGGCGATCTGTTCCTGGGCGATGCGCCGCACGGTGTCGCGCAGCATCAGTTGTTCTTCGGTCAGGTCGTAGAGCATCATCCTTCTCCCGATGGCCAGCCTGCTGGCGGTTTGGGGGCGCGGGCCGGGGATGGGCCGGGGCCGCGCCGTGGGCAAAATGGGAAACCTCGCGGGGCCGGTTCAGCCCTCGAAAACGCTCTGATAACTCTGGCGAATGTCGCGCTTCAGGATCTTGCCGGTGGGGGTCTTGGGCAAGGCCTGCTCGAAGACGATCTTCTTGGGGGCCTTGAAGGCCGAGAGGTGCTGGCGGCAATGCTCCAACAGCTCCTCCTCGCTGGCCTGGGCCCCGGCCTTCAGGACCACGAAGGCGGTCACCGCCTCCACCCACTTGGGATGGCGCAGGCCCACCACCGCCACCTCCTGGACCCGGGGGTCGAGGTAGATGGCCTCCTCCACCTCGCGGCTGGCCACGTTCTCGCCGCCGGTCTTGATCATGTCCTTCTTGCGGTCCACCACCGTGACATAGCCCTCGTCGTCCAGGACCCCCAGGTCGCCGGAGTGGAACCAGCCGCCGACCATGGCCTCGTCGGTCTTCTCCGGGTCCTTGAAGTAGAGGGTCATGGCGTGGGGGCCCCGGCCGCAGATCTCGCCCACGTCGCCGGTCCGCTCTATGACCGTCCGGTCAGGATACTCCAGGCGGGTCTCCATGTGCAGCCCGGCCCGGCCGGCCGCCCCCAGCTTGCGCACCGCGTCCTCGGCCTTGAGGATGGTGTGGTAGGGGGCCAGCTCGGTCTGGCCATAGTAGTTGTAGACCTTGGCCCCGGGCAGGCGGGCGATCAGCTCCTTGAGCACCTCCACCGGCATGATGGAGGCCCCGTAGTAGCACTTGGTCAGGCTGCTCAGGTTGTGCAGGTCGAACTCGGGATGGCGCAGGAGGCCGATCCAGACCGTGGGCGGGGCGAAGAGCATCGTGGCATTGTACTTGGCCACGTTGGCCAGGATGCCGCCCAGGTCCGGCCCCATCAGGATGTTGGTGCCGCCGATCCAGAATATGGGATTCATGAACACGTCGCGGGCGGCGCAGTGATAGATGGGCAAGGCATTGATATTGATGTCGTTGCTGTCGTAGCCACCGTCGATGATCGCCCCCAGGTACTGGGCGATCAGGGCCTGGTTGCTGATGATGACGCCCTTGGGCTTGGACTCGGTGCCGCTGGTGTAGGTGAGCTGCACCGGGTCCTCGATGCGCAAGATCACATCCGGTTGGCTGGTAGGATGGCCCTGACGCCATTGGTCGAAGTCCACGAAGCCCTGGGGCGCGGTCTGGCCGGCCCCCTGGGAGGACCAGAGCAGGGTCTTGACGCTGGGCATCTGGTCGATGACCTCGGCCACCAGGTCGTAGAGGGAGTCCTCCACCACCAGGACCGTGGCCTCGGAGTGGTTGACGCAATAGGCGATGTCCGGCCCGCGCAGGAGATAGTTGATGGCCAGATAGACCGCGCCCATCTTGGCCGCGCCCAGCCAGGTCAGCACGTGGTGGTGGGTGTTGTGGGCCAGGATGGCCACCCGGTCATATTTGCGCACGCCCAAGGACAGCAGGGCGTTGGCCACCTGGTTGCACTCGTCTTCCAGCTCGGCGTAGCTGCGGGTCAGGCCGCCGAAGATCAGGGCGGTCTGGTCGGGGTGGTGATAGCGGGTGCGGCGCAGCATGTCGGCCACCACCCAGCGGTTGACCTGGTTGTAGCGCTGCATGAGGAAGTCGATGGACTCCCGGTCCAATTTTTGGAACCGGTCCCGTTGGGCGTCGGTCAAGGCAGGATATTCCGCGTTCATAGCCTAGCTCCGCATGAGTGGTTTGCCCGCCGATTCGCTGGTCACGCGTCGCCGTGGGTCAAGTTGTCGATCCCCGCGCCACCGCTTTTGGTCCCTCGCTTTCGCCTCCCCCCATGGTCGTCAGATCGTCGCCTGGTTCTCCGGCCGCCGGCCGGAGCCCCGCCCCCCTCGCCCCCAGGTCTAGGCCTGGGCCTCGCGGATCACCAGGGTCAGGTTCACCGCGGCGTCCGAACAGTGGACCCGCAGCTCGCCCGGGGCGGACCAGGGATACTTGCCGCCGAATTGAATCACACTCAGGGCCGGGAACAGGTCGTGGTAGAAGAACCCGCAGAGCCCGCCGCTGTCAAAGCAGCTCAGGGTCAGGCGGTCGCCCACCTGATGGCCGGCGTGGCAGGGGCCGTCGGCGCTGACCACCTCGGCCGTGTAGACCGCGTATCCCTCCGGCGTCCGCGCCATGCCCGCCCCTCCATATTTAAAAAGGAGCCATGGCAAACGGGCGTCCCGGCCCGCGCCGGGACGCCCGCCACCCCTGGCTTACTCGTTCTCCACCAGCATGGACATGCCCATGCCGCCGCCCACGCAGAGGGTGGCCAGGCCCAGGTTGTTGCCCCGGCGCTTCATCTCGCCGATCAGGCTGACCACGATGCGGGCGCCGGTGCAGCCCACTGGGTGGCCCAGGCCGATGCCGGAGCCGTTGACGTTGGTGATCTCGCGGTTGAGCCCCAGGCCCTGCTCGCAGGCCAGGTACTGGGCGGCGAAGGCCTCGTTCAGCTCGATCAGCTCGATATCGCCGAGCTTCACCCCGGTCTTGGCCAGGAGCTTCTGGGTGGAGGGCACCGGACCCCAGCCCATCAGGGAGGGCTCGCAGCCGGCGGCGGCATAGCCCACGATCCTGGCGATGGGGGCCAGGCCCAGCTCCTGGGCCTTTTTGCGGCTGGCCAGGATGGTGATGGCCGAACCGTCGTTGAGGCCCGAGGAGTTGCCGGCGGTGACGCTGCCGTCCTTGGCGAAGGCCGGCTTGAGCGAGGACAGGTCGTCCATGGTCAGGCCCATGCGGATGTGCTCGTCGGCCTCCACCACCTTCTGGCCCTTCTTGCTGGCGATGACGATGGGCACGATCTCGTCCTTGAACTTGCCGGCCTTGACCGCCGCCTCGGCGTTGTTGTGGCTGCGCAGGGCCACCACGTCCTGCTCCTGGCGGGGGATGTCGTACTTGCGGGCCAGGTTCTCGGCGGTCTGGCCCATGATGTAGCCCGGAGGGTCCAGAAGGGGCGAGCCGGAGTGCAGCAGCTCCCACATGGAGTCCATCATCTGGCCGTGGCGCAGGCGCGCCCCCCAGCGGGCCTGGGGCAGGACATAGGGCGCGTGGGTCATGCACTCCACGCCGCCGGCCAGCACCAGGTCATAATCGCCGGCCTTGATGTGGGCCGCGCCCTGGGCCATGGCCTGCATGGCGCTGGAGCACTGGCGCTGGATGGTGACCGCGGGCACGTCCACCGGGATGCCGGCCTTGAGCATGGCGGTGCGGGCGGTGTTGGCCTCGTCCGGGCACTGGATGCAGTCGCCCAGGATCACGTCGTCCAGCAAGGCCGGGTCCAGGTTGTTGGCCCGGGCCAGGGCGGCCCGCATCACCTGGGCGGCCAGCTCGTGGGCGCGCAGGGGTTTGAGGCTGCCACCGAAATCTCCGATGGGACTACGAGCCATGGAAACGATAACCACGTCGTGGTCGTGCTTCACGAGTGCACCTCCGTCGCTTGTGCCGTTGCTGCTGGTAGGAATTGGCATCCGAGAATACCCCTGGGTGTATTGTGGAGTCAAGTAATTGTTTTTCCCAAAAGAACAAGCACCCAACCCCTTGATTTGAGATATGATTCATAATTCATAGGCGTATCCTCCATCACCTCCCGCCGCCAGGTTCGCCTTTCGCACCACCGCAGTTCCCGGGCCGGGGCCAGGATCGGGTCTGGACGCCCAACTTTTTCGGCAAGCCCAAAAAACCACCGGCATACTGAAAACAGCCCGCGCCGTTTCGCGGCGCAAGAGGCGCAACGAAGTCACGGGGCGCGGTCCCCGCCCGGCAACCCGAGAGAGGGAGGTTTCCATGCGAGCCCGAAAACTCGTCCCCTGGTTGGTGTTGGTTTTGGTGGCGTTGCCGCTGATGGCCTTCGCGGCCGATGACAAAGGAGACAAGGAAATGAAATGGGAGACGTTCAAGGCCAAAGCCAAGGCCGAGTACGATGAATGGTCGGCCAAGACCGAGGCCTACATGACCAAGGCCAAGGCCGAGGCCAAGAAGGACTACAAGGTGGCCATGGCCAACCTGGACAAGGCCAAGGCCGAGGCCAAGGAGAGCTACGAGGAGGTGCAGTCCTCCAGCGCCGACAACTGGGAGAAGGCCAAGGAAAAGTACGACAAGGCCGTGGAAAAGATGAAAAAGGCCTATGACGCGGCCATGGCCGAGATGAAGAAGTAACCCCTGGCGGGGGGGTGGCCGCGCCGCCCTCCCGCCCGACCCGGGAGGTCGCTCATGTTGCGTTGGGCCCTGATTTTCTTCGTGCTGTCGATCGTGGCCGGCTTGCTGGGCTTCACCGGCATCGCGGTGGCCGCGGCCAGCATCGCCCAGATCATCTTTTATGTCTTCCTGCTGCTGTTCATCATCACCCTGATCGCCGGCCTCCTGGCCGGGCGCAGGCCGCCCCGGCTCTAGATCGGCTCCAGGCGGACCGCCCCGGCCCGCAGAACCGTGGGCGGCCAGGCCCGGCAATCCAGCACGGTGCTGGCCGGACCGCCCGGGGTGGGGCCGGCGTCCAGCAGGAGATCCACCCCGGCCAGGAGGGCGGGGTCCAGGCCGGCCGGGTCGGCGCAGGGGGGCTGGCCGGCCAGGTTGGCGCTGGTGGCGGTGATGGCCCGGCCCAGGGCCCGGGCCAGGCCGGCGGCCACCGGATGGGGCGAGAGCCGCACCCCCACCCCGCCCGCGGCCGAGACCAGGCCCGGGTGCAGGCCCTCCCGGGCCGGAAGCACCAGGGTCAGGGGGCCGGGCCAGTGGCGGGCCATCAGCTCCCGGGCCGGGGCGGGAATGTCCCGGGCCAGGTCGTCCACCTCCTGGGCCGAGGCCAGGATCAGGGGAAATGGCTTGTCCGCTTCGCGGCCCTTGAGCCGGGCCAGGCGGGCCAATGCGCCCGCGTTACGATAATCCACACCCAAACCATACAAAGTCTCGCTGGGGAAGACCGTCACCCCCCCGCCGCGCAGACACGCGGCGGCCTGGGCCAGGGCCTGGGGCTCAGGCGCGGCCGGGTCCAGGACCAGGCGCTGGGGCGTGGTGGTCATGGCGGGTGGTTCCCGGACGGCGCGACCCTAGAAGGTCAGCACCGGCACCCCGGCCTTCAGCCAGTTGGTGAGGAGCTGGCCGGTGTAGAGCACCTCCACCCCCAGGGCCTCCAACTGCTGGCTGACCCCGTAGCGGTCGGCGCAGGCCTTGCAGGCCTTGAGTTCCACCCCGGCCTCGGCCATGGCCTGGAGTTCCGCCTGCAGGCCCGGATCCTGGGTGACCAACTCGGCCGAGGGTCCCCAGATCACCAGGGTGACCTTGGGCCACCAGCCCTTGAGGCGGGCGTTCTTGCCGTACATGAAGGCCAGGTTCAGGGCCACCTCGCGGTCGCGGGCCGCCCAGATGATGGCCACTTCCTGGGGCTGGTTGTCGCTCATGCCGATGCCTCCAGCAGGGGTTGCGTCGGGGAGGCTCTTCCCCGCATGTTCTCAGCCTAACCCAAGGCGGGCGTCCGGTCGGTAGCCATGGCTACCAGACGCCTAGGTTTTTCAGTAAACCCAGAAACGCCGGGAGATTGCTTCGCTGCGCTCGCAATGACAGAAAAACTGGGAACGATCCCGCGATCCGGCACCAGCGCTGGGGCCAGCAACAGCCCCTACGTCCAGCGGCGTTCCGCCGCTGGACGGCCGCCTTTTTGGAGGGGGGTATGGGGGGAACCTTTTTCGGCACGAAAAAGGTTCCCCCCGATATTCCTACTCAAAGAAAGGCTCGCCAGCCAGGGCGCGGCGGGAGAGGGTCTGGTCGGCGTCCAGGACCTTGCGGGTCATGCGGGCGCGTTCGGCCTTGATGCGCTCGGCCAGGGCGGGGTCGGCCAGGCCCAGCATCTGGGCGGCCAGGTAGCCGGCGTTGCGCGCCCCGCCGGCGCCCAGGGCCACGGTGGCCACCGGCACCCCGGCCGGCATCTGCACGGTGGCCAGCAGGGCGTCCATGCCCTGGAGGGGGCTGGAGGGCATGGGTACGCCGATGACCGGCAGGGTGGTGTTGGCGGCCATGACCCCGGCCAGGTGGGCGGCCCAGCCCGCGCCGGCGATGATGACCTTGAGGCCGCGGGCCTCGGCCCCCTGGGCGTATTCCAGGGCCTCATGGGGGGTGCGGTGGGCGGAGAGCACCCGGGCCTCGGCCCGGACGCCCAGCACCCGCAGGACCTCCACCGCCTCCTTCATGGCCTCCCAGTCCGAGGCCGAGCCCATGACCACGCCCACCTGGGGCCGGCGGCCTTCCTGGGCCAGGCGGGCCAGGGCGCGGTGGCCGATGTCGCGGCGGCAGTACAGGCCCTCCCAGGAGATCTGGTCCACGGCCTCGTAGGCCCGGTCGATGGCGTCCTTGATGTCCTCGCCAATGGCGGTGACGCCCAGGACCCGACCGCCGTTGGTGACCAGCTTGCCGTTGTTTAGCGCGGTGCCGGCATGGAAGACCACCACCCCCCGGCAGAGGCAGGCCTTCTCCAGGCCCTTGATCTCCTTGCCCTTGGCAAAGGGTCCGGGATAGCCGCCGGAGGCCAGGACCACGCAGACCGTGGGCCGGGGCGACCACTTGACCGTGGCCTCGCCCAGGCGGCCCTGGGCCAGCTTGTGCAGGATGTCGGCCAGGTCGGATTCCAGGCGCAGCATCAGGGGCTGGCACTCGGGATCGCCGAAGCGGCAGTTGAACTCCAGGACAAAGGGATTGCCCTGCTTGTCGACCATCACCCCGGCGTAGAGCACGCCCTTGTAGGGGGTGTCCTCGGCGGCCAAGCCATTGATAACCGGCTTGATGATCCGCTCCATGATCCGCTCGGCCACCTGGGGCGTCACCACCGGAGCAGGGGAATAGGCCCCCATGCCGCCGGTGTTGGCCCCGGTGTCGCCCTCGCCGATGGCCTTGTGGTCCTGGCTGGTGGGCAGGGGCAGGATGGTCTGGCCGTCGGTGAAGACCATGAAGCTGGCCTCCTCGCCCTCCAGCCACTCCTCCACCACCACCCGGCAGCCGGCCGAGCCAAACTCCAACTTTTCCATCATGGCCACGCAGGCGTTCTCGGCCTCGGCCGGCTGGGCGCAGAGCAGCACGCCCTTGCCGCCGCAGAGACCGTCGGCCTTGACCACCAGGCGGCGGCCGGAGCGGCGCACGTAGTCCTTGGCCGCCTCGGGCTGGTCAAAGACCCGGTAGTCGGCGGTGGGGACGTGGTACTTCTTCATCAGGTCCTTGGCGAAGGCCTTGGAGCCCTCCAACTGGGCGGCGAACTTGTTGGGGCCGGCCACCAGGATCCCGGCCTCGGCGAAGGCGTCGGCCAGGCCCAGGGTCAGGGGCAGCTCCGGCCCCACCACGGCCAGGTCGATGGCCTTTTCCTTGGCAAAGGCCAGCAACGCCGGCACGTCGTCGCCGGCGATCTCCACGCAGACCGCCTCGCCGGTCATGCCGGGATTGCCCGGGGCGCAGTAGAGCTCCTCCACCAGGGGCGACTGGGCCAGCTTCCAAACCAGGGCGTGCTCGCGGCCGCCACCACCAATCACCAATACCTTCATGTCCTCGCTCCCATTGATCCCGGCCGGGCTCGCGGGCCGGGATCGCGGATGTAGCCTGCTTGCGGTCTCCGGCGCGGCGCTCAGCGGCCCGGATAATATCGTCTCACCTCGGGGTGATACTGATAGGGTTGCTCCGCTTCCATGCTCAGGGTGACAAAGCTGCCCCCCAGGCGGGTCCCGGCCGGCAGCTCGGCGCCCAGGCGCCAGTTCCCGGCCTCCAGCCAGAACCACAGACCCCGGCCGGGGTCGAAATAGACCTGGTTGGCCGGATAGTAACGATACTTGTACTTGGCGCGGTGGCCATGGGCCGGGGCCCAGGGCGGCGGCCCGGTCTGGGCCTTGGGCCCCCCGGGATAGACGGCCACCACCTGGGGATGATACCGGTAGGGCTGGTCCACGCCCATGGTCAGGGTGACGAAACTGGAGCCGACCCGCAGCCAACCGGGCAACTCGGCCCCCATGCGCCACTCCTGACCCTCCAGCCAGAACCACATCCCCCGACCGGGGTCGAAGTAGACGTTCTGGCTGGCATAATAGCGGTAGTGGTACTTCTTGGCCTGGCCCGGGGGCGGCGACCAGGGATGGTGCTTGACCTGGCGCTTGGCCGGGGGGGCCACCCGCTGGGGCTGGTGGGCCGGGGCGTACTGGCCCCGGGGGGGCGGGCCGCCGCGCTGGACCTCGGGCGGGGGAGCCTCATGACGCTTTTTGTGGGGAGGGCCGGCCGGCCGGCCCGGCGGCGGACCGCCAGGGTTGTCATTGTCCTGGTACTGATGGGCGGGAACCCCGCCCGGCTTGGCCAAGGCCGGTCCCGCGCCCAGGACCAGAGGGAGCGCCAGGGCCAGGACCGCCGCCAACGCCAATCCGCCTCCCCTGTGTTGCATCGCCGCAGTTCTCCGCTATGATGGTCGCCCGTCCCGGGCCGGCCGACCATCGGACCGCCCCGGACGCGGGGTCATGCCTCTATGATGCCAGGAATTGCTGCTCCAGGTAGGCGGCAATCGCGCCGTCATAAGTGTTGGTCAGCCGGAAGGCCTTGGCCGCCAGACGGCGGCGGGTGGCCAGGCTCACCGAACCTGCATTGGCTTTCATTTCGCTCAAAATTAGCGCGTAGTCGGCGGGATCGGTGACAATGGCCACGTCGGCGTGGTTCTTGGCCGAGGCCCGGATCAGGCAGGGGCCGCCGATGTCGATGTTCTCGATGGCGTCCTCCAGGCTGCAGCCGGGCTTGGCCACCGTGGCCTCGAAGGCGTAGAGGTTCACGCAGACCAGATCGATGGGCGCGATGTGGTGCTGGCCGAGTTGGTCGCGGTGGCTGGGGTCGTCGCGCCGGGCCAGGATGCCGCCGTGGATGCGGGGGTGCAGGGTCTTGACCCGGCCGTCGAGCATCTCGGGGAAGCCGGTGACCTCGGCCACGTCCGTGACCGCCAGCCCGCCCTCGCGCAGGGCCTTGGCGGTGCCGCCGGTGGAGATCAGGGCCACGCCCATCTGGGCCAGGCCCTGGGCGAAATCCAGCAAGCCGCCCTTGTCGGTCACGCTCAGCAGCGCCCGCATGATCTTGCGGTCCATCCTGTCCTCCCTTGCCGGCTGGGGTTGTATGGTCACATACTTAGCAAATGACGCCCATTCCGGCAAGGGGGCGGGGCCGGGCGGCGGGAGATGGAGGCCTATTTAATATGGATGGCGGCGCGCGCCGGTACTGGGTGGGGGTGGACGTGGGCGGACCGGCCAAGGGCCAGGCGGTGGCGGTGCTGGACGATCAGCGGCGGGTGGTCCACCTGGCCGCCGGTCTGGCGGCCGAGGGCCTGGCCCAGGGCCTGGTGGAACGCTGGGGCAACGACCTGGTGGTGGGCATCGACGCCTCCCGCCGGCCGGCCCCGGCCGGGACGGCCAAGGCTGGGCGGGCCTGCGAGCGGGCCCTGAAAAGGGTGCCTGACCTGCGGGTCAATCCGCAATGGACCCCGCCCGCGGACCGGAGCTGGCCCGCGCGCCTGGACTGGATGCGCCAGGGATTCTTGATTTTCAACGACTTCGCCGCGCGGTTGGCCCCGGAATCCATCCTGGAGGTCTTCCCCAGCGCCAGCTATCAACTGCTGCCGGAACCGGCCAGCGTGACCTGGCCCCTGGGCCTGGTGGGCCGGGCCGGGCGCTTGCGCCTGGATCTGATGGACGCGGTCTGCTGCGCCCTGACCGCCTGGTGCCATGGCCAGGGCTGGTCCCTGGCCCTGGGAAATGCGGCCGAGGGCCATCTGATCCTGCCCTGGCCCCCGGACCGGCCCCGGCCGGACCTGGCCCTGGTCTGATAACGATTTTCTTTTGCCAGCCTTGCGCCAAACCATTCCCCCTGCCCGGGGTGGGCCTTGACCGGCCCGCGGCCAACGACTATTCTGGATTAGTCCGGTTGCGCCTTTCTTTCGCGGGGAGCGGGATGACAGCCATTCTGGGCTTTTGTGGGGCCTCGGGCAGCGGCAAGACCCA
>CALERA010000317.1 GCA_937908275.1 uncultured Desulfarculaceae bacterium | reverse complement strand
GCTGGCCAGTTGGTTGCTGGCCGAGGAGACCTCGCCGGCGGCGCTGGTGACCTGGTTGGAGGCCTCGGTCAGACCGGAGACCACCCGCATGATGGGCTTGTTGATGCCGCGCACGAAATACCAGATGGCCAGCAGGGCGACCAGCAGGCAGATCAGGCCGATCAGGCTGACCCCGTTGCGGATCTGGTGCAACGGGGCCATGAATTCATCGTGGTCCTGGGTGGCGGCGATGGCCCAGCCGGCCACCGGCACCGGGGCGAAGCCGGCGATCTTGTCCACGCCCTTGAAGACATAGTCCTCCACCCCGGCCTCGCCAGCGGCCATGCGCCGGGAAATGGACTCCATGCCCTTGAGGTTGCGGATGTTCAGCTCCAGCAGAAGCTTGGGGTCGGGATGGGCCACCAGCAGGCCGCGCTGGTCGGCCATGTAGGCATAGCCCGTGCTCCCGATCTTGAAGCCGGCGATCTCCTGGCTGAGGCTGTCCAGCCGGTAGACCACCCCCAGCATGCCCACGAAGCCCTTGGCGCTGGGGATGGGCGCCCCGGCCACCACCACCGGCAGCCCGCTTTTCTTGGATTTGACCGCGGTGCCGATGGTGGCCTTGCCGGCCTTGGCCGCCGCGAAATAATCCCGGTCGGCCACGCTGAAGCCTTTGTAGGCGCCGCCGATGCCGTCGCTGATCCCCACGCCGTTGGCGTCGGTGACAAACAGGCCCTCGTAGTGCTGGCCGATCTCCTTCATGGCCATGCCCAGCTTGCGGTCCAGCTCGGCGATGTCCTCCGCCGCGCCCTGGACCCCGTCCTGGGCCACCTTTTCCGCCACCCGGATGGGGGTGTTGCCGCTGGCCAGCTCCAGGGCCATGCGGCGTTCGGCGCTGAGCATGGCCTGGGCCAGGGCCGCCAGGCGCGCGGCCACCACCCGGGCCTGCTCCTTGGCCTGGCGATCCATGATCGTGCCGGATGAACTCTGGGAAAACAGGCTCACCACCAGCACCGGAATGATCACCAGGGCCGCGCCGCCGACGATCAGCTTTTTGCCCAGACTCAACCTAACCATGCTGCTCTCCCGATGAATATAAATGGGATGAAACTATGGGAGTCCACCTGGGGCAAAATGGCCTCGGGCGAAGGGGCAGACCTGTAATTTTTTGCGTGTGTTGAATAATAGCCAGGCGGACGGGAAAAATCCAGGCGATATTAGCCCCAAAACTCGGACAATGCGCACGGATTGAGAATTTTTTTAGCCCCAGGGCGGGGTTTTCACGGGCGCGAGGGTCTCAGCCTCCCGCCCGGCCGGCCATGGCGGCATCCAGGGTCTGGCGCACCGCCTGGCCCAGGTCCGCCGCCAGCACCGGCTTGCCCAGGATCCTGACCACCCCGGCCTCGGCCAAGTCCTCGGCGCTCAGGCGCTCGCCGTAACCGGTGCACAGGATCACCGGCAGGTCCGGTTGTCGCTGGCGCAGGGCGCGGGCCAACTCCAGACCGGTCAGCCCGGGCATGCTCAGGTCGGTCAGGAGCAGGTCGTAGGTCCCGGGGTCTTCCAGGGCCCGAGCGGCCGAACGGTGGGCGGAGACGCGATAGCCCAGCCGCTCCAGCATCCGGCCGATGAGCACCACCAGGGCCGCCTCGTCGTCCACCAGCAGGATGCGTTCGCTGCCCCGGGGCGGCTCGGACTCGGGCTCGGGGCTGGTGTTGAGTTCGGAGCGGCAGCGGGGCAGGAACACCTTGAAGACCGCGCCCTGTCCCTCCTGACTCTCCAGCGCGATGCGGCCGCCGTGGGCCTGGACGATGCCGTGGGCCACGGCCAGGCCCAGGCCGGTGCCCTCCCCTGGCCCCTTGGTGGTGAAAAAGGGATCGAAGACCCGGTCCTGCACGTCGGGCGGGATGCCGGGCCCGTCGTCGCTGACGCTCAGGCAAAGAAAGGAATCCTGGCCCGGCTCCAACCCGGCCTCGGCGGGGACGGCCTCATCCAGCCTGATCTGGATCAAGCCCCGCCGCTGACCCAGGGCCTGGGCCGCGTTGGTGCACAGGTTCAGCACCACCTGGTGGATCTGGGTGGGATCGGCCTGGACCAGATCATCCTCGGTGGCCCGCTCCAGGCGCATCTCCAGGTGGCTGGGCAGGGTGGCGCGCAGGAGCTTGACCGCCTCGGCCAGCAGCGGGCCCAGGCGCAGGGGGCGGGGGGCCTGATCGGTCCGGCGGCTGAAGGTGAGAATCTGGCGCACCAGGTCCCGGGCCCGCTCCCCGGCCAGAAGCACCTGTTCAAGATCGGCGCGCGCCGGGTCCTCCGGGTCCAGGCCATCCAGGGCCATCTCGGTGTAGCCCAGGATGGCGGCCAGGATGTTGTTGAAGTCGTGGGCGATGCCCCCGGCCAGGGTGCCCACCGCCTCCATCTTCTGGGCCTGGCGCAACTGGGCGCGCATGCTCTCGCGCTCCTGCTCGCGCTGGGCTTGCGCGCTGATGTCCCGGGCGATGCCGGCCACCCGGGTGATCCGTCCCTGGGCGTCGCGCAAGGGGTTGATGCTCAGCGAGACATGGACCCGGCGGCCGTCCTTGGCCAGGCGCACCGTCTCCCGGTGCTGGACCGCCTCGCCCACCTCCAGCCGCCGCCGGGCCTTCTCCCATTCGTCGGCGCGGTCCGGGGGCAGGAGCAGGGAGATGTGACGGCCAATGACCTCCGCGGGCTCGAAGCCATAGATGTCGGTCGCGCCCTGGTTCCAGGTCAGGATCTCGCCCTCCATGGCCAGGCTGATGATGGCATCCTCGCTGACGGTGACGATGGCGGCCAGGTCGCTGGCCAGCTCCTGGGCCCGCCGCCGCTCGCGGATGTCGCGCACCACCGAGACCACGGTGGGCTGGCCGTCCAACTCGAAAACCTGGGCGCTGACCTCCACCGGCACCGGCGGCCCAGTCTTGGGCAACAGCTCGGCCTGGAAGATCAAGCGGCCCTCCGCCAACAGGCGCTCCACCGAGGCGGCGACCTCGCGTTGTTGGTCCGGACTCATGTTGCCCCGGGTGGTGCGTTGCAGGAGTTCCTCGCGGGTGTAGCCCAGCAAGCGGCAATAGGCGGGGTTGACCTCCAGGAAGGGCTGGGGAATCAGGTCGGGCCCAAAGCGGAAGATGGAGATGCCGTCGTTGACCGCCTCGAACAGGACCTGGTAGCGCCGGCGGCTGGCCTGCAACTCCCGCCGGCTCATCTCGAAAAAGGCCAGCAGCAGGCCCAGGGCCACCGCCAGGGAGAGCAGGGCCCCCAAGCCGAATCCCCAGGGCGCGAACCAGGCCACCGGTTGCAGGAAGGGGTAACCCAACTTGTGCAGCCCCCAGACCACGAAGCTCCAGCCCAGGAGCCGGTGTCCCACCCCGCCCAGGCGGGTGGCGCCCAGGATCGCCACCCCGGTCCAGCCGTAGATGGCGGCCTGGAGGCTGAAGCCGGGCAGGGCGACCCAGAGGAAGTCCATCCCGCCCAGGACCCCGGCCACGATCCAGAGCGTGCAGAGCCCGCCCACCAGGTGCCAGGCCCAATGGAAGCGGCGCTCCAGAAAGGCGGCGGTGCCGGCGGCCAGCAGCATCCCGGCGCTCAAGGCCGCCACCTGGTTGAGGATCAGGATCGCGGGATCACGGCCGCGGAGGGTCAGCCAGAGTTCAAAGACCATGCGCAGGAGGTAGACCATCCAGGAGGCGGTCCAGAGGCCCAGGTAGCGCTGGCGGAAATGAGCGAACAGGAAGACGTAGATGCCAAGGACCAACAGCAGCCCCAGCAGGTGGGCCACCAGGGCTGTCGGTTGCCAACTCATGGCCTGCTCGGCCCCAGCGATGTCGGCACGGCTGCGTCCGGGCGCACGTCTCGCTCCCACCGGGCAAACGGTTAGCGGGTTGGAGCCAAAGTAACTATACTTGTAGCACAAGACCCCGACGGCCGTCGTACAATGGATGGCCGGCAAGGCAAGGAGCGATCATGATTCTGCGCGACACCGGCCCGGCGGGAGGGGATTTCCACGTCCTGGGCTGGGCCCAGGTGCCCAGCTATCTGCTGGACGCCCCCCGTCCGGCGCTGTTCGACGCCGGGCTGGCCTGTCTGGGCCGGTCCTACGCCCGCGACGCCCGCGTGGTCCTGGCTGGCCGCGAACCGGCCTATCTGTTCCTGACCCACGTCCACTTCGACCACTGCGGCGCGGCGGCGATGCTGAAACAGACCTTTCCCGGCCTGACCATCGCCGCCTCGGCCAAGGCCGCCTCCATCCTGGCCCGGCCCAACGCCCTGGCCCTGATGGCCCGCCTGAACCAGGAAGGGCGCGCCCGTTTCGAGACCCACCGTCCGGAGCTGATCGGTCCCGAGGCCTTCGAGCCCTTCGCGGTGGACCTGGTGCTCAGCGACGGCCAGGAGATCGACCTGGGCGGGGGGACCACCCTCCAGGTGCTGTCCACCCCGGGCCACACCTGGGACTTCCTCAGCTATTGGATCCCGGAGCGGGGGGTGTTGGTGGCCTCGGAGGCGGTGGGCTGCACCGATCACACCGGCTACATCGTCACCGAGTTCCTGGTGGACTTCGAGACCTATCTCGCCTCGGTGCACCGCCTGCTTCAGCTGCCGGCCCAGGTGCTCTGCCAGGGCCACACCGAGGTCTTCACCGGCCCGGACGTGCGTCCCCGCCTGGAGCGCACCCTGGACGCGGCCCTGGAGTTCCGGGCCTGGGTGGAGCGGCTGTTGGACGAGGAGAACGGCGACGAGGAGCGGGTGGCGCTGCGGGTCAAGGCCGGGGAGTACGACCGCCGGCCCCAGCCCAAGCAGCCGGAGCCGGCCTACCTGCTCAACCTGCGGGCCCGGGTCTCCCACCTGGCCGGCCTGCGCCGCCAGCGCCTGGCCGGGGCCTGAACCGGGCCGACGGAGGTCAGGCCAGGTCGCCCTGGATGGCCCGACCCACCTTGTCCAGGAGCTTCTGCATGCGGAAGGGCTTCTGGATGAACCCGGCCAGGCCCTTGCCCGAGAACCGGGTGGTGGCGTCCTGCTCGTTGTAGCCGCTGGCCAGGATCACCGGCACCTTGGGATTGATGCGGCGCATCTCGCCAAAGGCCTCCTCGCCGTTGAGGTGGGGCATGGTCATGTCCAACAGGACCAGCTTGAGGGCCTGGTGGTGCTGGGCGAAGGCGTCCACGCCATCGCGGCCGTCGGCCGCGGTCAGCACCCGGTAGCCGGCCCGCTCCAGCATCATCTTGGTCACCGAGCGCACCGACTCCTCGTCGTCCACCACCAGGATCAATCCGCCATGGGCGCCCTCCTCCCGGACGCCGGCGGTCTTTTCCTCGCCCGCCATGGCTTTGGCCTCCTTTTGGGAGATGGGCAGCAGCACCTTGAAGGAGCTGCCGCGTCCCGGCTCGGAGTAGACCTTGATCGCCCCGCGATGCCCCCGCACGATGCCCAGCACCGCGCTGAGGCCCAGGCCCCGGCCGGTGAACTTGGTGGTGAAGAAGGGGTCGAAGATGCGGTGCCGGGTCTCGGCGTCCATGCCCTCCCCGGTGTCGCTGACCTCGATGTAGGCGTAATAACCCTCGGGCAGCTCGTCATCCACGAAGGTGCCGGTGAAGTAGTTGCGGTCCACCTCGGTCAGGCCGGTGGACAGGCTCACCACCCCGCTCTTGCTGCCGATGGCCTCGCTGGCGTTGGTGATCAGGTTCATCACCACCTGGCGGATCTGGGCCGCGTCGGCCTCCACCAGGGGCAGGGAATGGTGAAAGTTGAACTTGAGCACCACGTTCTTGGCGATGGAGACCTGGAGCAGGTTGGCCATCTCCTCCACCAGGCGGTTGAGGTTCAGGGCCTCCACCATGAACCGCCCCTTGCCGGAATAGGCCAGCATCTGGTTGCTGAGGTCCGAGGCCCGGATGGCCGCGTCGCGCAGGGCCAGGACCCGGCTGCGGGCCGGGGCCTCGGGCGGCAGGTCCATCAGGGCCAGGTCGGCGTTGCCCAGGATGGCCACCAGCAGGTTGTTGAAATCGTGGGCGATGCCCCCGGCCAACACCCCCAGGCTCTCCAGCTTCTGGGCGTGCTGGATTTGGGATTCCAGGCGGCGGCGCTCCTCCTCGGCCCGGCGTTCGTCGCTGATGTCCATGATATAGCTGACAAACACCAGGGGGGCGCCATTCTCCTCGCGCACCAGGGAGTTGCCCACCCGGCACCACAACGGACGGCCGTCACGATGCTGATAGCGCTTCTCGGCCTGGTTGAAGTCCTCGCGCCCCTCGGCGATGGCGCGCAGCCGCTCGCTGCCCGCGCCCCGATCCTCGGGATAGGTGAACTGCTCGAAGGAGTGGCCCACCATCTCCTCCGGACGGTAGCCCAACTGCTGGGCCAGGCGGGCGTTGACCTGTCGCAAGGTGGTGTCCGGGGCCACCAGGGCCATGCCGATGGGCACCAGATCGAAGGCCAGGCGGAATTGCTGCTCGCTGCGCCAGAGGCGCTCCTGCATCCGGCGGGACTCGGTGACGTCCTCGCCCGAGCTCAGGGCCCCGGCCAGCCCGCCGTCCTCGTCCCTGATGTGGGCGTTGCGCCAGGCGATCAGGAGCTCGCCGCCGTCGGCGGTCAGGATCGGGTTCTCGACCTGCTCGGTCAGCTCCAGGCGTCCGCCCACCAGCTGCTCGAAGACCTGGCGCACCTGCTCGCGCGCGCGCTCGGGGATGAAATTGTCGAACCAGTCCCGGCCCAGGATTTCATCCTCCGGGCGGCCCAGCACCTGGCAGGCCTTCTGGTTGACCATGGTCACCCGGCCGTTGGTGTCCAGGGCCACCATCATCACCCCGGCCACGTCCAGGTAGGTCTGGGCCCGGTCCCGCGCCCGGCGCAGGTCGTCCTGGGCCCGGCGCAGGGAGGTGACGTCCAGGGCGTAGATGTTCACGTAGCCCTCGTCGGGCAGGGGAGCCAGGTCAAAGACGTAGAACGAGCGGTCCAGGGCCACCTCGATCCGGCGGGGTTGCCCCGCCGCCAGGGCTTTCCGGGCCACCTCCGCCACCGCCGGCGGCAGGCGCACCCCCTCGCCACTGGCCTGTCCGCCCAGCAGCTGCCGGGCGGCCAGGTTGGCGAAGACCGGCTGGCAATTGGCATCCAGGCGGATCACCGGGTTGGGGTTCTCGGTGGGGAAGCGGGCCACCAGGCGCACCTCGCGCTCGGCCTCGCGCCGGGCGGTGACGTCCTGGGCGGTGAAGATCAGACCCTCGGAGGGGTCCCAGGGATTCAGGGGGGCCAGGCGCAGTTGAATATCAACCAGCCGTCCGTCCTTGGCCACCCACTGGGTGTCCACCTCGCCCACCTGGTCCGAATCGCCCCGGCCGATCCGGGTCAGGCCCACCCGTTCGTACTCGGCCTGGTTGGGATAAAGCATCCGGGTGTTCTGGCCGATCAGCTCCTCGGGGTCGTAGCCGGTCATGCGGCAGAAGTTGTCGCTGACCCAGGCGTAGACCCGGTCGCGCACCAGGCCCACCCCGATGGGCGCGGCCGAGAGGATGCCGGCCAGGGCCGTCTCCCGGTCGCGCAGGGCCTCCAGGGCCTGTTTGAGGTCGGTGACGTCCCGGCCCGCGGCATAGATCAGGGCCTCGGCCGGGCTGGGGGCGCTGCTCCAGGACAGCCAGCGGTATTCGCCGGCCTTGGTCCGGTAGCGGTTCTGGAAATCGGCCAGGGCCTCGCCCCGGCCCAGGCTGGCCAGGGCCTGGGCGGTGGCCTCGCGCTCCTCGGGATGGACCAGGTCCAGGAAGGAGCGGGCGCGCAATTCCTCGGCGCTGTAGCCCAGCACCCGCTGAAAGGCCGGGTTGGTGCGCCGGAAATAGCCGTCGACGCCGGCGATGCACAGCAAATCCTGGCCCAGCTCGAAGAACCGGCTCAACTCCTCGCGGGTGCGCCGGGCCTCGGTGGTCACCTGGAAATAGACCCCCAGGCCCTCGGGGGTGGGATTGGCCCGCACCTGGTACCAGTGGCCGTGGGGGGGGAAGAACGCCTCGACGCTCTCGGCCGCCCCGGTCTCCAGGACCCGACGGTACATGTCAATGAACACCGAGTCCCGGGCCTCGGGAAAGGCCTCCAACAGGGGCCGGTCCACCACGTCCCTGGCCCGGCGGCCCAGGAGGCGCTCGGCGGCGGCGTTGAAGTGGGTCAGCCGCAGCTCCCGGTCCAGGCTGTAGAAGCCATCGCTGATGCTCGACAGCAGGCCCCGCAGGCGCTGGTTGGCGGTGGCCAGTTCGGCGGTGCGTTGGGCCACCGCCTCCTCCAACCCCCGGCGCCGCTCCTCCACCTCCCGCTCCAGGGTCCGCTCCAGGGTCACGTCGCGCACCACCGACAGGCTGACCTGGCGGCCGTCGGGGATGGTGACCACGGTGGCGTCGACCGACACCTCCATGCTGGAGCCGTCCTTGCGCCGCCAGGTGTAGGCCACCCCCTTGGCCCAGCCCTGGCTCCAGAAACGGGGGATCTCCCGCTCCAGCGAGCGTTGGGCCATGTCGGGGTCCATCAGGAAAGCCGGGGTGTTGCCCAGCACCTCCTCCCGGCCATAACCCGTCCCGGCCAACCAGGCCTGGTTCACGTCCACGAACCGTCCCTGGCGGTCGAGGGAGTGCATCATCACCGACGCTTCGTCGAACAGGACGCCCAGCCGGGCCGCCCCGCCCCCTTGCGGAGCGTCGCGTTTCGCGGGCGCGGATTCGGGTTCCCGCGCGTCGGGCTTGCTTTTGTCATCCTGGCTGGACATGGCCCCCCCACCGGGCTGTTGTGCACCAGCATTCAGGATAGCAGATGCAACTTCAGGATTAAACCTGGCAAATCAGTAGGGTGGTCGAGCGGAAATAGAGCCGGCCCCGGCGGCGGCGTCTCCCCTGCACCTTCCCCCCTCCCGAACCATGGCTGCTGACGCCAGGTGTGGATTCCAGGCCCGGGGGGCGCTGGGGGGTCGGGACAGCTGGGAAACGCCGCCGGCCGGAGCCGGGAGAAGGCGCCCACCGGGAACAAGACCGGCAGGGAGGGAGGTCCTTGGGGGATCCTTGGAGCCGGCGCTTGGGAGGGGGAGCGCCGGCCCGGGTGAAGACTCGTCCCCTGGTCCGTAGGCGCGATCATCGCTGGTCGTCGCCGGTCGCCGGGAGGCGTCCCGGCGCGATGTCCTTTCTCTTCAGGATGTTATTACCGACCCGCCGCGGGCGGAGGTGCCAATCGAGTTGATCGGCGGGTCGGCTGAGATCATCCGTTCACCACACGGTCCAGACTTGGCTCTATCGGGCTGAGGGCCCGCAGGCGACCCTGGCGCATCATTTCCGCCACCGCCTCCACCACCAAGTCGTCGTCCGAGGTGCAGTCCTGCAACACCGTGACGAGGTCTTCCAAGGTGACATCCAGGCTTCCGGGCCTGGGCTGGCGTCGCAGCCGGCTTACTATGGCTATCCGGCTCATGTTGGTCCTCCTGGGTGGTGGTTGCGGGGCGGTTGTTGCCCAATTACAAAGCAATCCCTGTGCCAAATAATAGGCACATCCTGGGAATGCCTCTCGGCTCCCGATCAATCCCAATTAACAAGGTAGGTTATGCTGAATTGCCCGCGCGGCCGACGGGTCGGGGATTTTATATCATATCTTGCAAGTCGGGAATAGTCTTGGCAGGCAAGACAAAATGTATTGCCTGGCGGGACAATTCCCGGCTGATGAGTAGGATACAGTGGGGAGCGGGTCAGGACTCCAGGTCGGAGTCGGGACGGCGGCGGGGGCGGCCCTCCACCATGAAGACCACCTCCTCGGCGATGTCGGTGGCCCCGTCGCCGATCTTCTCCAGGTGGCGGGCGGCCAGGATGCACTCCATGGCCCGGCGCACCACCCGGTTCTCCTCGGTCATCCAGGCCACCATCTCCCGGAACAGGCGGTGGTTCAGCTCGTCCAGGTCGTCGTCCCGGTCGCAAAGCTCATGGCATTGCACCAGGTTGGAATCGCGGAACGCGGTCAGGGCGCCCTCGGTCATCTCCACCGCGATCACCGCCATCTCGTCGATGATGGTGGGGGTGGCCATCTGCTCCATGTGGGCCAGCACCATGGCCCGCTGGGCCAGGTTCACCGCCTGGTCGGCCATGCGCTCCAGGGCGTTGCAGATCTTCATGCTGGTGGTCAGGAAGCGCAGGTCGGTGGCCACCGGCTGCTGGGTGGCCAGCAGGGTGATGCAGCGCTCCTCGATGGAGTTCTCCAGCATGTCGATGTCCCGGTCGCGCCGGATGATCTGGGTGGCCAGCTCGAAGTCGCGGCTGGTGAAGGCCCGCGCCGCGTCCTGGATGGCCTTTTTGACCATCTGGCCCATGCCCACCAGGTCATCGCGCAAGGTCTCCATTTGTCTGTGCAAAAAGCTGACGGTCACGGAGGCTTCTCCAGGCGCGGGGCTTGCTTGCGGGCTTGCGGTCACGCGGGCGTCAATACCTCAATAAAGCCCGCCGCCGAAGGAAAGTCAACCTTGGCGCTGGGATGTCGCTAAAATTTCGCCTGATTGTGCAATACTCACTCGTAGGCGCGGCGTCCCGCGCCGGTCTGGGGGCGCGCCATGCACCACCGCCGAGCCCTCTCCCTCTTGGCCTGGGGGTTGTTGGCCATGGGACTTTTCAGCGCCGGCTGTCGCGGTTTCGTGGAAAGCCAGGTCTTTTTCCCCGAGCGCCGCCTGGAGGCCACCCCGGCCGCCGCCGGCCTGTGCTACGAGGACCTCTGGCTCACCACCAGCGACCACACCCGCCTGCACGCCTGGCTGGTGCCCGCCGACCAGGCCCGCTTCCTGGTCCTCTTTTGCCACGGCAACGCCGGCAACATCTCCCACCGGGTGGACAACCTGCGCCGCCTGCGCGACCTGGGCCTCTCCTGTCTGATCTTCGACTATCGCGGCTACGGCCAGAGCCAGGGCAAGCCCGACGAGGCCGGCTTTTTCCTGGACGCCGAGGCCGCCCTGGCCAAGGCCCAGGAGCTCGCCCCCCGCCAGCGCCAGCGCCTGGTCATCTTCGGCCGCTCCCTGGGCGGCATCGCCGCCGTCCACGCCGCCGCCCGGGCCAGCCAGGCCGGTCACCCGCCGGCCGGCCTGATCCTGGAGTCCACCTTCACCCACCTGGGCGACATGGCCAAGAGCCTGTTTCCCCTGCCCCTTCTGGGACCGGCCCTGGCCGGCCGCTTCAGCGCCCAGGAGCGCATCCCCCGGGTGGCCTGCCCCATCCTCTTTTTCCACGGCGACCGCGACCAGATCGTGCCCTTCGACCTGGGCCGCAAGCTCTTCGACCACGCCCCCTCGCCCAAGCAGTGGGTCACCCTGCCCGGGGCCGGCCACAACGACACCTACCTTGTCGCCGGCCCCGCCTACTGGCAAACCTGGCGCGAATTTCTGGGGGGCTTGGGGGAGGGGGAGGGATGAAAGAGATCTGGGGGGAACCTTTTCTTTGGTGCCCAAAGAAAAGGTTCCCCCCAGACCCCCCTCCAAAAGAAAACCGGGGGGTTAAGGAGAAACCACCTTACTCTGCCTTCCCATTGGGCCCACCGTCAGACGGCTGTTGCTGGGTCCCGCCCAGCCCCTGCGGCGAACCCGTCCGCCTCGCGTCCCGCTTTTCTGGTCATTGCGAGCGCAGCGAAGCAATCTCCGGGTGGGGATTGCCCGCCTCAGCCGCCGTTGCGCCGGCGCTGATAGCGGTTGATGTTGTTGATCTGGTCCTGGTAGGCGCGGGAAAAGGCGTGGCTGCCGTCGCCCTTGGCCACGAAATACAGGTAGTCCACCGCCGCCGGCCTCAGCGCCGCCTTCAGGCTGGCCAGGCCCGGCGAGCAGATGGGCCCCGGGGGCAGGCCCTCCCGGGTGTAGGTGTTGTAGGCGTGGTCCTTTTCCAGGTGGACCCGGGTCAGGTTGCCCTCGAAGTCCCCCAACCCGTAGATCACCGTGGGGTCGGCCTGGAGCTTCATGCCCAGTTTCAGGCGGTTGTGGTACACCGCGCTGATCACCGGCCGCTCCTCGTCCACCCGGGCCTCGCGCTCGATGATGCTGGCCAGGATCACCGCCTGGCGCTGGCCCAGGCCGCCCTTGGCCGCCAGGGGCTCCAGGGCCTTCCACTCCGCCTGGAAGCGCCGCGCCAAGAGGGTCAGCACCGCCCGCGCCCCCAGGCCCCGGGGCAGGCGGTAGGTGTCCGGAAAGAGATAGCCCTCCAGGCTGTCGCCCTTCAGGCCCAGGGAGGTCACGAACTCCCGGTCCCGGGCCAGTTCCAGGGCCAGGGCCGGGTCCAGCAGCCGGGCCTCGGCCAGGCGGGCCACCACCTGGGTCAGGCTGAAGCCCTCGGGGATGGTCACGCTGTGCAACAGCACCCGGCCCCGGGCCAGGTGGTTCAGGATCGCCCGCTGGCTCATGGCCGGGCTCAGGCCGTATTCGCCGGCCTTCAGCGGCCCCAGGGTGGTCAGGCGCGAGGCCAGGGCGAAGCCCCAGGCGCTGCGGACCACCCCGGTTTTCTCCAGGATCTCGCCCACCTGCATCACTCCGGCCCCCTTGGGGATCTCCACCGCCACCTCGGCCCCGGAGGGGGCCGCCCGCAGGTCCAGGAGCCACAGCCGCGCCCCCAGGCCGGCGGGCAGGGCCAGGGCCACCAGGAGGGGCAGGATCAGGCCGAGGTTGAGTTTGAGCTTGCGCATGGGGTCGTGCCGGTCGCCAGGGTGGGCAGCGCGCGCCGGGCCATCCGCCCGGGGATGGGCCGCCGGAGTTAAATCCTAGGCGTTAAACCTTAGCGGATAATGGTGGGTATTGCGAGGGCCAAGCCCGGCCGGCTCAGGCCCCGTCGGGAGGCTCCACCCCCCGGCCCTCCAGGTAGCGCTCCAGGATCAGGGCCGCGGCCAGCTTGTCCACCACCTGGCGGCGCTTGTCCCGCGAGACGTCCACCGCGATCAGGCGCTGGTGCACCTCGGCCGTGGTCTCCCACTCGTCCACGTAGACCACCGGCAGGCCCAGGA
>CALERA010000316.1 GCA_937908275.1 uncultured Desulfarculaceae bacterium | reverse complement strand
CCCCTTGTTCTTCGCCAACGCCAGCTTTTTGGAGGACAAGATCGCCGAGCGGATGCAGAGCATGCCCCAACTGAAGCACATCCTGATCGTGGCCAACGGCATCAACGATCTGGACGCCTCGGGCGAGGACACGCTTTCGCTCTTGGTGGACCGGGTGCGCAGCGCCGGCTACAAGATCAGCTTCTCCGGGGTGAAGGAGAACGTGCTGGAGGCCATGCAGCGCACCCACCTGCTGGCCAAGATCGGGCCGGAGAACGTCCATCCCCTGGTTTCCAGCGCGGTGGCCGCCATCCACGCCGACGCCCACCGGGGATCGGACGAGAAGGACTGCCCGCTGATGACCGTGTGCCCGCTTGAGGCTTACCGCGAGAATCACGAGAGGAGCTGACCATGCCGGTGGTGACGATTACCAGCGGGGCCTTCTGCGCCGCCGACCAAGTGGCGCCGGCCGTGGCCCGGGAGCTGGGCTGCCAAATGCTGGACGACGCGGCCCTGATCAAGCGGGTGGCCAAGGAAGCCCCCCTGAGCGAGGCCAAGCTGCGCCGGGCGCTCTGCGAAAAGCCCGGGGTGTTCAATAACTTCTCCCGCGAAAAAGAACGCTGCCTGGCCTGGCTGAAGCTGGGCCTGGCCCAACTGTTGGGCGAGGACGACGCGGTCCTGCTGGGGCTCTCCGGCATGCTGGCCCCGGCCGGGGTGGGCCACCTGCTGCGGGTCTGCCTGATCGCCGAGACCCGCTGGCGGGCCGTGGCCGCGGCCGCGGCCCTGAAGGTGGACGAGAAGGAGGCCCTGAACCGCCTGCGCAAGGAGGACGAGCCGGCCTATCTCCTGGCCGAGCACCTGCGCCGGGGCGACCCCTGGTCCGGCGACCACTACGACATCCTGATCCCCCTGGACAAGACCGCGCCGGACCAGGCGGCGGGCCTGATCCTGGAGCACGCCCGCGGCCGTCAGCTGCGCACCACGCCCCAGTCCCTGGCCGCCGCCGCCGACCTGGCCATCGCGGCCCGGGTGGAGCTGGCCCTGTTGGACAAGGGCCACAACCCCCGCGACCTGACGGTGGAGGTGCGGGACGGGGCGGCGCGCGTCGCCATCAACAAGAAGGTGATGATGCTCAGCCGCCTGGAGGAGGAGATCAAGCGCCTGGTGATGGGGGTCGATGGCGTCAAGTCGGTGGCCGCCGAGGTGGGGCCGGGCTACTACCAGGCCGACGTCTACCTGCGCACCGATTTCGAGCTGCCCAGCAAGGTGCTCCTGGTGGACGACGAGCGCGAATTCGTGCAGACCCTCTCCGAGCGCCTGCTGCTGCGCGAGATCGGCTCGGCGGTGGTCTACGACGGCCAGGAGGCCCTGAGCCTGGTGGCCGAGGACGAGCCGGAGGTGGTGGTGCTGGACCTGAAGATGCCCGGCATCGACGGCATCGAGGTGCTGCGCCGCCTGAAGCGCGACCACCCGGCGGTGGAGGTGATCATCCTCACCGGCCACGGCTCGGCCAAGGACCGCCAGACCTGCATGGAGCTGGGGGCCTTCGCCTACCTGGAGAAGCCGGTGGACATCGACGAGCTGTCGGCGACCATGCGCGCGGCCAACGAGAAACTGCGGGGCCAGCGCGCCTAGGCGCGGATGGGAGAGGCCGTCATGGGCCTGTGGCAGAAGATCAAGCCGCCCTTCTGGGACCGCCAGGGCGACCCCGGCACCCAGAGCCTGAACTACCGGCGGTTGTGGAAGAGCACCTTCGGCGCGGCGGTGGCGGTGTCGGTGGTTCCGCTGCTGCTCATGACGGCCATCACCTTCTATCAGTTCGAGCAGCAATATCGCCTGCAACTGGGCGACATCGTGGGCCAGGTCCACCGCCTGATCAGCAACACCCGGCTGCAACTGGGCTTTTTCCTGCAGGAGCGCCAGGCGGCCCTGTCCTACATCGTGCTGGAAAACAGCTTCGAGCAGCTCGGCGACCCCGCCCAACTGGGCCAGATCTTCTTCAATCTCAAGAAGTCCTTCGGCGGGTTCATCGACATCGGTTTGATCGACTCCCAGGGCGTGCAGCGGGCCTACGTGGGGCCCTATTCCCTGGAGGGTCACGTCTACAAGGACGAGGACTGGTACAAGGAGGTGGCCCTGCGGGGGACCTACGTCAGCGAGGTCTTCCTGGGCCACCGCCAGGTGCCCCACTTCGTCATCGCGGTCAAGCACGAGCTGCCCGACGGCCGCTTCCACGTGCTGCGCGCCACCATCAACACCGCGCGCATCAACGACATCGTGGCGGCCATGAACATCCAGCCCTCCAGCGACGCCTTCATCGTCAACAAGGACGGCGTGCTCCAGACCAGCTCCCGGGTCCATGGCCAGGTGCTGGAGAAGATGCGCCTGCCCCTGTTGCCCAGCTATCACCAGACCGACGTGGTGCAGATCCCGGGCAATGGCGGCCAGCCCCTGGTGGTGGGTTTCGCCCGGGTGGAGGGCGCGCCGTTCGTCCTGACCCTGGTCAAGCAGCCCGACGCCCTGCTGGAAAAATGGAGCTTCCTGCGCCTCAACGTGCTGTTCCTGGCCCTGGCCAGCGTGCTGGCCATCCTGGTGGTCAGTTTCAAGGGCACCACCAGCCTGGTCACCCGGCTCTACCAGGCCGACCAGAAGCGGGTGGCGGTGCTGCACGAGATCGAATACACCAGCAAGCTGGCCTCCATCGGCCGCCTGGCGGCCGGGGTGGCCCACGAGATCAACAACCCCATCGCCATCATCAACGAGAAGGCCGGCCTGCTGAAAGACATCATCTCCAGCCGGCCCGACGACCCCCAGCGGGACAAGTTCCTGAACGTGATCGCCTCGATCCTGGCCTCGGTCAAGCGGGTCAGCGCCATCACCCACCGCCTGCTGGGCTTCGCCCGCCACCTGGACGTGAGTTACGAGATCATCCAGCTTGACAAGCTGGTGCGCGAGGTGCTGGACTTCCTGGGCAAGGAGGCCGAGCACCGCAACGTGGACATCACGGTGCGCATGGACGACAACGTGCCGCCCATCGAGAGCGACCGGGGCCAGTTGCAGCAGGTTTTCCTTAACATCATCAACAACTCCCTGGCCGCGGTGAGCGACGGCGGGGAGGTCAACATCGCGGTGGCCCAATCCGGGCCGGACATGGTGGCGGTGAGCATCTCCGACAACGGAGTCGGCATCCCCAGCGCCAATGTCAAACGCATCTTCGAGCCCTTCTTCTCCACCCGGGGCGCCAAGGGCACCGGCCTGGGCCTGTCCATCACCTACGGGATCGTGCAGAAGCTGGGCGGCCAGATCGAGGTGGAAAGCCAGGAGGGGGAGGGCACCACCTTCACCGTGACCCTGCCCATCCGGCGCCAGGGCTGAAAGGCCCGGGGGCGCGCCGCAAGGGGCCGGCAAGGAGCGAATCGCATGCGCGTGCTTTTGGTGGACGACGAGGAGGAACTGGTCTCCACCCTTTCCGAACGCCTGGAGCTCAGGGGCGTGGCCAACGACTGGACCACCACCGGCGAGCAAGGCCTGACCCTGCTGTCCCAGCGGGAGTATGACTGGGTGGTCCTGGACATGAAGATGCCGGGCCTGGGGGGGCTGGGCACCCTGAAGGCCATCCGCGAGCGCTGGCCAGGCTTGCGCATCGTGGTGGTCACCGGCCACACCTCCAAGGAGGACTATGACGCCGGCCTGGCCGCGGGCGCGGACCACTATCTGCTCAAGCCGGTGGACGTGGACGAACTGCTGGCCTTGATGCAAGGAGCCGGCTGAAAGGCGACCCCATGAGCCATCCCCTCGGCGACAACCAGGCCCGGGAGCAGGCCGTCTTTTTCGGCCAGGTCACCGCCAGCGTCACCCACGAGATCAAGAACCACCTGGCCCTGATCAACGAGTACAATGGCCTCCTGGCCGACCTGCTGGCCGCCCACGCCCGGGGCCGCGAACTGGACCCCGAGCGCCTGGCCGGCCTGAGCGCCGAGGTGCGCAAGCAGGTGCGCCAGGCCGGGGAGATCGTGGGCCAGCTCAACCGCTTCGCCCACAGCGTGGACAGCGAGTCCGAGGAGGTGGACCTGGGCGAGTTGGCCGCCACCTTCACCGCCCTGAGCGCCCGCCGGGCCCTACGCCGCCGGATGGAGTTGAAGCTGGACTTGCCGGCCACCGCGCCCAGCCTGGTCTGCCAGCCATTCCTGCTGCTGCTGGCCTGCCACAGCCTGCTGGAGGCGGTCCTGGAGGCCTGTCCCGAGGGCGCCAGCCTGGCCATCGGCCTGGAGGGCGGGGAGCCTCGGCCCCGGCTGGTCTTCCATTGCGGCGAGACGGACTTGGCCAGGGAGGGTGGACCACCCCCCTGGCTGCTGGAAAACCTTAACGCCAGCCTGGAGAAGGACGCCAGCGGCGGCCTCGCCCTGGTCCTGGGCCCCGGGCGCACCGGGCCGGCCCAAGTCTAGGCCGGGAAGCGGCGAGAGGATGGCTTTCCCATGAGTGAACAGACCAAGCGCATCCTGCTGGTGGACGACCGCGCGGAGTTCGTGGCCATCATGGCCGAGCGCTTGCGCCAGCGCGGCTACGAAGTGGGGATGGCCACCGACGGCCCGGCCGCCCTGGAGGCGGTGCGGCAACAGCGCTTCGACGGGGTGGTGCTGGACCTGGTGATGCCCGGCATGGACGGCATCGAGACCCTGACCCGGATCAAGGAGCTGGACCCCGAGGCGCGGGTCATCGTGCTCACCGGCCACGCCTCCAGTCAATACGTGGTCCAGGCCCTGGCCCTGGGGGCGGCGGATTTCATGGTCAAGCCGGTGGACATCGACTCCCTGCTGGCCCGCCTGGTGGAGGACTGAGCCAAGCATCGGGACGCCCCGGCCCAGTCCCCCGCCCCACCCGCCGGCCAGCCAATGGACGCCAACCGTGCCAAACCAGACAATATTAGATATCACTAATAATTAGCCAGGCCAATCCCCGCGACTGGGGCCGGGCGCGGTCCGCCGCGCCCGGCGTGTTAGCGGGTGTCTTTGGCGGGCCATTGTCCTATAATGTTTTCATACGCATAATAACCATGTGGAGCCGCGTGAGCGCCGCTCCTTGGTGGGCTGGCCCGGGGCCTCCCGGTCGCGTGCCGAACCTGTTCCACAATCCTGCCTGCCCACGGCCAGCCCCTTGCATGGCGTTCGCGCCAGGGGGGCTTTTGGGGTTGGCGGAGGTCGGGAATGAAGCGTCACCTCGGGGTGTTCCTGCCAGCCATGCTCAGCGTCGCCTTGTTCGGGATCACCACGTTCTGGCTGGTCCTGCCCCAGACCGAGAACGCCATCCTGGCCAAAAAGCGGGAGATGGTCCGGGAGATGACCCTGACCGTCTGGTACCTGCTTTCCACCTATGAGCAACAGGAAAAAGCGGGAATCCTGACCAGGGCCGAGGCCCAGGCCCGGGCCTTGAAGCGCGTGCGGGAGCTGCGCTACGGCTCGGACAGCAAGGATTATTTCTGGATCAACGACCTCGACGGCTACATGCTGGTCCATCCCTACCGGCCCGATCTGGAGGGCCGGAACATGCTTTCCTACGCCGATGCCGCCGGCTCCCATGTCTTCACCAAGTTCGTCAACATGGCCAGGGAGCACGGTGAAGGTTTCGTGTCCTACCTTTGGCAATGGAAGGACGATCAAAGCCACCAGGCCGCCAAAACCTCCCATGTGCGCCTGTTCAAGCCTTGGGGCTGGGTGGTGGGCACTGGCATCTACACCGAGGACGTGCAGCATGAAATGACGGACATCACCCAGGATATCACCCTGATGGGGGCGGTGACCTGGGCCCTGGTCACCCTGCTGGCCGGCTACATCATGGCGCGCAACCTGCGGGTGGAGCGCGAGCGCCAAGAGATATTGGAGGCCTTGCGCGAGAGCGAGGAGCGTTTCCGGGGCGCCAGCGACGGGGCCTTGGACGGCATCGTCATGATCGACCCCCAGGGCAAGATCAGCTTCTGGAATCAGGCCGCGCAAAAAATCTTCGGCTATTCGCCCGAGGAGGTGCTGGGACAGGACCTGCACGCCCTCTTGGCCCCCGAGCGTTATCATGCCCGCTTCCTGGCCGCGTTAAAGCAGTTCACCCAGACCGGCCAGGGAATGATCATCGGCAAGACCATGGAGTTTTCCGCCTTGCGCCGGGAGGGGACGGAGTTTCCCCTGGAGCTTTCCATCTCGGCCCTGAATCTGCGCGGCCGCTGGCACGCGGTGGGGATCGTGCGCGACATCACCCGGCGCAAGGCGGCCGAGCAGGAGTTGGAGGATCGTGAGAAACTCTACCGCGCCCTGTTCGAAAAGGCGGGCGAGGCCAACGTCCTGATTAAGGACCAAGTGGTCATGGACTGCAACGCCGAGACGCTGCGCATGTTCGCCTGCCGGCGCGAGCAACTGGTGGGGCAGTCGGTGAAGTTGCTCTATCCAGAGAGCCAGCGCGACGCCGTCGACTCCCTGTAGCGGGCGCGGGAGGTCCAAGCCGCGGTCATGGCCGGCCAGCCCATGGTTTTCGAATGGCTGTTCCGTCGCCTGGACGGCAGCACCTTCGACGCCGAGGTCAGCCTGACCCGCATCGACCTGGGGGCGGACAGCATCCTCCTGGCGGTGATGCGTGACATCAGCCAGCGCAAGCAGGCCGAATCAGACCTGCGACGCAGCGAGACCAACCTGCGCAAGGCCCAGCAGATCGCACGCATGGGCAACTGGGTCTTGCGGACCGACAGCTCCACCATGATCTGTTCGGAGGAGGTTGCCCGCATCCTGGAAGTGGACCTGGCTCACTGCCAGCCCAGCAAGGAGTTTTTCCTCTCCCGGGTCGACCCCCAGGATCGCACCCGGATCGAAAACGCCCTGAACCGCGCCTTGCGGGATGGCACTTCTTTCTACCTGGAGCATGCGATCCTGCTGGACAGCGGTGAGCGGCGGTTCGTGGTTCAGCAGGGTGAAACCGAATTTGACGAGGCGGGACGTCCACTCCAACTGTTGGCCACCATCCAGGACGTCACCGCCGCGCGTCTGGCCCAGGCGGAGCGGGCCAAGTTGGAGGCCCAACTGCGCCAGGCGCAAAAGCTGGAGGCCATCGGCACCCTGGCCGGGGGCATCGCCCATGATTTCAACAACGTGTTGCAGGGAATCTCCGGGTTCAACCAACTGCTGCTGGCCTCCAACGAAATCAGTCCGGCCAACCGGGAGCGTCTGGAGCAGATCGACCTGATCACCCAACGCGCTGCGGCCATGGTGCGCCGTTTGCTCACCCTGGCCCGCAAGGTTGACCTGAAGCAAGAACAGGTGGACCTGAACCACGAGGTGGGGCAGACCATCCAGATCCTGGAGCACACCCTGCCCAAGATGGTCAGCATCCAGGCCGAGTTGGCCCTGGACTTGAAGCCCATCATCGGCGACCCGGGCCAGATTGTCCAGGTGCTGCTCAATCTGGCCAACAACGCCCGTCAGGCCATGCCCCAGGGTGGAGACCTGACCTTCCGCACCCACAACGCCACGCTCTCGGAGGCTGACCTGGGGGCGACCCTCGGGTTGCCGCCCGGCGAATATGTCTGCTGCCAGGTGGCCGACACCGGGGCCGGCATGGATCAGGAGACCCAGTCGCACATCTTCGAGCCGTTTTTCACCACCAAGCCCATGGGCGAGGGCAGTGGCCTGGGCTTGTCCACGGTCTACGGCATCGTCACCAATCACGGCGGGCAAATCGTTTGTGAGAGCCAGCCCGGCCGGGGCACCACCTTCACCATCTATTTCCCGGCCCTGGCCGCCGAGGTCGTGGCGGCGGAGGAAGCGCAGGTCAAGCCGCCGGTCCAGGCCGGGCGGGGCGGGGGCGAGACGGTGCTGGTGGTGGACGACGAGGAAAGCATCCTGGTCGCCAGCCACGAGGCCCTGACTGGCCTGGGATACCAGGTCGTCACCGCCAACAGCGGCGAGAAGGCCATGGAGGTTTTCGGAGTCGACCCCATGGCGATCGACCTGGTGGTGCTGGACCTGGGCATGCCCGGCCTGGGTGGCCTGGACTGTCTGCGCCTGATGCGGTCCCTGCGGCCGGAGGTCAAGGTCCTGGTGGCCACCGGCTACGCCGATGACGCTGACCTGGAGCGGCTGCGGGAGCTTGGCGTGCGCGAGGTCATCGCCAAGCCCTACCGCTTCGCCGAACTGGTGGATAAAATCAAGGCGTTGTTGGCCGACTAAACCGCGGGAGCTAAACCAGCCGGTTCCAGGGCAGGGCGGCCGCCGGGGAAAAGCCCTTCTGCTGGGCCAACAGGTCCAGATGGATCATTCCCAGCCCCGCCGTCGCCCAGACCGGGTCCTGGTCCTGGCCGCGCAGGTCCAGGCCCACCAGGTATTTGCCGCAGACCGAACAGTGGTCCACCCGCTGGTTCTCCTGCCCTTCCACGAAAAAGAAACCCATCTTGGCCTGCTCCTCGTTGCCGCAGACCGGACAGGCGGTGCGCGAGGAGCGCCAGTGGGTGGCGCAGAGGGAGCAGCGCAGCCAGCGCTGTCCGGCGGTGCCCTGGATGTAGCTCAATTCCGGCAACGAGCCGCAGAGAGGGCAGTTGCCGCCATGCTCACCCTTGGCCAACCGGCCGGCCAGGGCCTGGGCCCGGCGCTCCAGGAAGGGCTTGGCCGCCTGCAACAGGGCGAACTCCAGGCCCGGGGCGTCCACCCCGGCCTGGGCGGCCAGGGCTTCCAGGCGGGCGCGGTCCCCGCCCAGCAGGGCGTCCAGGGTCGCGGCCAGAGCCAGGGTCCCGGCCGTCAGCGCTGAGCGGATGGCCTCTGCCACCGGAGCCAGGGCGGGGAAGCCGCGCTCCAGTTCGGGCAAGATTCGCCCCAGGGCCTGGGACAAGTGCTGCGGCAGGTCCAGATCCTCCACGGCCAGGAAATCGGCCACCCCGGCCAGGGGCCGACCCGGGCCGCGGCCCGCGTCCCCGGGCGCGGGCAGGGGGCGGTCCAGCGCGGGCAGGCCGGCCTTGATTTCGGCTTGGACCCGCAGGAGACCCCGAAAAGCGCTCACCACCTGGGCCAGGGCCGGGGTGCGGGTTTGCAGGCGATCCAGAGCCTGGTCGACTTGGGACGCGGCCTGATCCGGGGTGAGGGCGGCGCTCAAGGGTGCTCCTCCGGGTTTGAGGGGTTGGGCTCATGAAAAAGGGGTCCGGGGAGGCCCTAGGCGCCTCCCCGGACCCAGTGGGCATGACGGGGGAGGATTGTCAGGCCTCCGCGAACTTATGATACCGGTCCGGGTCGTCGGTCACGATGAAAATCACCCGCACGTCGTCCGGGTTCAGGGCCTTGGCCTTGGGATGGGTCTGCTTCAGCTTGGCCACGCGCTCCTCGACGATCTTCAGGATCTCCTCGCGTTCGCCAAAGACCAGGGCCCCGGTGGGGCAGGTCTTGACGCAGGCCGGGATCTTGTTGTCCCGCATCCGGTCAAGGCACATGGTGCACTTCTTGAGTTCCTTGGTCTTGGGGTCCTGGCGCGGGATGTCATAGGGACAACCGGCCAGGACGGTGTTGTAGTCCAGCTTCTTGGTGGCCGGGGTGTGGATCACCGCCCCGGTGGCCGGGTCCTGGATGATCTCGTTCTTCTTGTTGCCCTCCATGCAGCCCGGGTTCAGGCAGTGGCGGCACATGTCGGAGAAGAAATACCAGTAGGGCTTGCCGTTGTCGGCCTTGCCCTCCGCGAAGCGCACCACCTTGAAGGTCTGGTAGGACATGTCCGGCGGATTCTGGTAGGTGCCGGTCTGCTTGGTCTTGGTGCCGGGCAGGCCGTTCCACTGCTTGCAGGCGATCTGGCAGCCGCGGCAGGCGGTGCAGCGGCTGGTGTCCATGATTATCGACTTGCCTTCGGACATGCTTCACCTCCTAGGCCTTGCTGACGCTGACCATGAACGCCTTGTACTCGGGCGCCATGGTGTTGGCGTCGCCCACCGTGGGGGTGAGCAGGTTGGCGCTGTCGCCGGCATCCTTGGGATGCCGCCAGCCGTAGTTGAAGGTCATGCCCACCTGGTGGACCTCCTGGCCCTGCACCTTGAAGGGCCGCAGGCGCACGGTGACCATGGCCACCGCGTCCAACTGACCGCGGGCCGAGGCGATGCGCACCTTGTCTCCGTTCTTGATGCCTTTCTGCTCCGCCAGCTCGTGGCTCATCTCCAGGTAGACCTGGGGCATGGCCTCGGTGAGCCATGGCATCCAGCGGCTGATGGCCCCGCTGCACCAATGCTCGGTGGCGGTATAGGTGGTGCAGACCACCGGGAAACGGGGGTCGGCCGGGGCGTAGACGTCGATCGGATCCTTGAACAGCTTCACCACCGGGTTGATGCGCTGGCCGGACATGGGGTTTTGGGCCAGGGGACCTTCCACCGGCTCGTAGTGCTCGGGGAAGGGGCCCTCGGCCAGGCCGGGCCCGAAGATCGAGGCCACGCCATGGGGCTTCATGATGAAGGCCCGCATGGTCTTCTCCTGGTCGGCCAGGGGAGGCCAGGCCCCGTCGGGCACGTCGCCCACCCATTTGTCGCCGGTCCAGGTGAGCAAGGGCTTGTTGGGGTTGATGGGCTGACCCTGGGCGTCCACCGAGGCCCGGTTGTACAGCACCCGGCGGTTGACCGGCCAGCACCAGGACCATTCCGGATACAGGCCCAGGCCGGTGGGGTCGCTCTTGCCCCGCCTTTGGGCCAGGTTCTTGCCGTCCGGGGTGACCATGCCGGTGTAGAGCCAGTTGCCGGCGCTGGTGCTGCCGTCGTCGCGCAGCATGGCGAAGGAGGGCACGTTCTGCCCCTTCTTGAAATCCTTGCCGCCGGCGCTGACGTCCTTGAGGAAATAGCCGTTGACGGCCTTGGCCACGGACATGGCGTCCAGGTTCCCCTTGCCGTCGCCGTACTCCCAAGACAGGTCAAGAATTGGCGCGGGGTAGGCTCCGCCTTCCTTTTTGTAGAGCGCCTTGAGCTTGTTAACCAGGCGATAGAGCATGTCGCCGATGGGCATGCCGTCGCCCGGCGGGACGGAGGCCTTGTAGCGCCAGTGCACCCAGCGGCCGCTGTTGGTCAGGCTGCCGTCCTTTTCCATGAAGGCGGCCGAGGGCAGCAGGAAGACCTCGGTCTTGACCTTCTTGGAGTCCACCCCCGGGCCGTGCCAGAAGGAGGCGGTCTCGTTGTCGAAGATGTTGGCGTGGACCAGCCAGTCCAGCTTGGCCAGGGCCGCGCGGGTCTTGTTGGCGTTGGGCACGTGGCAAGCCGGGTTCTGGGCCAGGCAGATAAAGCCCTTGATCTTGCCGGCGTACATGTCGTCGAAGAAGTTCATTATCGAGCGGTTCTGCCCGGTGTCCAGCTTGGGCACGTGCTGATAACAGAAATCGTTTTCCGGCGTGGCAGCCTCGCCGTACCAGCTCTTGAGCAGGCTTACGATGTACTTGGAATAGTTTTGCCACCAGTTGGCGGAGTTGGGCTCCTTGGTCTTGGGCGTCACCTGGGCGATGTAGGACTTGAGGTCCGGGGCGTCGGCCCAGGGCGCGCGCAGGTAACCGGGCAGGATATGGTAGAGGACGCACATATCGGTGGAGCCCTGGACGTTGGGCTCGCCGCGCAGGGCGTTGACCCCGCCGCCGCAGACGCCGATGTTGCCCAGCAACAGTTGGATGATGGCCATGGTGCGGATGATCTGGGTGCCCACGGTGTGCTGGGTCCAACCCAGGGCGTACATGATGGTCCCGGCCTTTTCCGGGCCGCCGGTGGAGGAGAACATCTCATACACCGTGCGCAGGTCTTCCACCGGGGTGCCGGTGATGGAGGAAACCAGCTCCAGGGTGTAGCGGGAGTAGTGCTGACGCAGCAGCTGGAGCACGCAGCGCGGGTCATCCAGGCTGGCGTCCTTCTTCACCACCCCGGCCTCGTCGGTCTGCATGGCCCAGGTGGCCTTGTCGTACTTGCGGCTGGCCGAGTCATAGCCGCTGAACAGGCCGTCGTCGAAGCCGAAGCCTTCGTTGACCAGATAGGGGGCGTTGGTGTGGGTGACCAGGTAATCGCGGTAGTACTTCTGGTTCTCCAGGATGTAATTGATCATCCCGCCCAGGAAGGCGATGTCCGTGCCCGAGCGCAGGGGCGCGTAGAAATCGGCCTTGGACGAGGTGCGGGTGAAGCGCGGGTCCACGCTGATCAGTTTGGCGCCCTTCTCCTTGGCCCGCGTGACCCACTTGAATGAGATGGGGTGGTTCTCGGCAGCGTTGCTGCCCATGATCAAAATGCAATCACTGTGACGGATGTCGATCCAGTGATTGGTCATCGCCCCGCGTCCGAACGACTCTGCCAGAGCCGCCACCGTGGGGCTGTGTCAGACCCTCGCTTGGTGATCGATATTCACCAGGCCCAGGGAGCGCAACATGGCGCTGACCAGCCAGCACTCCTCGTTGTCCATCTTGGAGCTGCCGATATGGGCGATGCTCTCCAGGCGATTGACCACCTGACCCTTGGCGTTGGTGGTCATGAAGTCCTTGTCGCGCACCGCCTTGATGCGCTTGGCGATGGTGTCCAGGGCCCAGTCCCAGGTCTTGGTCTCCCACTTGGTGGAGTAGGGAGCGCGGTAGAGGACCTTTTTCAGGCGGTCGGGGTTGTTGGTGCTCTCCTGGAAGATGGAGGCGCCCTTGGCGCAAAGCGCGCCTTCGTTGATGGGATGCTCGGGGTCGCCCTCGATGTTGATGACTTTCTTGGTCTTGGCGTCGCTGGAGATGAGCAGGCCGCAGGAAACCGAGCAGAAGTCACAGGTGCTGATGAAGGTCTGGGCCATTTTGACCCGCTCGGCTTTGCTCAACTCTCCGGCATAGGCCTGCACCGCCCCCAGGGGCACCCCCAGGGAGGACAAGGCCAGGCCGCCCGCCAACATGCCGGTGGCGGCCATGAATTCTCGGCGGGTGATTTTACTCATACCCTCCTCCTTAAAGTGTGGTTCTTATTCATTTAGTATAAGCAGCGCAAATGGACCTGGGCATTATGTTAATTGAAACATAAATAGCCCAGCGCATGAGTTGGTATTACTTGCGGGACGGCCATGATCGGGCCAGGACTCAGAATCCGAAGTCGCCCTCCTCGGCGGCGGCCGGGGCGATGACGCCGCGCGCTCCATCCGCCAACCCCAACTCCGCCAAGGTCCGGTTGGGATCGCTGACTGCCTGGCGGGCGATGGCCAGCAGGCGTTGGACCATGGCCGCGATGGTCTCGGGGCGGAAGAGTTGCGGGGAATAGACCAGGCTGAGGTCGATGGTCCGGGGAGTCTCCACCGCGATCAGGGTCAGGTCGAAGTGGGTGCGCACCGCCACCGCCTCCTGCAGCCGGCAGGTCAGGCCGCCATCCGCGGCCTGGGTCTCGCCCAGGTTTTGCAGCACGCAGAGCACGCTGAACAGGGGATGGCGGTCCAGACCGCCCTGCAGACCCAGTTGGCTGACCAGGTCCTCGAAGGGGTAATCCTGGTTGGCGAAAGCCGCGAAAGCGTCCTGGCTCAGGCGGGCCAGGAACTCGGCGAAGCCCAGTTCGGGCTCGGGCCGGCAGCGCAGGGCCACCAGGTTGACGAACATCCCGATGATCCCCTCCAGGCCGGGCTGGGTGCGGCCGCTGACCGGCGCGCCGATCACCAGGTCATCCTGGCCGGAGTATTGCGACACGACCACCGCCAGGAGGGCCAGGAGGGTGGTGTAGGTGGTGGCCCCGCTGGCGGCCTGGAGCCCGCGCAGGCCGGCGGTCAGTTCCGGGTCCAGGGCCAAGCGCTGGCTTTGGCCGCTAAAGCCCTGCACCCGGGGACGGGGGAAATCCGTGGGCAACTCCAGGGGACGGGGCGGCGTGGCGAAGCGCTCCCGCCAATAGGCCTCCTGATTGGCCAGCCAGCCCTGGGCCCGGGCCTGGCCTTGCCAGACCGCGTAATCAACGTAGCGCAGGCGCAGGGGCGGCAGCTCCCGACCCGCGTACAGGGCCAGCAGCTCGCGCAGGAAGATGGCGTGGGAGCTGCCATCGGTGATGATGTGATGAACCACCACCCGCAGTTGGTGCCGCTCCGGGGACAGGCGGGTCAGCTCCAGGCGCAGCAGCGGCGGTCGGGCCAGGTCGAAGGGTTGGTCCAGGTCCGGGGATGGCCCCCCGTCGGGCCGGTCATGATAGCGCCAGATCAGGTCCGCCCGGGGGTGGACCCGCTGGCAGGGTCCCTCGGCCCCGGCCTCGATGCCGGTGCGCAGGCTGGGTTGGCGCTCGACCAGGTTCAACGCCGCCGCCCGCAGGCGCTCCGGGGCCAGGGGGCCTTCCAGTGACAAACTGAAAGCCTCGTGGTGGGAGGTGTCCCTGGGCTCCATCTGCTGCAAGACGTAGAGCCGCGCCTGGGCCGAGGACAAGGGATAGGTCTCGGCCGGCGGGGCCGGGATGATGGGCGGCAGGCCCGCCGGCCCGCTCGGGGACAGCAGGGTCAGGCAGGCCTCCAGGGTGGGCTGGGCCAGGAACTCGGGCAGGGGCACCTCGCGGCCCAGGGCGGCCTTGATCCGGCTGAGCACGGTGATGGCCTTCAGCGAATCCCCGCCCAGGGCGAAGAAACTGGCTCCCGGCTCCAGGCGGGTCAGGCCCAGGACCTCGCGCCAGATCCGGGCCACGGCCTGGGCCGGGTCCTCCGCGGCGGTGGGCTGGGCGGAGTCGGCCTGATCGGTTGAGTCGGCTGGCGCGGCCTGGGCGACAGCGCTCAGGGGTCGGGTCACCCACTCCTCTCGCCGTTGGGCCAGGTCGCCGCTGGAGATCACCATCCGTCCGGGCCGACCGGCGGCCAGGAGCCGGGCCAGGGCCTCGCGTCCTTCCTCAGGCGTGATCAACAGGTGAGCGATGGCGCTGTCCGGGGACTCAATCCCTCCGGCCGGACGCCAACCGTCCCAGGCCAGGGTCAGCCAGGCGGTGTCGCTCCCCTCCTGGTTTGCGGCCAGGGCCTCCAGGTAGTGATTGGCGCTGGCATAGCCCGCCAGGCCCCGGCCGCCCAGGACCGTGGCCAGGGAGGAGGTGGCCAGGCACCAGGCCGGTCGGCAAGCCCGGACCAGGGCGGCCAGGGCCTGGGCCTGCTCCAGGCGGGGGGCGATCTCTTGGGCCAGGTAGGGCTCGTCCATCTGCGCCAGAGGCCGGAAGAAATGGGCGAAGCTCTCTCCCGCGGCGTGGGCCAGGCCCTGGATGGGACCTAATTCCCGCTCCACCCGCTGGCCGAGCGCCAGCAGGGCGGCCTGATCGCCGGCCTCGACCTGGTAGGTGCTAACCTCGGCCCCCAGGGCCTCCAGGTCACGGATGGCGCGCAGACGGCGGCAAACAGGATCGCCTGCCGGGTGTTGCTCCAGCCAGGCTGGCCATTCCTCGCGGGGTGGCAGGGGGGTGCGCCCGCAGAGGGCCAGGCGCGCGCCGAGGGTGCGGGCCAGGTGGCCGGCCAGGGCCAGGCCGATGGTCCCCAGGCCACCGATGATCAGATAGACCCCGCCAGGCTTGACGGCCAAGGGTCCGTCGTCGCCAGGGGACTCCGGGGTCGGCAGAGGGGCGAAGTCCTCCCGCCAGCGCCGCCCGCCGCGCCAGGCCGCCAGGGGTTCGGCGTCGTCGCACAGCACCTCGGCCGCCAGGTCCGCCGCCTCGGCCTTGGCCCGCCAGCCCGAGAGCGGGGCGGGGTCCAGGTCCACCACCCGGCAGGCCAGGCCGGGGTGCTCCTGGCTGGCGGACAGGCCCAGGCCCCGCAGCAGGGCCAGCGCCGGACGCGTGGCCGCCTCGCCCCCCACCCGGCACAACCCCCGGCCCACCAGGCAAAGACGCAGGCCGGGTGCTGCCCCCGCCTTGATCGAGGCTTGCAGCACCGCCAGCAACTCGCGGAAAGCCTGGCCGGGAGCGGCCTGGTTGACTGTTGCATCCGTCATCGGCTGGTCCAGGGACCAGAGATGAACCAGGCGTCCTATCCTTAAGCCATCATGCGCCAAGGCCGACCAAAGCGCGGCCAGGTCGGTGGGTCGGGCCGAGGTCTGGTATTGGCCATTGCCCAGGGCGCGGAACGAATCGCCTCGCCGCGCCAGGACCACCGGCCGCCCCCGGCGTTCCAGTTGGGTGGTCAGGGCCTCGGCCAGGCCCTGGTCGTCGGCCAGCACCAGGCAATGGCCAGGCTCGTCCTCAACCGCCGCCGCCAGGAGGGCGGGCGTCTCGCGCCAGACTGGGGCGTAAATCCAGCCCGCCACCAAGGCCTGCTTGCGCACCGGGCCGGAAGTCGGGGCGCCTTGGGCTGGGGGCGCGGTCAGGGCCGGGTAGCGCCGGCCGGCGAAAGGATAGCCCGGCAGGGCGATGCGCCGGCCGGCCGGATTGAGCCCGGGCAGGTCGCCGGCCGGGTCCAGGCCCAGACCCCAGAGCCGCCCCAGGCCCTCCAGGAGCCGGTCCAAATCCGGGACCTCTTCGCGCGGATGACGCAGCAGGCTCACCACGGCCTGTCCTTCCCCGAAGCCGGGCTGCTCCCGGATGCGACCGCCCAGGCCGCCGCCCGGCCCCAGCTCGATGAAGACCGTGGGACCCCCGGCCAGCAACGCGGCCACCCCGTCGCTGAAATTCACGGTGCGGCGCAGATGGGCGGTCCAATACTCCGGCGCCTGGGCCTGCGCCGGGGTGATGAAGCCGCCGCTGAGGTTGGCGATATAAGGAATTGTCGGCGGGCGCAGGCGAATGACGGCCAGCAGGTCGGCCAACGGTCCCATCACCGGCTCCATCATGGCCGAGTGGAAGGCGTGGGAGGTGTGCAGCCGCCGGGCCGCGCTGCCTTGGTCGGCCGCGAAGCGCCCGAAGGCCTCGATGGCCGGGATAGGGCCGGAGACCACACAGGCCGCGGGCGAGTTGACCGCCGCCAGACTCAGCTCCGCCGCACCGAAGCGGGTCAGGAGGACCTCGGCTTGGGAGCGATCCAGGGCCAGGGCGCACATGCCGCCGGGCGGCAGGGACTGCATGGCCCGCCCCCGCCAGAGCACCACCCCCAGGGCGTCCTCCAGGCTCATCACTCCGGCCAGGCAGGCGGCCACGTACTCGCCCAGGCTGTGGCCGATCAGGGCCCGGGGCCGGATGCCCAATCCCATCACCGCCCGGGCCAGGGCGTATTCCAGGGCGAAGAGCAGGGGCTGGGCCAGGGCGGTCTGGTCGATGCGGCCGGCGGCCACCCGGCGGGCCTCGGAGTCGGGCGGATAGAACAGCGGACGCAGGGGCTCGCCGGCCAGGGACTCCAGGCGGTCCAGGCACTGGTCCAGTTCCCGGCGGAAGGCTGGCCAACTCTCATGCAACCCCCGGCCCATGTCCAGGTGCTGCGCGCCCTGGCCGGGGAAGACCAGGACCGCCGACAGATCCTCGCGGGCGGGATCGGCCACACCCGGCGCGGCGGCCAGGCGCTCCCGGGCCTGGTCCAGGTCGCGGCAAACCAGGCCCAGACGGTGCTCCCAGGCCCGCCGGCCCTGGCCCAGGGTGAAGGACAGGTCGTCGAGGTTGGCCTTCGGGTGGCGGCCCAAATCTTCGGACAGGCGTTGGGCCAGGGTCCCCAGGGCCTCGGGGGTGTGGGCCGAGAGCCGCAGCAGGCGCGGCCCGGGGACCGCAACCACGGGCCGCGGCGCTGGCGGGGCTTCTTCCAGCACCAGGTGGGCGTTGGTGCCGCCAATGCCAAAGGAGCTGACCCCGGCCCGGCGCGGGCGCAGGCGGTCCGGCCAGGGCTCGGCGCTGGTGACCACCCGGAAAGGGCTCTGCTCCAGCTCCAGCTTGGGATTGGGCCGGCTGAAGTTCACGCTGGGCGGGATGACGCCGTGCCGCAGGAGCAGAACCGCCTTGATCAGACCCGCCACCCCGGCCGCCGCGTCCAGGTGGCCCAGGTTGGCCTTGAGCGAGCCCAGGGCGCAAAAGCCGCGCCGCTCAGTGGCGAAGGCGGCCTTGAGCGCCGCCACCTCCACCGGGTCGCCCAGGGGAGTGCCGGTGCCATGGGCCTCCAGATAGCCGATGCTCTCCGACGCGAACCCGGCCAGGTCCAGGGCGCGGCGGATGACCTCGGCCTGGCCGTGGATCGAGGGCGCGGTGTAGCCCAGCTTGTCCGCGCCGTCGTTGTTCAGCGCGCCGCCCTTGATCACGGCCAGCACCTGGTCGCCATCGGCCAGGGCCCGGTCCAGGCGCTTGAGCGCCACCAGACCCACCCCGTCGCCGCCCAGGGTGCCGTTGGCCTCGGCGTCAAAGGGCCGGCAGTGTCCGTCCGGGGTGCGGATCATGCCCGGCTGGTGCAGATAGCCGGATTCCGGCGGACCCACCAGCGAGACCCCGCCGGCCAGGGCCAGGTCGCAGTCGCCATGCATCAGGGCGCGACAGGCCTGGTGGACGGCCACCAGGGAGGTGGAGCAGGCGGTCTGCACCGTCACGGCCGGCCCGCGCAGGTTCAGGCGGTGGGCCACCCGGGCGCAGAGGAAATCGCGCTCGTTGAGGGTCATGGCCGCGTAGAGCTCCGACGGCGGGGCGTTGTCCGCCAGGCCGGCCAGCCAGCCCGGGTTGGGCGAGGCCCCGGCGTAGAGCCCGATGGCCCCGGGATAGCGCCAGGGATCGTAGCCCGCCTGCTCCAGGGAGTGCAGGGCGCATTGGTGCAAAAGCCGGAGCTGGGGATCCATGCGGGCGGCTTCAGTTTCGCTATAGCCAAACACCGCCGCGTCGAAGCGCTCGCTGTCGGCCAGCCAGCCCTTGGCCGGCACGTAGCCCGGGTCGGCGATGAGTTCCCCGGCCACGCCCGCTGCCCGCAGCTCTTCGGGTGTGAAAAAACGGATGGACTCCACCCCGGCCGCCAGGTTTCGCCAGAGCTGGTCCACGTCCGCCGCGCCGGGGAAGCGCCCGGCCAGACCGATGACCGCGATGGGCGTCCAGGCTGGCCCGGCCAGAACGGGCGCCGATTGGCGAGCGGCTGGCGGGGTGGCTGGGTCTTCCGGCGGCGCAACCTTGCCCAGGGCTCGCTCAACCAACCTGGCTTGTTGGCGGATGGTGGCGTGGGCGAAGAGTTCGGTCACCGTGAGCGCCAGGCCGAAGGCGCGGTTCAAGCGGGTGTTGACCCGGATCAGGGCGATGGAGTGCCCACCCAGGTCGAAGAAGTTTTGCTTCAGGCCCAGGTTTTCGCGGCCCAGCACCTCCCGCCAAATCTCCGCGATGCGCGCCTCCGTCCCCTGGGCCGCCTCCCCGGCGGGGGAGGTTTCGGACGCGGGAGCTGGCTCTGGCGCTGGCAGGGCGTTGCGGTCCAGCTTGCCGGCGCTGGAGCGGGGCATGCCTGCCAGGGCGATGAAATGGGCTGGGATCATGTAGGCCGGCAGGCTTTGGCCCAGGAAGACGCGCAACTTCTCCTGGTCCAACTCCCCAGGCCGCGTCCCAGTCGCCAGGCTGTAGTAGGCGCAGAGCAAGCCCTCGCCGCCCCGGGCCTCGCCCCGCACCACTGCCGCCGCCTCGGCGATGGCCGGATGCCGGGCCAGGGCTTCCTCCACCTCGCCCAGCTCGATGCGGTGGCCCTGGAGCTTGACCTGGTGGTCCAGGCGGCCCAGGCAGACCAGGTTGCCGTCGGGCCGCCAATAGGCCAGGTCTCCGGTGCGATAGATGCGCTGGCCGTGGTGGAAGGGGTCGGGGATGAACTTCTCGGCCGTGATCTCCGGCCGCTGGAGATAACCCCGGGCCAGGCCAGCCCCGCCCAGGCAGAGCTCGCCCGGAGCGCCCAAGGGCTGCAAGCCGCCGTGGCGGCCCAACACGTAAGCACGGTAATTGGTCAGCGGTTGGCCGATGGCGATCCAGGTGGCATTCGGGGACTCCTGGGAGGCGTCACGGCCGGTGGCGTAGACCGTGGCCTCGGTGGGTCCGTAGAGGTCCAGCAGGCGGGCCGGCAAGCCCAGGGCCAGGAAGCGCCGGGCCAGGTCGCCGGAAAGGTTCTCGCCCGCCGCGCAGAGATACTTGAGCCCCGCCAGGGCGGAGGAACCCGTCAGTTCCAGATGCTCCTGGAAGGCCCGCAGCATGGAGGGCGAGAAGTTGAGGTGGGTGACCCCGTGGCGCTGGACCGCCGCCAGGATGGCGGCCGGGTCCTTTTCGTCACCTGGGGGCAAGATGGCCAGCCGCCCCTGGCCGAAGAACCAGCCGCACAACTCGGTGAGCGAGACGTCGAAGGTGTAGTTGGTTTTCAAGAGCCAGGCGTCGCCCTCGACCAGGGGCCAGCGGTCTTGCATCACCCGCAACAGGTTCACCGCCGCGCGCTGCTCCACCATCACCCCCTTGGGCCGGCCGGTGGAGCCGGAGGTGTAGATGACGTAGGCCAGGTCGCCGGGTTGGTTGACCCGGGGCGGGTTGCCTTCCTCGCCGGGCTCCTCGGGTTCCCGCGCCAGGTCCAGCACCGGGAGGTCCGGCAGCAGGTCGGCGGCCTGGGCGGCCAGGGGGCCCAGGCTGAGCAGGCAGAGAGGCTGGGCGTCCTCCAGGACCAGGCGCAGGCGTTGGGGCGGGGCGCTGGGGTCCAGGGGCAGGTAGGCTCCCCCGGCCTTGAGCACCGCCAGGATCGCCACCAGCATCTCCGGCGAGCGTGGCAGGCACAGGGCCGCCATCCGGTCCGGCCCCAGACCCAAGGCCTTGAGCCGCCAGGCCAGGCGGTTGGCCCGGCGGTTCAGCTCGGCGTGGGTCAGCTGGCCATTGTTCCAAACCAGCGCCGGCCTCTCGGGCCAGCGGGCGGCCTGGACCTCGAACTGCTCCCGGATCAGCACCGGGCCGTCCCAGGCTCTCGCGGCGGGCTGGAACGTCTCCAGGAGTTGGTGGCGTTCGGCCTGGCCCAGCATTTCGATCTCGTCCACCCGCGCCTCCGGACGCTGGATCAGACCGTCCAGGATCGCCAGGAAGTGGCCGCCCAGGCGCTGGGCCGCCTCGGAGGAGAGGATGCCCGGGCCATGGGTGATCAGGCAGCGGGGCGGATCGTGGGGCAGGTAGCTCAGGCCGAGGGGGTAGTGGGTCTGCTCGCTGAAGTCATGGCCCACCACCGCCAACTCCGGGCCGGCCAGGGCGGCCAGGTCCAGGGGATAGTTCTCCACCGCCAACAGGGTTTCGAACAACTCGCTGCCAGCCTTGAGCCCGGCGGCGGAGCGCACCTCCAGCAAAGGCGTGTGCTGGTGCTCCTGCAGGGTGATCAGGTCGCCGGCCACCGCCCGGGACAGGACCGCGCCGGTGGTGTCCGCGTTGGTGCGCACCCGGAGCGGCAGGCTGTTGATGAACAGGCCCACGGTCTGCTCGATGCCAGCGATCGGTGCGTCGCGTCCGGCCACGGTGGAGCCGAGCACCACGTCTCGACTGTTGAGGTAACGCTGCAAGAGCAAGCCCCAGGCGGCGTGGATCAGGCTGGCGGGGGTCAGGCGCAGGGCGCGGGCGCGGGCGGCCAGGTTTTGGGCCAAGGTCTCGGGCAGGGCCAGGTCCAGGCGTCCGGCCGGCGCTGAGTTGGGGCCGGACAGATCGGGCAGGTTTTGGCGCTGGTAGCCGGACAGATACTCGCGCCAAAACCCATGGTCGGAGGAAGTATCAAGCTCTCGCAGGAATTTTACGAAGGCCTTGAAATCGGGCTTGGGCGGGGGGCTCCATGCGGGATCGTGGTAGGCGGCCAGGAACTCGCGCAACAGGATGCCGTTGCTCCAGCCGTCGAAAAGGATGTGATGACTGGTGACCAGCATCTGGGCGCGCTGTTCGCCCAGGATGAGCAACGTGATGCGCCAGGGCGGCTGGCGCAGATCCAAGGGCTCCTGGCGGTCGCGCAGGCGGGCGCTGTCCACGAAAGACCGGGGATCGCCGGAGCTCAGGCGGCTGACCCGGAGCGACGGCTGCTGCCGGCGCAGGATCACCTGCACCGGGTGGCTGAGGTTCTCCCAGCGGAAGAGCGCGCGCAGCATGGGATTGGCGGCCGCGACCCGCTGCCAGGCTTGGCTGAAACGGGCGAGGTCCAGCCCACCGCTCAGCTCCAGACTGAGCTGCTCCAGGTATTGGCCGGAGTCGGGCTGGGCCAGGTAATGGTAGAGGATGCCCTCTTGCAGAGGGGTCAGGGCCAGGATGTCCGCGACGTTGGCTTGGTCCAGCTTCATGGTCAGAACAGCTCGCCCAGGTCGGCGGCGCTGAGGCCGGCGGCGTCATAGTCCTCGGGGCGCGGCTTGGCTGCTTCGCCCCGGCTCGGCTTCCCCAGCAGGGTCCGCAGGTTTTGGCCGATGGTATCGGCCAGGCGATGGATGTCCGCGAGGGGTTGGGCCAGGGCATGATGGGTCAGGCGCAGGCGCAGGCGGCCCTCGACCAACATGGCGATAACCTCCAGCTCGCAGGTCATGGCGTTCTCTGGGGCAATATCCGGTCCGGTGTCGGCTGGCCGGTAGCGGAAAAGGTCGTTGCCCAAGAGACGATCCACCGCGCCCAGGTAGTTGAAGCGCACCGGCGGGCGCTCCGGAGCGTTGGCCAGCTCCGGCCGTTCCAGGAGATAACGCAGCACCCCAAAGCCAACGCCCTGCTGGGGCGTGTCCGCCATCTGGCGCTTGACCTCCGCCAACCAGGCCGCCGGGTCGTCGCCTTCCAGGCGCAAAGCCAGCGGGTGCATGGCGGTGTACCAGCCCAGGCCGCGCGTCGGATCCGGCGCGTCGACCAGGGCCTCCAGGTGGCGGCCGTGGCCCTCGGTCTCGATCACCACCCGCTCGCGGCCAGTCCAGCGGGCCAAGGCCCCGGCCAGGGCCGTCAGCACCAGAATGGACGGGTCCGCGCCGTGGTCTTCCCGCGCTCGAGCGGTCAGCCGCGCGCTGGTCTCGGCGTCCAACTCCTGCACCAGAACCGCGCAGTCCCGCATGCGCCAGGAGGCCGGCTCCAGGGCGCGGGGCAGGCGGAATTCGGTGGCCAGGGTGGCCTGCCAGTGGGGCAACTCGGCCAGGCCGGCCGGTGACTGGTAATGCCGACGCAGGGCCGCCACCCAGGGAGCGGGCGGTGGTCCGGCCGGGGGCAGGCGGGGAGCGCGGCCCTGCTCCAGGGCGCGGTAGGCCTCGGTCAGTTCCTCCAGGATCAGCGACCAGGAGACCAGGTCCACCAGCAAGTGGTGGGCGCAGAGCAGGAGGCGGGACGGGGCCTGGGGTGTCTCGATCAGCGCCGCCCGGAAGAGCGGTTCGCGGGCCAGGTCCCAACCGGACTTGAACCTGGCCAGGAGCGGGGCGGCCGCATCCAGGCTGGGCGCGTCCAGGCGGGTCGGGCCGAAATCGCGTCCAGTGTGGGCGGTGTTGACGAACAAGAGGCCAGTAACCGAGTCGCGGTTCAGGCGCAGCCCCGGGTGGTGGTCCACCACGGCGGCCAGGGCGGAAGCCAGAAGTCCCGGGTCCAGAGGTTGGCGGCACTCCAACAGCACGGATTGGTGATAGTGCCCCGGCTGGGCCAAGGCATGCCTGGAGAGCCAGGCCGCCATGGGCAACTCACCCCAGGGACCGTCCGGAGTGCTGGCGGCGGAGATTTCCGGCGCCAACGCCTCCAAACGCGGGGCCAGGGCGGCGACGGTCTGGAAACGCAGGATTTCCCCGGCGGTGCTCCGCCAGCCCCTGGCGGCCAGGCGCGAGACGATCTGCACCGCCTTGATGGAGTCGCCGCCCAGGTCGAAGAAGTTGTCCTGCACCCCCAAACTCTCCCGGCCCAGGACCTGGCCAAAGACCGCGCAGAGATCAGCCTCGCGCGGGTTGCGCGGGGGCTGGTGCTCCGCGCCGCCCTGATAAAGGGGGGCGGGCAAGGCCTCGCGGTCCAGCTTGCCGTTGGTGGTCAGTGGCAGGCGCTCCAGCGGCACCAGGGCCGAGGGCAGCATGGCGCGCGGCAGGGTTTGGGCCAGCCAGGCCAGCAGCGCGGCGGGCTCCGGCGCGGCTCCGGGGCTGGTGAAGTAGCCCACCAGGCGCGGCCCGCCGGGATCGCCCGCCCGCAGGACCACCGCCGCCTCGCTCACGTCGGGATGTCGCTTGAGCCGGGCCTCGATCTCCCCCGGCTCGATGCGCATGCCGTGCAGCTTGATCTGCTGGTCGCCGCGGCCCAGGTACTCCAGGACCCCCGAGGTCAGGAAGCGCACCCGGTCGCCGCTCTGGTACATGCGTTGGCCCGACGCGAAGGGGTTTTGCGGGAAGCGTTGCGCGGTCAGCTCCGAACGCTGGTGATAGCCCCGGGCCAGGCCGTCCCCGGCGATGTAGAGCTCGCCCACCGCTCCTTCGGGCAGGGGCCGGAGGTGACGGTCCAGCACGTAGAGGGCGGTGTTGGCCGCCGGACGGCCGATGGGCACGCTGGTCCGGCGGTCCTGCTCCGGGTCGAAGCTGTGGATCATGCAACCCACCGTGGTCTCGGTGGGGCCGTACTCGTTGCAGATGGCCACCCGCCCGCCGAAGCGTTGCCAGATGTCCCGGGCCAGTTCGGCCTTGAGGTCCTCGCCGCCCACGATCATGACCTTGAGGCGCGCGTTGGGGGGACAGTCCTCGCGCAGGATGGCCAGGTGGGCCGGGGTGAGTTTGAGCACGTCCACCCGGTCCTGGGCCACCACCAGGCTGACCAGGCTGGCCGGGTCGGCTTCGCCGTGGATCACCACCCGGCCGCCACTGATCAGCGGGGCGAAGAGCGAGGTCACGGTGAGGTCGAAGGCCAGCGAGGTGAACAGGGGGAAGTCGCCGGGACGGTCGCCCAGGTAGACCCTCACCGCCCAGCACAGGTAGTTCAGGGCCGCGCGGTGGGGGATCATCACGCCTTTGGGCGCGCCGGTGGAGCCGGAGGTGTAGATGACGTAGGCCAGATCGTCCGGTCCGGCCAGGGGCGGTGGCGAGTCCTCGCGGCCGGGCTGGGCCAGCAGCTCATCCAGGCGGAGCGCCTCCAGGCCGGGGGGCAGGTCCGGCGGCGGAGCTTGTCCCGGACCCAGGAGCAGGAGCCGCGCCCCGGAGTCGGCCAGGACTTGGCCCAGGCGCTGGGCCGGCTGGTCGGGCTCCAGGGGAAGATAGGCCCCGCCGGCCTTGAGGCTGGCCAGGATGCCGACCATCAAAGGGATGCAGCGCGGCGAGAGAATGGCGGCCATCTGGCCTGGGACCAGGCCCTTTTGCCGCAGCTGCCAGGCCAGGCGGTTGGCGGAACGCTCCAACTCGCCGTAGGTGAGTTGGCCGCGCGCGCCATCGGCCTCCTCCAGGGCCACGGCCTCGGGCCGGGCGCGGGCGGTCTGGGCGATGAGCTGGTGCAGGGTGCCGGCGGAAGGATATGACGCGGCGGTGGCGTTGAAATCCACCAGCAGACGGCGCCGCTCGTCCGGGGGCAGGATTTCCAGGTCCCGCAGCAATATCCCACCGCCACCTCGCGCCATGTGAACCAGCAGGGTTTCGTAACGCCGTAGCAGGGCCTCCATGGCCTCGCGCTCGAACAGGGCGCTGGCGTACTCCAGCCAGAGGCGATAGCCCTTGGCGGTCGGGCGAGCGAAGAGGGTCAGGTCGAACTTGGCCGTGCCGGGGCTGAAGTCCAACAACTCCAGCTCCAGCCCGGGCCAGGCCAGGCCGGTGAGGTCGAACTCCTCGGGCGCGAACATAACGTCGAACAGGGGCTCGCGCCCGGGTTGGCGCACCAGGTCCAACTGAGCCGGCAGGTCCTCCAAAGGATGATCCTGGTGGCGCAAGGCCCCGGCCAGGCCGGCGCGCAGTTCGGCCAGGAACCCGGCCAGGGTCTTGCCGGCCTCGGGTCGGGCGCGCAGGGGCAGGGTGTTGACGAACATCCCCACCATGTCCGCGCAGCCGGGATGTTCGCGGCCGGCGGCCACGGCGCCCAGCACCAGGTCCTCCTGGTCGGCGTGCCGGCCCAACAGGATGCCGAACGCCGCCAGGAGCATGAGGTTGGGGGTGACCTCCAGGTCTCCGGCCAGACGCTCCAGGTCGGCGCTCAGTTCCGGGGACAGGTCGTGGAAAAGAGTGTGGCCGGCCTGGTCCCGCCAGGGCTGGCGCGCCTCCAGCAGCGGCAATTCCAGACGGGGCAGCTCCGGTCCCAGGTGCTCACGCCAAAAGGTTAGGGAGGTGGCTTGGTCGTGCTCCTGGCCGGCCAACCAATGGGCGTGGTCCTTGAACTGCAACCCCGGCGCGGGCAGGGATTGCCCGGCATAGAGCCGGCCCAGGTCGGCCAGCAGCCGGGGCAGGGAGCCGCCGTCGACCAAGGCGTGGTGCAGGTCCAACAGCAGGACGTGCTCCCCGGGGCCGGGTTGCAGCAGGGTGGCGCGCAGCAGGGGCGGACGGGCCAGGTCGAAGGGGCGCAGCCAGGGGCGCAAGACCCGGCCCAGGGCCTCGGGGTCAGCAAGCGGCACACCGGCCGGCCAGGGGGGCAGGGCCAGGTGGTAGGCGGCGGCCGGATGCACCCGCTGCACCACCTGGCCGTCCACCACCTCCAGACCGGTGCGCAATGGCTCGTGCAGGGCCACCAACGCGGTCAGGGCGCGCTCCAGGGTCCGCGGGTCCAACTCGCCGCGCAGGCGCAGGGCCAGGGGCAGGTTGTAGGCGGTGGACTCCGGCTGAGTGGCTTGGAGGGCGTGCAGGCGGCGTTGGTTGGGCGTGGCCGGGTGATAGGTTTGCGCCGGGGCTGGGGACAAGACGAGCGCGCCAGAAGCCCCTCCCAGGGTCGTCAGGTGGGTGGCGAAGGCGGCCAGACTGGAATGCTCCAGCAGGTCGGCCAGGGTCACCGGCGCGCCAAGCTCTTCCCGCGCCCGCTCCACCAGGCGGGTGGCGCGCAGGGAATCGCCGCCCAGGGCGAAAAAGCTGGCCCCGGACGGCGGGTCGCTTTGTTCCAGAACCTGGGCCCAGAGGGCGGCCAGGGCTGGTGGAATCGGGACGGTCTCGGCGTCAGCGCCCGTCGGGTTGCTGGCTCGCAGGGCGGACCGCAGTTCGGCCAAGGCGCGGGCCTGGGCCGCGAACTCGCCGAGCAGGTAGCGCTGGCGCAGGAGATAGCGCCGCAGCTTGCCGCTGGTGGTCTTGGGAATGACCTCCACCGGCAGGACGTGATCCACGGCCAGGCCCAGGTCGCGGGCGATGGCCTCGGCCACCCGCTCGGCCAGGATGGCGAAGCCGCCCAGCTCGCGCGAGCGGTGGCGCAGGAAGACCACCACCTCCTCGGCCTGGCGCTCGGGAGTGGTCAGGCCCACGGCCAGGGCCTTGCCCGGCCCCAGACCCGGAGTGGCTTCGGCCACCCGCTCCAGGTCGTGGGAGAAGAAATTCTGTCCCCGGGAGAAAATGACGTCCTTGATCCGGCCGGTGATGACCAACTGGCCCCGCAGCACCAGGCCCAGGTCGCCGGTGTCCAGCCAGCCGTCACGGCTCACGGCCTGGGCCGTGGCCTCGGGATCGCCGTGGTAACCCGCGGTGACGCTGGGGCCGCGCAGCATCACCCGGCCCAAACGGCCCTCGGGCAAGTCCCGCCCCTGGTCGTCGCGGATGGCGATGTCGGTGCCGACCAGGGGGTGACCCTCCACCGCGAAGGTGGCGGCCTGGGGATGCTCTGGCGGCAGCTCCCGCGCCTGGTCGCCCAGGGTCAGGGTGTCGCGGTCCAGGTGCACCCGGGCGAAGGCCCGCCCCGGGGGAGGGAAGGCCGCGCCCACCGCGGTCTCGGCCAGGCCGTAGCAGGGGAACATGGCCTGGCGCGTCAACCCGCAGGGGGCCAGGGCTTTCATGAACCGGTCGCAGACTTTCGGCGAGATGGGTTCGGCCGCGTTGAACAGAATGCGCACCGCCGAGAGGTCCCAGTCCGGCCTCTGGCCCGTGCGCAGGCTGGCCAGCAGGAGTTGATAGCCGAAGTCGGGCGAGCCCAGCACCGTGGCCCGGTGTTGACTGGCCTTGGCCAGCCAGAGACCCGGCCGGCGGATGAACAGGGGGGTGTCCAGGATGAACTGGTCCACCCCCAGGTAGGTGGGCCAGAGGTGGAAGGCTATGAGACCCATGTCGTGGGTCAGGGGCATCCAGCCAAAGAAGCTGTCGGCGGCGGTCATCGCCGCACCCTGGGTCATGCCGCGCAGGTTGGAGAGCAGGTTGGCGTGGGTCAGGCGCACGCCCTTGGGCCGGCCGGTGGAGCCGGAGGAGAACTGCACCAGGGCCAGGGCTTCGGGCGGGGGCGCGGCTAAATCCCGGGCTTGGTCTTCTCCCTCCAGGTCGGCCCCAAGAGTCTCCACCGAGATGACCCGCTCGGCGATGGCCTCAGCCTCGGACGGGTCGTGCCGGGATAGGTGCTCCCAATGCTCGGCGTCCACCGCCAGCCAAGGCTGGGTCAGGCGGGGCCAGACTCCCCAGAGTTTGCGTCGGTTCTCCGCCTGGCGGGCCGGGGCCAGGGGCACCGGGACCAATCCGCCCAGCACGCAGGCCCAGAAGATGGTGAGCAAGGCCCGGTTGTCCCCGGTCTGGATCACCAACTCCTGCCCGGGCGCCAGACCCCGCGCCTGCAGGCGGGTCAGCATCCGGCGGGCGTCGGCCAGGAGGCGAGCGTAGGACACCCGATCCTCCTGGTTGGCCCCGTGGATGAAGAGCAGCCCATGCTGCTCCCGCGCTTCCAGGCGCGCCAGCATCTCCACCAGGCTGACGGGCTCGGGGTGGCGGGCGGTCTGGGCGGCGGGCTGGGGCAAGGGTTGCTGCCTCCGGCCTCAGGCCAGCGCGCCGGGGCGGCGGCGGGGAAAGATCAGGGCCAGGTTGGCCGCGATCAGGAACAGGCACCAGACCACCAGCACCAGCTTGGCCGCCGCTTCCAGGCTGATGGGACCCCAGACCGCCATGGCCTCCCAGGTCGCCCCCAGCAGTTGTTCCGGCAGTTTCATCACCAAATAGACCACGATCGGGGTCAGGACCATGAGCAGGCCCAGCAGCAGGAAACGCCAGGCCGCCAGCGGGGCGAAGGACCGCGCGCCACTCAGCACCCGCCAGAGCAGGACCAGGCAGATCAGGGCCAGGGCCAGGCCGATGGCCCCCAACACCAGACAGGCGATGGTGGCCTGCTTGTCCATCATCAGCGGGTAGTCGAAGGTGTCGTGCACCGGACGCGGGTCCTGACCCATCATGACCGCCAGCGCCCCCCAGCCGATATTCCCGGCCAGGGAGCTGTTGTAGTTGGTCAGCACCACCACGCCTTTTCTGAGGGCCGGGTCGAAGCCCACGAAGGCGGTGAAGGTGGGGTTCACCCCGTCGTGATGGATCGCGCCCTTATCGGTGACGTACCAGCCCAGGGCGTAATAGTCGCCGGGGCCGGCCTGGACCTGGCGGTTGGGCGCCTGGGTTTGGCGGATCAGGGGGCTGAGCGGGTTATCCACCAGGCCCATCTGCAACCGCAGCCAGAGAGCCATGTCGCGCGCGTTGCTGATCACGTAGCCGGCCGGGTAGTTGCCCCGGAAGGGTGGGGGCAGGTAGGCCTGGGGTCGCATGAAGCCCGCCTTGTAGCCCGAGGCCATCTCGGGATGGCTGGACGCCACCAGGGTCTGGCAGCCCACCAGGGACTGGTTAAGCTCCAGGGGCCTCAGCACCCTCTCGGTCAGATAGTCCTCGTAGCTCATCCCGCTGACCACCTGGAGGATTTCCGCCGCGACGTCGTAGTTCACGGTGGCGTAGGAGAATTGGCTGCCGGGGGTGAACGCCAGATTCAGGCCCGAGACTCCCAGGGTGGTTTTCTTGAGGGCGTAGTCCTGGTCGCCGGAGGGCAGGGTCATGATGGTGCTGTCCGGGATGCCGCTGGTGTGGTGCAACAGGTCGGCCAGGCTGATGGGGGCCTGACGGCCTTGATAGAGGCCATAGAAGAGGGGCAGGAACTTGGCCGCCGGCGTCTGGAAGTCCAGGCCGGTGTCGGACCGCAGTTGGACCAGGGCCAGGCCGGTGAAGGCCTTGGTGCAGGATCCGATCTCGAAGAGCGTGTTGGGCGTCACCGGCTGCTTGGTTTCCAGGTTGGCCAGGCCATAGCCCTTGAGCAAGACCTGATCGTTGTCCACCGCCGCCAGGGCCAGGCCCGGGATGCCGCTCTCGCTCCAGGCCTGTTGCACGTAAGCGTCGACCTTGGCCAGTTCCGGGGACAGCGCTGGAGCCTGCCCAGCCCAGGCGCTGGTCAGCGTCAGGCAAAGGCCCAGGACCAGACTAAGGGTCAGTGACTTTTTCATGACCATGATCCCCTCTCGTTCTGTTTCGTGGTCATGATGCTCATCATGATGTGATGGTTGTCCTTCACGAACGGATGGCGCAGCATCTCCAGGTGGCTCCCGCTGCCGTGGTGGATTTGGTGTTGTCCGGTGGTGGCCGTCGACCAATCCTGGAAAAACTCGCTCGGCTCCCGATCCTGGGCGTTGATCAGGTGGATGTCCGCCGCCACCGGCGCGCCCGAGGCCAGAGCCAGGCAGTGGTCATACCAGGCTTCCCTGGAGGCCAGGTCCAGGGTCTCGCCTTCCGCGGCCAGGTGTTGGGCCAGGGCATCAAAGAGCCAGCTTTTCAGCTCCCGCAGCCGCGCGGGCGAACCCAACAAGGCCGGGCTGGGACGGTAACCGTCCAGGAAGATCAGACGGCGGACCAAACACCCTCTGGCTTCCAATTCCCGGGCCGCCGCCAGGGCGACGGAGGCCCCGGCGGAATAGCCCAACATGGTGAGCGGTCCCCGGACCTCGGCGGCCAATATCGCGGCCAGGGATTGCGCCACCAAGTCCGAGCCGGGCTGATAGTTGAGGGTTAGCACTCTCCGGTCCTGGATCAAGCTGGCCAGGCCCAGGAAGACCAGGCCTCGTCCCAGGATGTCCGGAAAGCAAACCAGGGTTTCACCAGCCCCGCCACGAAGCTCGATGATGGATTGCGCCGGGAGGTCCTGGGCGGCCAGGGTTGGCGTAGGGCGGCTTGTCGCCAGGCCTGCCCTTGGGATGGGGAAATAGCGCCGCGAGAAGACCGGCGACGCGGGCCTTGGGCGGACGCCCCGGCGGGCGGAGGCCGGAGCATCCTCCAGCACGGCGTGGACGTTGGCTCCGTCGAAACCGAAGGCGTTGACCCCGGCCCGACGTGGCGGCGCGCCAGGCGTGGTCCGCCAGGACCAGGGCGTGCTGTTGACCAGGAAAGGCGTGGTCGGCAGCGCCAGGCTGGGGTGGGTTTGGGAGCAATGCAGGCTGGGTGGCACCAGATGGCGCTCCAGGGCCAGGGCGGCCTTCATCAGCCCGGCCACCCCGGCGGCGTCGCCCAGGTGGCCCAGGTTGCCCTTGACCGACCCCAGGCGGCAGAAGCCCCGGCGGCCACTGTTGAAAGCCTGGGTCAGGGCCTGCACCTCGATGGCGTCATCCCGGGGAGCGCCCAGGCCGTGGCCTTCCACGAAGGCCAGGCTTTCCGGGTCCACCTCGGCCGCTTCCAGGGCGGTGCGCACCACCTCGGCTTGGCCGCGCAGGCCCGGAGCACTGGAGGCGTCGCGCTCCCCGCCGTCGTTGTTCAGGGCCGAACCCTTGATGAGGGCGTAAATCCCGTCGCCGGCGGCAAGGGCGTCCTCCAGGCGCTTCAGCACCACCAGCCCCAGGCCGTCGCTGAAGACGGTCCCGCTGGCCTGGGCGGCGAAGGGCCGACAGTGGCCATCGCGCGAGAGCGGCAGGCCGTTCCGGGGGAGATAGCCGGCTTGGTGGGGCGGGAAGATCGAGACCCCGCCGGCCAGGGCCAGGGCGCAGTCCCCCGCCAGCAGACCTTGGCAGGCCAGGTGGACGGCCGCCAGGGATGAGGCTCCGCCGCCCTCCAGGGTCAGGGCCGGGCCGCGCAAACCCAGGCGCTGGGCCAGCAACCCGGCGAACCGCCGGCTCGGCCCATGGAGCAGGGCGGGCGGCCAGTGGCCCGCCCCCCAGCTGCTTCTCGTCCGCGCCAGCCAGTGCGGATCGGCTTCGCCGCCCAGGTACACCCCAACCGACTCCAAGGAGCGCCGGGGATCGCGGCCGGCATCGGCCAGGGCCGCCCAGGCGCATTCGAGCAGGAGCCTGGCCTGGGGCTCCAACAAGGCGGCTTGCGCGGAGGAATAGCCGAACAAGGCGGCGTCGAACTGATCGAGCCCCGCCAGCACGCCCTTGGCCGGGACATATTCCGGGTGCTGGAGCAGATCCGGCTCCACCCCGGCGGAGCGCAGCTCCTCCGGGCTGAAAAAGCGGATGGACTCCACCCCGGCCGCGAGGTTGGCCCAAAACGCCTCTGGGTTGTCCGCCCCTGGGTAGCGGCAGGCCATGCCCACCAGGGCGATCTCCAGGCCGTTGTAGGTTTGGCTCATAATTCGCCCGCCTCGCGCCCGTTGGTCTGGAGGCGAACCCGATGGCCGCGCTGGGTCAGGCGGCGGCGATCGGGAGCGGGATTGACCTCTGGGTCGGACCTGCCAGCTCGCGCTCCTTCCCTCGCCTGGCGTTTTTCACGGGCCAGGGCGGCCAGCCTGGCGATGCTCAGGTTGGCCAGGAATTCGGGCATGCTGATTTCCAAGCTCAAAACTGGCCCCAATTCGGCCAGCACCGCGATGCACTTCAGCGAATCGCCACCCAGTTCGAAAAAGCCGGTGTGAATGTCGATGCTCTCGGCTGCTGGCGCGGCCGCGTCGTTGCCGGCCAGGACCCTGGCGAAGACCCGCGCCAGTTCGCGCTCCACCTCGTCGCGCGGTCCCTGGGATGCCTCCCCGCCCTGGGCTGGAGCGGCCGGGTGGGGCAGGGCCTTGCGGTCCACCTTGCCGCTGCCGGTGAGCGGGAAATGGGGCAGGGCCAGGAAATGGGTCGGCACCATGTAGTCCGGCAGGGTGGCGGCCAGGTGGGCGCGGGCTCCCTGCAGGATCGCCTCGGGCGTGGGCCAGGGCTCCACCGGCCCGTTGGCCAGGCGCTCCAGGGCGGCGGGGGAGAGCTCACAGCCCGCTCCCTCCATCCGCCAATCCGGGCGCTGGGCGAAGAGGTTGCATAGCCCGGCCTCGGACATTCCCTGGTCACGCCGCACCCGCACCTGGTAACCGCGCGCCGCCAGCAATTCCACCACCTGACCCAGCCTACCATCGCGGTCATGGACCTCCATCACGACCTGACCGATCCGGGGCCAGTCGGTTTCGCCGATGCCGGCCAGCACCTCCAACTCGGACCGCTCCACGTCAATCTTCAGGAGGTCGACCCGGGTCAGGCCGGTCTCGGCCAAGATCGCCGCGAGAGGCCGCACCCGGCAGCGCACCACCTGGCCACGCAGGCGATGGGCCAGGACCTGGTCCAAGGCCTGGCGCTGGGACTCGTCCTTAGCGGCCGCCGCGTCGCCCAGGAAGGTCCGCACCGCGGCCAATTCCTGCTCCGGGTCGGGATGGGCGCTGGAGAGGATGGTGGCCTGGGGGTGGTAGTGGAAGTCCAATTCAGCCTCGGCCGCGCCCAATCCCAGGTCCAGGGTTTGGGCGTTGAGCCCGTGCAGGCGGCAATTCAGGGCCAGCAGGGCGTGCAGCTCCGGGATGGGCTCGCAAGCCAGGATGCGGGCCGAGGGGCGGAGCCTTCCCACCCAGAGCGAGAAGAGACCCAGGTTGGCCCCGATGTCCAGCACCACCGCCTCCGTTGGCAAGGAAAGCTCCGGCCAGTGGTAGCAGCGCTCCCGGAAGATCTCGCCGAACATGAACTCGGTTTCCTGGCGGTTGACCATGAAGAGGGGCAGGCCATTGGCCAGCTCCATCCGCTGACGGCCCGCCGCGCCGGGGTCGTTCTCCAGCTCCAGGAGCCGGGTCGCCAGGGGCGCGACCACGGGGTCGGGCGCGAGATAGGCCGCCAACTGGGGCGCGCCGGCCGGGCCCAGGGCCGTGACCAGGCACTGGCCCACCGGCGGGAACTCGGCCAGGCGGTTCTCGATCTCGCCGGGCTCGATGCGCAGGCCGCGAATCTTGACCTGGTGGTCCAGACGGCCCAGGAACTCCAGGTTGCCATCCGCCCGCCAGCGGGCCAGGTCTCCGGTGCGATAGACGCGGGCGAAGTCCCCCGTCGCCTCCGGCCCGGTCAGGGGATTGGCCACGAACTTCGCGGCCGTGAGCGTCGGGTTGTTGAGATAGCCCCGGGCCAGGCCGATGCCGGAGATGCACAGCTCGCCGGGGATGCCCAGGGGCTGCAACTCCCCGGCGCGGTCCAGGATGTGCAGGCGGATATTGTCGATGGGCCGACCGATGGGTGCCGCGGCCAGGTCAGTGGGGCTTTCGCAGTCGAACCAGGTGACGTCGATGGCCGCCTCGGTGGGGCCGTAGAGATTGGCCAGCCGGGTGGCGTGGCGGTCGAACAGCAGGCGGTTGAACTGGTTGACCTGGGCCGGGGTCAGGGCCTCGCCGCTGGCGAAGACCTGGCGCAGGCTGGCCAGACGGGGAAGGTGGCGCTCGGGGTCGGCGGCCAGGTAGCCCAAAAAGGCCTGGAGCATGGAGGGCACGAAGTGCAGCACCGTCACCCCGGCCCCGGCCACGGCGTCGATGATCGCCTGCGGGTCTTTCTCGCCCCCCGGGGCCAGGAAGCAGACTCGCGCGCCTTCCAGGGCCCACCAGACCTGCTCCCAGACCGAGACGTCGAAGGTGTAGGGCGTCTTTTGCAGGATCACGTCGCCGGGTCCAATGGGGTAGCGCCGCTGCATCCACTTGACGCGGTTGATCAGGGCGCGGTGTTCGAGCATGGCCCCTTTGGGCTGGCCGGTGGAGCCGGAGGTGTAGATGACGTAGGCCAGGTCGCCGGGCTGGTTGAGCCGGGGCGGGTCCGCGGCCGGGCTGGCGGCCAGGGTCGGGTCGTCGGCCAGGACCAGGGGCGGGCGGTCCTGACCCCGGGTCAGAGGGGCCAGGTCGGCGCTGGTGACCAGCACCACCGCGCCGCTGTCGGCCAGCATGTAGTCCACCCGGGCCGGGGGATAGTCGGGGTCGATGGGCAGGTAGGCCCCGCCGGCCTTGAGCACCCCCCAGATGGCCACCGGCATGGCCAGGCCCCGCCGCAGCAACAGGGCCGCCACCTTGTCCGGCCCCAGGCCCAAGGCTCGCAGGCGGGCGGCCAGGGCGTCGGTCCGCTGATTAAGCTCGGCGTAGGTCAGGACCTCACTCCCGAACTGCACCGCCGGCGCATGGGGCGCGCGCGCCACCTGGGCCTCGAACAGCTCGGCCAGGGTCTGGGCGGTCTCGGGGTGGGGATGGTCGGTGGCGTTGAAGTCCACCCGGAGAAGCCGGCGCTCGGCCTCGGGCAGGAGGTCCTCTTGGCGGGCCACGGACTGGGGCTCGCGCGCCAGGCGGCGCAGGATTTCCTCGTAATAGCCGCAGAGGCGGGCCATTTCCCCGGGGTCGAAGATGTCCTGGCGATGGATCACCTCCAGCGCGAAGGAGTCCAGGGTGGTGCTGACCGTGAAGTCCAGCCAGGTGTTGGTGGCGGCGTGGCCCTCGACATTGATGCGCGTCGCCCGCTCATCCGGCGGCACCCCCTCCAGGACATGGAAGTTGACGAAGTTGAAGATCACGTCGAAGAAGGGGTTGCCCTGCTCGCCGCGCTCCCCGGCCGCGCGGGCGATTTCGCGCAGGGGCACCCGTTCGAAACGCTTGAGCTCCTGGAGCTTGGCCGCCGCTCGCTGGGCGTGCGCCAGCCAGGTGCGATCCGGGGGCAGGGCCAGGCGCACCGGGATGGTGTTGAGGAAGCAACCGGCCAGGCGCTCGCCGTCCTGGCACAGGGGCCGGGTGTTGGTCACCAGGCCGCAGACGATTTCCTCGTCCATGGCCAGCATCCGCAGCAGGAAGGCGTAGGCGGTGAAGCAAAGGCTCTTCAGGTCCAGGCCGTGACGCTGGGCGGACGGCTTCAACTCGGCCAGCAGGCCGGGGGGCAGCTCGTGATGGTGCAGGCGGGGTGGGGCCGCGGCCAGGGATTTGTCAGGCTTGCGCTCCAGGACCAGGCGGGGGCAGTCGGCCAGCTCGCGTCGCCAGAAATCCAGACTCGCGGGATCCCGCTTGTCCACCAGCTCCTGCACCACGAAATCACGATAGGTGCAGGCCAGGGGCTCGGGCGCGAAGCCCGGCTCCTGGGCCAGGCGTTGGTGGATCTCGCGCAGCTCGGCCACCAGGCAGGCGGTGCTCCAGCCATCGGTGATGGCGTGGTGCATGATCCAGACCAGGCACAGGTTCTCCCCGTCCAGGCGGAAGACCCGCGCCCGCCAGAGCGGGGGCTGGTGGAAGACAAAGGGCTGGGCCAGGTCCTGGACCAGGAAGGCGCGCAGGTGGTCTTCCTGGGCGGGCAAGGCGAGGTGGGTTAGGTCCTCGTAAGCCAGGTCAGGCTCCGCCTGGCGATAGACGATCTGGATCGGCTCCTCGAAGCCGCTGGGGTTGAGGCCGGTGCGCAGGATGGGGTGCTTGCCGGCCAGCAGGCGCAAGGCCTGGCGCAGGCGCTCCAGGTCGAAGGCCGGGTCGCGCAGGGGGATCAGCATCTGGCTGTGGTAAAGGCTGGGGTCCTCCAGGGAGTGGTAGACCATCCCCAGCTCGATGTCGCTCATGGGGTAGAGGTCCTCGGC
>CALERA010000315.1 GCA_937908275.1 uncultured Desulfarculaceae bacterium | reverse complement strand
AGCCCGAGGGCCTGACCCTGGCCCTGGCCCGTTGGGGCGGGCGCAATGTCCTGGACCCCAGCCCGCTTTTGGCCCAGCGGGTGCATCGCCTGGGCCTGGGCCTGCGGCGGACGGCCAAACCCGATGCCGAGGGGTAGCGCTGGGCGCCGGCCTGGCTCCGGCGCGGCTTGCCGGGTGGCCCGGGCTGGGTTAACCTGCCCGGGTGAAAGGAGCCGGCCATGACCACCCCCGCCACGCCTCCGCCAGGGCTCGGCCGCCTGCGGCGCTGGCTGCCCTGGTTGCTGTTGGGGGTGGCCCTGCTGCGCCTGTTCCTGGGCGCGGCCCTGTTCTACACCGCGCCGGGAGAGCGCGACCGTGACCGCCTGGTGGCCTTGGCCGGCCGGCTGGCGGCCAACGACGCCATCGCCTATTACAGCGACGCGCACCACATCCTGAAGTTTTTCGCCGATGGCCTGACCAGCGACCTGCCCCCGGAGATGAACCTCCAGCGTTTCGCCCTCCTGCTGGCCCCGCTCTACAACCTCGAGGAAAAGGACGACTATCTGCATGTGGTGGGGTTCTACGCCCTGTTGGCCCTGGGCCTGGGCTGGTTGGCCTATGGCCTGGCCCGGCGTCTGGGCCAGGGGCCGGAGCGGGCCGCCGGCCTGGCCCTGCTGCTCACCCTCTGGCCGCCGGGCCTGGTCTGGGCCAGCCTGCCGCTCAAGGAAGTCCCGGCCCTGTTGGCCGCCCTGGCCCATCTTTATTGCCTCTGCCGGCTGCTGGACCGCGAGAAGCGGGACCGGACCCCGGCGGCCGCCGCCCTGGGCTACCTGGCCAGCGGCCTGCTCCTGGCCTTTTTGCGCTTCTACCTGGGCTACTTCGTGGTCCTGTTGGGCCTGGCCGCCCTGGCCGCGAGCTTCCTGTCCGGCCGGGAGGCCGCGCCCAGCGGCTGGGGACGGCGAGGGCTGCTGCTGGGCCTGATCCTGCTGACCTTCCTGCTGGGCCGGCCCCTGCACCGCGACACGGCCATCTACTTCGAGGCCGGCAACCCCTGGCCCTTGCTGCGGAGCGAGGGGCCGCTAATGGTGGAGCCGCCGGCCAAACCTCTCCCGCAGCCGTCCGAGACGAGCCCGCCCGCCCCGCCCCTGGCCTTGAACCCATCGGCGGACCAGATGGTGGAAACCAAGCCGGGACAATACGCCCTGGTCAATCCGGGCTGGTGGGATCGGGTGCGCAACTACCGCATGCGCTTCGTGGACGAGGCCGGGCGCTCCCTGAGCCCCGGGGCCCTGGAGGCCGGCCCCCTGGAGGCCCTGGTCCTGGGCCTGCGCGATCTGCTGTTCTTCCCCACACCCTGGCAACGCTGGCCCGAGACCCCCCACTGGACCCTGGTCAACCTGGCGGTGGCCGGCACCGCCCTGGTCTGGTGGCTGCTGCTGCCCGGGATCGCGGCCGGGGCCTGGAGCCTGGCCCGGCGGCGGCCGGGTCCGGTGCTGACCCTGCTGGCCTGGGGCCTGGGCCTGGGCCTGGCCCTGGCGGTGGTGGTGGTCAACCGGGGGACCCTCTTCCGCCTGCGGGAGATATTCCTGCTGCCCGGCCTGCTGCTCTGGGACCCGGCCCCCTACCTCTGGCTCTGGCGGCGCCTGCGGCCGGGCCGGCCGGAGTCATGGCCCGTCGAAGGTAGCTAATCACCCGATTTAAATTGTCATTGCGAGGAGCAGCGGCGACGCGGCAATCTCTTTGGATTGCTGCGTGGCGCTGGCAACGACGGGAAGGCCAAGGCCGGGCGGGGAAGGGGAGTAGGGAGCCAACCGGTCGCGGCGCGAGGCTGCCCCAAGGCACGCCACCGGCTTTAGTGCCTTTTTAGTCCCCGTTCAGTCCCTCGCGGATGCCCAGGGCCTTGAGCTTCTTGTGCAGGTGGGAGCGCTCCAGGCCGATGGCCTCGGCGGTGGCCGAGACGTTGCCCTGGTGGCGGGCCAACTTTTGCTCCAGGTAGAGGCGCTCGAAGGCGGCCCGGGCTTCCTTGTAGTCGTCCAGGGCCAGGGCCTGGGGCAGGCCGGCCGGGGCCTCGCCGCCGCCGGACAACTCCCGGGGCAGGTCGGCGGGGCCGATCTCCTGGCCGGGGCAGAGGATCACCAAACGCTCGACCAGGTTCTTGAGCTCGCGCACGTTGCCGGGCCAGGCGTGGGCCTTCAAGGCGTCCAGGGCGGCCGGGGTCAGGCGCTTAGCGGCCAGGCCGGTCTTGGCGACGTGGGCGTTCAGGAACTCCCGGGCCAGGTCCGGGATGTCCTCGGTCCGCTCGCGCAAGGGCGGCACCGCGATGGGGATGACGTTGAGGCGGTAGTAGAGGTCCTCGCGGAAGCGGCCGGCGGCGATCTCGGCCGGCAGGTCCTTGTTGGTGGCGGCCAGGACCCGGACGTTGACGCTGATGGTGCGGGTGCCGCCCACCCGCTCGAAGCGCTGCTCCTGGAGGATGCGCAGGATCTTGGCCTGG
>CALERA010000314.1 GCA_937908275.1 uncultured Desulfarculaceae bacterium | reverse complement strand
AAAAAATCTGACGGGAAAAGCCAGCCAAGCAATAGCCGTCATTGCGAGGAGCCCCGCGACGAAGCAATCCTCCGAATTTATTTCTTTGACTTCTCGCCTTTGTCAGCGCGAGCCGTCGCCAGACGCCGGGGCGATCTTGCGGGATTGGCCTGCCTTCCCGTGGTGGCCGCGCACCACCGGAGCAACCGAGTCGCCGGCGTTGCGAGGGCGGTTTCCTGCCCTCGCGCGCCCACGCCCGGTCCGCATCCGCGCCTGCAAGGCTTGTCAGCCCTGCGGCCCGGGAACCTCCCTGCCGCCCCGCGTTTGTCCTCTGGCCTCGGGTCGTCGTGCCTGCGATGCCGGGCTGGAGCGGACGAGGGGCCGGCTCCGGCTCTCGGAGGCCCATCACCCGGCCGTCGTTGGGGGTGGGGCCGTGCCGGTGCGTCGTGAGGCGGTCCCGGGCTAAGGCGCGGGGGGCGGCTCGTGGGGGGAGGAGAGAAGACGGGCCGTCGTGGGCCGCGCGGTGGGCGGCGGAGGCATGAGGAGAAGATCCGCACGGGCGGGGATAAACCCCACCCATCTTGGCCTCCCCCGTGCGAGGCAGCTACGGGAGCGGGCGAGGTTTGGACGAAGGCTTATCGCTGTCGACCCGTATACGCCCATCGCGGCTCGCGATTTATTCGCCCCAGAGGGCGGCGTGGGCCTCGGCCAGGAGGGGCAGGGTCAGGCCCAGATCGCGGGCCGCGAAGTAGGCCAGGTTCAGCTCCTGATAGGCCCGGACCTTGTGGCCCTCGTCGGTCTGCTGTTCGTAGAGCTTGCGGGCCAGGGCCGGCAGGTCGCGGGCGCGGCGGCCCTCCTTGCCCAGCTTGGCCCCGAACTCCAGCACCGGGCCGGACATGCCGGCGGCCACGAAGGAGAGCATCCAGGCCGGACTGGCGGCGCTGAAGGTCTCGGCCCGGCCGCCCAGGGCCAGGGCGAACGCCAGGGCCTCGGCCGAGGCCTGGGCCATGTAGCGCCCCACGGCCAGGGGTCCGCGCACCTGGCCCACCCGGCGCAGGTAGCCGCCCCAGAGGGCGTAGACCTGGCCCAGGATGGCGGCCAGTTGGGCGCCCACCGGGTCCTCGCTGAGGGCCACCTCCACCGGCGGCGAGCTGAACAGGTCGGACAGGTCCTCCACCCCGGGCCGGGCCCCGGCCAGGACGCCCAGGGCCGGCTGCAGGCGCACCAGCTCGGTGTCGCTCACCGGACCGCAATAGGCAAAGACCTCCACGTCCTGTCGCCCCAGCTTGGCCGCCTGGTCCACCACCGTCTGCCAGGTCAGGCGGCGGGTGCCGGGCACGAAGGCGCTGGTGGCCACCACCACCCGCAGGGGTTGCTCGGCCTCGTTGAGCAGGCTCTCCACCTGGGCCGCGAAGGCCTCGGAGCCGGTGGCCAGGACCACCTCGCTGGCTTTTTTGAAGGCGCTGGGCGCGTCGTAAGTGACGAAGACGTTCTTGGGCAGGCGCTCGTTCTCGAAGCGGCCGGGCAGGCTGCGCTGGATGCCCATTTCCGAGGCCACCTCGGGCCGGGAGTCGTAGAGGGTCAGGCTGTGGTTCTGGTAGCGCTTCTCCTCCAGCATCCGCCCGCCCACCAGATGGGACAGGGCGAAGCCCCAGTCCCCGGCCCCCACCACCACCACGTTCTCCTTGGCCTGGGGCGAGTACAGCCGGCGGTCGCCGTGGGTGGCGTAGAAGGACAGGCCGCGATTGCTGATCACCCGGGGCAGGCCCAGCTCGTCCTTGCGGTGGCGGGCGATGATCCGCCGCCGGCGCAGGGTGTTCAGGCCATCGGCCAGCACCTCCCGGGTGGGGCGCTGGACCACCAGGTCCTCCAGGTCGGGCGGGACGCCAAAGGCGGCCTGGTGATAGTCGCGGGTGCGTTGGATCTCCTGCTCCAGGGCCGCGGCCAGGTCTGGCTTGGCCGCGGGCGCGGTCTCGCCGGCCGGCCGGACCTTGGCCTCGCGCCGGGCCCGGACCAGGGCCCCGGCCGCCAACTGGCTGGCCATGACCTTCTTGGCCTGGGCGATGTCGCGGATGGCGGTGAGGGCCACGAACTCGTCGAAGGACAGGCCGCCGATGTCCCGGGCGTGCATGTGCTTGAGCTCGCCCAGGGTGCGGGGCTGGCACAGGGTGCAGTAGGCCCGGCCGTAGAGGCCCTTGGCCGCCCGCCAGAGGCCGGTCTTGGGATGGAGCATGGTCTGGGCCAGGGTCCGCCACAGGCCCAGGCCGTTGAACCAGCACTTGCCCCCGCCCCGGGCGGCCAGGGACAGGTCCTCGGGCACCACGGCGTAGCTGATGGCCACCGGGGCCACCACCGCCTCGTCGGGCACGTCGATGGCCCCGCGCAGGGTCACCAGGCGGCGGGGATAGCGCAGGGAGCCGTCCCGGGTGCGCGCCCCGCCGTGCCAGGCCTCCAGGAAGATGGTCTGCTGCCCGCCGGTGATGCTCATGGCCCGGCAGTAGTTGTAGAGCGTGGAGAGATAGAGCTTGGTGGCCCCCCGGCGCTGGACCACGTAGGAGGCGATGTAGAACATCTTGGCCAGGCCCTCTAGGGCCATCATGTTGCTGCCGGCGGCGTAGAGGGGGATGCCCAGGCCGTAGACGTTGAAGAAGGCCTCGCCGATGAACTCGTCCACGTGGGAGGAATGGTTGCAGAGGTAGACCACCCCCAGGCCATCCTCGCGGTATTGCTTCAGTTGGTCCAGGTGGACCAGCTCGCGGCGGTCGGGGGAGACGAAGGGGGCGCGGGCGTCGTGATGATCGAAGACGTGGGTCATGGTGGCCAGGATGGCCGCCGCGCACCAGTAATGGATCTCGCGGTCATAGCGGCAGCCGATCTCGCCCAGGTACTCCTCCACCTGGGCCCGCTCCACCGGCAGGCCCTGGCGCTCGTACTCCTCCAGGGTCAGCTCCAGGGCCTTTTCCCGGTACAGCTCCTGGTTGGGCGCGATCAGCATCCCGGGGGTCTCGAAGAACTCCAGCCAGGGCTTGCCGGCCGGGGTCTGGGCGATGCGCTTGGCCACGGCGACGAAGTCCACGCCGTTCATCCATTTACCCAGGCGACGGTTGAAGCTCCGGCTCAGGCTCTTGCCGAGGCTGGAGCGGTTAGCGCCTGATTTGCTGGCCTGGACCATGCTCGCACCTTTCGCCCCTGGGGGTTCGACGGCCGGGAGACTGGGGCCTTTCCCCGGAATAAAACGGCTAGGGGTCGGGTAAATCTACGCGCCTGGCCAAAACAACGCAAGGGGCCGGACCAACCCCGGCCGCCGGCTGGCCAGGGCGGTTGTCACTTGAATTTAACGCATCCGACGCCGGAAAATGGAATGCGGGGCCGAGGCCAGTGCTAAGCTTGCAGCGTTGTGGCCCAGACAGCGCCAACCCAATCCCCCTCCCGGGAGGCTGAATCATGGAAGACAAGCGAAACCTGCACCTTAAGGCCCAGGAGCTGGCCGACTGCTACGCCACCAGCGACCCCCTGCCGGAGATGAGCGGCATCGCGGCCATGGAGGACAAATCCGAGGCGGCCCTGAAATGGCTGGCCCTGGCGGTCCTGCACGCGGTCAACGCCAACGCCAAGAAGATCGCCCTGGAGCTGACCCCGGACGGCCAGGCCGTGGTGACCGCCAAGTACCGCGAGGCCATCCTGCCCACCCCCGGGGCCGAGGTCGGCGCCCTGATCATGGACGCCGCCCGCGAGCTGATCCACGCCGAGGACGCGGCCAAGGCCAAGCTGCCCCTGGCCTTTGGCGTGCGTGGCGACAGCCTGACCATCCAGGTCAAGGTGGAGAAGAACAAGAAGGGCGGCCAGGAGCTGAGCCTGAAGTTCGCCGACGAAGACTAGCACCCGGACTTAGCAGATTTTTCACGCCGGAGGGACGCGAGGCCCTCCGGCGTTTTCATGGCCGGGCCTCCACCACCCGCAGCCGGGGCGCGCGCCGGCCGGCCAGGCGGGCGTAGCGCTCGTCGGGCCAACCCAGGGCGATGACCGCGTGCAGGGTCTCCCGGGTCTCCAGCCCGGCCCGGGTCTTGAGCTCCGGCCGGCGGCGCAGGGCCTCCACCACGAAGCCCACCAGGCAGGTGCCCAGGCCCAGGGCGTGGGCCCCCAGGAGGATGTTCTGGCTGGCCAGCAGGGCGTCCTCGGCCGGGCAGGAGGCCCCGGGCAGGCTGCTGACCAGGATCGCGGCCGGGGCGTTGTGAAAGAGCTTCTCGCGGCCGGTCTCGGCCCACTCCCGCAGGGACCGCTCCACCGACTCCAGATGGTCGCGGTGATAGTCGGCCAACTCCCGCCGGCCAATCAAGGCCAGGCCCCGGCGCAGCCAGGCCTTGGAGGCCAGGCGGTTCAGGCCGGCGAAGAACTCCCCCACTCCCTGGGCCAGGGCCAGCACCGCCGCCCGGTCGGGCAGGATGGTGAAGCTCCAGAGCTGGCTGTTGGTGCCGCTGGGCGCGGACAGGCCGATCTTGACCAGGTCGTGCAGCAATTCCCGGGGCACCGGCCGTTCCTGGTAGTTGCGGCAGGAGCGCCGGCTTTGCATCAGGCGCACCAGTTGGGCCGGGTCGGCCTGGCCCGGGGCCAGCCAGCGCGGGTCGGCGTCGAAGCTGGCGAAGACCTGCTGGCTGGGGTCCAGGTCAGTGACCGTCACCGCGCCGGTGGGGCAGACCGCCTGGCAGTGGCCGCAGCCCAGGGAGTGATCGCCCACCACCGCCGCCTTGCCCTCCACCAGGTCCAGGGCCCCGGTGGGGCAGACCCGCAGGCAGAGGCCGCAACCCACGCAGGCCTCCTGGTCGATGACCGTGGCCACCCCGCGCCTCATGACAGCCACCTCGCCTTGATCTTCTTCATTTCCGGAGCCTTGATCGCCTTGAGGCCCTGGTTGAGGATCTGGAGCAGCACCGCGTTGCCCCGGGCCACCGGCAGGGTCATCTGGCCCTGGTCCACCGCCGCCCCGGCCCGCGCCAGCTTGCCCTGGAGCTTGCGCTGGGCGATCAGGTGGGCCGCCACCAGCTCGTCCATGACGATGGCCTCCACCTGGCCGGCGGCCAGGGCCTCCACCGCCGGGGCGTAGTCCGGAAAAGGCGTCACCTCCAGCCCGGCGGCCTGGGCCAGGACCTGGCCGGAGTCGTCGCGCACCGCTCCCACCCGGAGGCCCTGGAGGTCGGCCAGGCCCTTGATCCGCTTGGCCCGGGCCGGGCTGGTCCAGATGTAGGTGCCGATGTCCAGCCAGGGCTGGCTGAAATCGGCGTAGGCCCGGCGCTCGGGCAGGGGGAAGACCCCGGCCAGGGAGTCCAGGCGTCCGCTCTTGATCCCGCCCAGCAGGTCGGCGAACTGGGCCGGCACGAACTCCACCTGGAGCCTGAGCTTTTGGGCCAGCAGCTTCCAGAGGTCGATGGAGATGCCGGCCGGTTGCCCCTTGGCGTCCAGGAAGCCGAAGGGCGGGTAGCCGGTGAAGACCCCCACCTTGAGGGGGCCGTGGTTCTTGAGCCACTGGCGCTGGGGCGGGGAAAGGGGATCGCCGGCCCGGGCCGGCCCCCCGGCCAGGACCAGGGCCAGGGTCAGCAACAGCGGCAGGAGCAGGCGCTTGGGCATGGCGGGTCTCCGGGTGTGGGGTCTAGAGGCCGACCTTCTGGGGGGCGCGCACCACGCACAGCAGCATCTTGAAGCGCTCATGCGCATCCAGGGAATGGGCCACGCCATGGGGCATGGCCACGCACTGGCCGGCGCTGGCCTCCAGGGGCGCGCCGCCGATGGTGATCCGGGCCCGGCCGTCCAGGATCAGGACCAGGGCGTCGGCCGGCACGGTGTGGGCGCTGATGCCCTCGCCGGCGTCGAAGGCGAAGACGGTCAGGCTCAGCAAGGGGTTCTGGGCCAGGGTCCGGCTGACCACCTGGCCGGG
>CALERA010000313.1 GCA_937908275.1 uncultured Desulfarculaceae bacterium | reverse complement strand
GGACGGCCCGGTCTTCACCAAGGCCCAGCTCGACAAGCTGCCAAGAGAGTACTAGGGGGCTGGGCGAGAGGCGGGGCCGTCCTGCGGGGCAGGAGCCCCACTCGGCCCGCCGGGAGGCGGGCCGCGAGGCCGGAGCGGGTTGACTCCGTCCGGCCGAGGCCCCGGCGAGGGCAGGAGCCCGAGCCGGCTGGCAATAGCCGGCCCGGTCTTCACCAAGGCCCAGCTCGACAAGCTGCCTAGGGAATACTAGGCGACGGAATGAGAAACGCCTCTCCCCTGAACGAGGGGCAAGGCGTTTAAGGAAAAAAGACGGCCGGCCGGGGCGAGAGTCCCGGCCGGCCGCTCGCTTGGCGGTCTCTAGAGACCCTTGCCGATGGCGAAGGCCTTGCCCAGCGAGGCCCCCACCGCGAAGTATTCCCGCACCTCGGGCGCAAAGACAAAGGGCGCGATCTTGGCCATGTCGGGCTGGCCCTGCTCGTCCAGCACCGCGGGGTTGGCCTTGAGGTCCAGCACCTCGCCCACGAACAGGGTGTGCAGGCCCAGCTCCACCACCTGCACCAGGCGGCACTCGGCCACCAGGGGGAACTCGGCCACGTAGGGGGCGTCCACCAGTTGGCTGGCCACCGGGGTCAGGCCGGTGTTCTGGAACTTGTCCTTGTCCCGCCCCGAAACCATGCCCACGTAGTCCGCCTCCCGGGCCTGGGCGGTGGAGGGCACGTTCAGGGTGAAGGCCTTGCGGGCCATGATGTTGCCATGGCTGTAGGTGGCCTTGCGCAGCGAGACGTTCAGGCAGGGTGGTTTGGAACAGCAGATGCCGCACCAGGCGGCGGTCATGAGGTTGGGTTTACCTTGGGCGTCGTAGCTCCCCACCACCCAGACCGGGGTGGGGAACATCATGGGCTTGGCTCCCAGACTTTGCAGCATCGGCCACCTCCCGTCGCCGCCCCAGGAAAGGCGGGCGACAATTGAGCAGAAATGGAGATTCCGGCCAAGGCCCCATGGGGGCAGGTCCTTCCTTCAGGTTACACCGCCGTGGGTCGCCAAGCCAGGCCTAGAAATCCCTTAGACCTCCTGGGACAACCCCCGGCAAGTGCCAGTTTTATCCCACCGGGCCACGGTGCTAGACTAGGTGACACATTTTGTCGTCCGGCCTGCCCCAGGTAGGCAAGGGGGAAGAAGATGGAGCCTGGTAACCTGATCCCGGCGGCTGACGCCATTCCCATCGCCGTTGGCTGGTTTCGCCTGCTGCTGTTGGCGGGCTTCACCCTGCACCTGCTGGCCATGAACGCCATGCTGGGCGGCGGGGTGATGGCCCTGGTGCTGTCCCTGAAAGACGGTGGCCAGGCCCCGCCGGCGGAGCACGACCTGGCCCAAAAGATACCTTTTGCCGTGGCCCTGACCGTGAACCTGGGGGTGCCGCCGCTGCTGTTCCTCCAGGTGCTCTACGGCAACCTGATCTACGTCAGCGCGGTGCTGATGGCGGTTTGGTGGTTGGCGATCTTCCTGCTGGCCATGGCCGCCTATTACGCGGCCTATGTCTATGACTTCAAGTTCGCGGCCCTGGGCCGGGCCCGGAGCCTGGTCATCGGCCTGGGGGTGCTCTGCCTGCTGGCGGTGGGCTTCATCTTCAGCAACAGCCTGAGCCTGATGCTCAAGCCGTCCACCTGGACGGTCTACTTCAGCAATCCCCATGGCACCTTCTGGAACACGGCCGAGCCCACCCTCTGGCCGCGCTACCTGCATTTCGTGCTGGGCTCCCTGGCCGTGGGCGGCCTGGGGCTGGCGCTGCTGGGGGCTTGGCGGAATCGGCGCGGCAACCCCCAGGGGCGTGGGTTGATCCGCCTGGGCGTGAGCTGGTTCATCTGGGCGAGCCTGGCCCAGATGGCCGACGGCCTGTGGTTCCTGCTCAGCCTGCCCCGGGAGATCATGCTCCTGTTTCTTGGCGGGAGCGCCGCGCACACCAGCCTGCTCTGGCTGGGGGCGGCCTTGGGGGTGGTCGCCCTGGTCCTGGCCAGCAAGGGCCGGGTGGGGCCGGCCGTGGGCGCAACCCTGGCCACGCTGGTCCTGATGGTCATCACCCGCGACCTGTTGCGCGAGGCCTATCTCAGGCCCTATTTCAGCCCGGAGAGCCTGCCCGTGACCGGCCAGGCCTCCCCGGCCCTGGCCTTCCTGGTGGCCCTGGTCATCGGCTCGGCCCTGATCTTCTGGCTGCTGCGTCTGGCCGCCGGCGCGGGAAAGGAGTCCTAGGCCATGAACTATCCGGTCTGGGAGTTGCAGGCCTGGGGGGGCGGCTGGCTGATCGCCCTGATCGCGGTGGTGCACGTCTATGTGGCCCATTTCGCGGTGGGCGGCGGCCTGTTCCTGGTGCTGACCGAAACCATGGGCCGGCGCGCCCAGGACCCGGCGGTGCTGGATTACACCCGGCGGCACACCAAGTTCTTCCTGCTCCTGACCATGGTCTTCGGCGGCCTCACCGGAGTGGGCATCTGGCTGGTGATCTCGGTGCTGCACCCGGCCGCCACCTCGATCCTGATCCACGACTTCGTCTTCGCCTGGGCCACGGAGTGGGTCTTCTTCCTGGTGGAGATCGTCAGCCTGTTCGTCTACTACTACACCTTTGACAAGATGGCCCCGGGCAAGCACCTGCTGGTGGGCTGGATCTACGCCGGCGCGGCCTGGATCTCGCTGTTCGTGGTCAATGGCGTCATCTCCTACATGCTGACCCCGGGCGGCTGGCTGGGCAGCGGCGATTTCTGGCAGGGCTTTTTCAATCCCTCCCTGGCCCCCTCCACCGCCTTCCGCACCTTCCTGGCCCTGGTCCTGGCCGGCGTTTATGGCTTTCTCACCGCCATCCGCATCCCGGAGCCTGATTTCCGGGCCAAGATGGTGCGCTGGTGCGCGGGCTGGCTGCTGTTGCCCTTTGTCCTGATGCTGGCCGCCGGCTGGTGGTGCCTTGAGGTGCTGCCGGAATCGGTGCGGGCCATGCTCCTGGGGGCCAACCCGGAGATGGTCGCCGTGGGCCGGGTGGGGATCTGGCTGGCGGCGGCCCTGTTCCTGGGCGGCCTGCTGATGGCCCTGCGCCTGCCGCGCGCGGCCAGCCTGCCCCTGGCGGCGCTGCTCCTGGTCATCGGGCTGTTCTACATGGGCTCCTTTGAGTGGGCCCGGGAGGCCGGCCGCCGGCCGTTCATCATTTACGGGCACATGTACTCCAACAGCCTGCTGCTCTCCCAGATGCCCGAGGCCAAGGCCCAGGGAGTGCTGAAGCTGGCCCGCTGGAGCCAGAACAAGGAAGTCACGGACCAGAACCGCCAGGCGGCCGGGCGCGAGCTGTTCAACCTGCTCTGCGCCACCTGCCATTCGGTGGGCGGGCCGATGCACGACATCCTGCCCCTGACCGCCAAGTACGGCGGTTTCGGCCTGGACTCGGAGCTGGACGGCATGGGCAAGCTGTTGGGCTACATGCCGCCCTTTGCCGGCGCCCGGGACGAACGCCAGGCCCTGGCCGACTACATCGTGCAAAACCTGCACGGGAAGAAGGATGAGCCGGCCGTTGCCTTCAAGGACCAGGAACTGCCGCTGGAGATCCCGCCCTTTGACCAGAAGAAGGACCAGTACGTCCTGCTCTCCTGGAACGACCTGGGCATGCACTGCGTGACCGACGGGGACCAGCAGCTGCTGATCCTGCCCCCGGCCAACACCCTGCAGGCCCAGCTCATCAAGCGCGGCGAGAGCCCGGAGCTGGTCAACGAAGGGGTGGAGATCACCTACGCCGTGGAGCCGGGCCATTCCGACCCGGCCAAGCGCCTGCCCTTCTGGCAATACGCCAAGGCCATCTTCGGCCAGGAGCTGCCGCCCGGGGTGGGCCTGGCCGGCAAGGGCCTGAACGGCAACCTGGACTATGACGAGAAGCTGGGGGTCTTCGAGGCCAAGTTCATCCCGGTCTCGCCCTATCCCGACGCCGGGGGCTTCAACCCCTATCCCATCTTCAGCATCGAGGCCAAGGACAAGCAGACCGGCCAGGTGCTGGCCCGGACCAAGGTGGTGGCCCCGGTCTCGGCCGAGGTGGGCTGCCGCAGCTGCCACGGCGGCGGCTGGCGGGTGGACAACATCGCCGGCATGGTGCCGGCCACGGGCGAGGACATCCTGGCCACCCACGACCGCATCAACCACACCAACTTCAAGCAGCAGGCCGCCGCGGGCCAGCCGATCTTCTGCGCCTCCTGCCACGCCGACCCGGCCCTGGGCACGGCCGGCGACGGCAAGCGCCTGAACTTCTCGACGGCCATCCACGGCTGGCACGCCAACTATCTGACCCAGCGCGGGGCCGAGGCCTGCCAGGCCTGCCATCCCGACTCGCCCAGCGGGCCCACCCGCTGCCTGCGCGGGTTGCACCTGGAGATGGGCCAGGACTGCACCAACTGCCACGGCTTCCTGGAGGACCACGCCCTGGCCCTGTTGAAGCAGGAGCAGGCCGCGGGCAAGCCCCAGGCGGCGGAGTTGATGCGCCACCTGCAACCCCGCACGGTGGACAGCCAGGCCAAGGTGAATCCCCGCACCCCCTGGATCAACCAGCCGGACTGCCTGAACTGCCACCAGGAATTCGCCGCGCCCGGGGGCGACGCCAGCGGGTTCAACCGCTGGACCAAGGGGGCGGAGGAGCTTTTCCGGGTGCGGGGCGACATGGCCGGGGTGAAGTGCCCGGCCTGCCACGGCAGCCCCCATGCCCTGTATCCGGCCAAAAACCCCTATGGCCGCGACCGGGACGTGATCCAGCCCCGGCAATACCAGGGGACCGCCCTGCCCCTGGGGGCCAACCATAACTGCAAGGTCTGCCACACCAAGGACATGGACACCGAGCTGCACCATCCCAACAGCCTGCGCATGGTGCGCAGCCTGTCCGCCGACTAGGACTTCCCAAAAACCTCTGGCTCCCCGACCTGAACCAGGAGCGGGGAGCCAGAGGTCAAGCATATCCGCCGCTTGACGATCCTGCTTCCCAGCGGTGGCATCAGCCATCGGGATCGACACCCCGCCCGGCAATCCGAATAATCTATTTCACTCTGGCGGCTTCCAGCTATATTATAACTACATTATCACTAGTCGAAGGTGTCATTGATGTCTGCATCGTTTGGCTTCACCTGAGTGCCGCCGTCTGATCCTACCCGGGCACGGTAGACAGGGAACGCCTTGGCCTCTCGCTTCCATCCAGCTTCCAGCAACTGACTTTCCTCCCTCCCTCGCTCCTCCCGGGTCGCTGTCACCCTCGGGTCGTGACGCCCGAGCTAAGTGTGGACTCCGGGAGCTGCGGATGGACCTTATCCGCCCAAGCGATGCCTGGTTCAGGGCCACGGGGCGCGGGTTGGCCCGGGCGCGGAGCGGCGACCCCTGGGGCCGCGACGCGGAGCGCGCCTGACAATCTGAAGCGGCGCGGGAAGAAGGAAGAGCAAGATGTCGACCGAGAGCATCCAGGATTTCTGCAAGAGCCTGGGCAACGGAAGTTTCGGGGACGTGATGGTGGTGGGGGGCGGGATCAGCGGCATCCAGGCCGCCCTGGACCTGGGCACCGCCGGGTTCAAGGTCTACCTGGTGGACAGCGCGCCGACCATCGGCGGGCACATGGCCCAGCTGGACAAGACCTTTCCCACCAACGACTGCTCCATGTGCATCGAGTCGCCCAAGTTCGTGGAGTGCAACCGCCACCCCAACATCGAGATCCTGACCTACACCGAGGTGGACCGGGTGGAGGGCCAGGCCGGCGACTTCACGGTGACGCTTTTCAAGAAACCCCGCTACATCCTGGAGAACAAGTGCACCGGCTGCACGGTCTGCGTGGAATATTGCCCGGTCACCTATCCGGACAAGTTCAACCAGGAGATCTCCGACAACAAGGCCATCCACATCTATTTCGCCCAGGCCATCCCGCTCAAGCCCTATATCGACCAGAGCTGCCTGTACCTGGAAAACCAGCAGTGCCGCATCTGCGAGGCGGTCTGCAAGACCAAGGCGATCGACTTCAGCCAGACCGGCGAGAAGGTGGAGATCAGGGTGGGGGCGGTGATCCTGGCCCCTGGCTTCGAGCCCTTCCACCACAACCTGCGCGAGCAGTACAAGTACGGCCAGTTCGTCAACGTGGTCACCAGCATGGACTACGAGCGCCTGTTGTGCGCCACCGGTCCCTACGAGGGCGAGATCCTGCGCGGGTCGGACCACAAGCACCCCCACAGGATCGCCTGGATCCAGTGCATCGGCTCGCGCCGGGTGACCCCGGGCGACAACAGCTATTGCTCGGCGGTCTGCTGCACCTACACCCAGAAGCAGGTGATCCTGACCAAGGACCATGACGCCGAGGCCAAGTGCACCATCTTCCACAACGACATCCGGGCCTATGGCAAGGATTTCGAGCGCTTCTGCCAGCGCACCGAGCAGCTGCCCGGAGTGGAGTTCATCCGCAGCTACGCCTCCATCGTGCGCGAGGACCCCCTGACCAAGAACGTCACCGTGCGCTACGACACCGCCGAGGAGGGGGTGAAGGAGGAGGAGTTCGACATGGTGGTGCTCTCGGTGGGCCTGAACCCGCCGGTGCAGAGCCAACGCCTGTCCGAGACCTTTGGCATCGCGCTGACCGACCACGGCTTCTGCCAGGTGGAGCCCTTCAACCCCATGCGCACCAGCCGGCCCGGCATCTTCACCTCCGGGGCCTTCCAGGGGCCCATGGACATCCCGGAGTCGGTGGTGACCGCCAGTGGGGCCGGCTCCCAGTGCGGCGAGCTGCTCTCCTACCGCCGGGGCGATCTGGCCCGGGAGCGGGTCTATCCCCCGGAGCGGGACGTCTCCCAGGAGGAGCCCCGGATCGGGGTCTATGTCTGCCACTGCGGGGCCAACATCGGCCGCATCGTCAACATTCCCTCCACGGTGGAGTACGCCAAGAGCCTGCCGGACGTGGTCCACGCCGAGGAGAACCTGTTCATCTGCTCCTCCGAGGCGGCGGCGATGCTGGCCAAGGACATCGAGGAGCGGGGGCTGAACCGGGTGATCGTGGCCGCCTGCACCCCGCGCACCCACGAGCCCCTGTTCCGCGACACCCTGCGCGAGGCGGGAATCAACCAGTATTACTACGACATGGCCAACATCCGGGAGCACTGCTCCTGGGTGCACTCCAAGGAGCGCGAGGCGGCCACCACCAAGGCCCAGGACATCATCCGGATGTCGGTGGCCCGGGCCCACTGCCTGGAGCCCCTGCAGGAGTTCGACCTGCCGGTGGACAAGGGGGCCCTGGTGGTGGGTGGCGGCCTGGCTGGCCTGACCGCCGCCCTGAGCATCGCCCGGCAGGGGCACGAGGTCTTCCTGGTGGAGAAGCAGGCCCAGTTGGGCGGCATGGCCCGCCGGGTCCACTACACCCTGGAGGGCCTGGAGGTGCGGCCCTACCTGGACGACCTGATCCGCCAGGTTTTGCAGCACACTCTGGTCCACGTCTACACCAAGGCCGAGATCCTGGAGGCCCAGGGCTACGTGGGCAGCTTCACCACCAAGATCAAGTCCGACCGGGGGATCAGCGAGATCAAGCACGGGGCCACGGTCCTGGCCGTGGGCGCGGAGGTCTACCAGCCCACGGAATACCTCTACGGCCAGGACCCGCGGGTGCTGACCCACCTGGAGCTGGAGGAGCGCATCGTCCAGGGCGACGATGGCGTGCTATCCGCCCGCAATGTGGTGATGATCCAGTGCGTGGGCTGCCGCAACCAGGACCGCAACTATTGCAGCCGGATCTGCTGCAGCGAGTCGGTCAAGAACGCCCTGAAGCTCAAGGAAATCAATCCGGACATCGACATCTACATCCTGTTCCGGGACGTGCGCACCTATGGCTTCAAGGAGGACTATTACCGCCAGGCCTCGGAAAAGAACGTGAAGTTCATCCGTTACGATCCCGAGCACCCGCCCCGGGTGGAGCCGGGGGAGAGCGGCGAGGGCCTGAAGGTCGCGGTGCTGGACCAGATCCTGGGCCAGGAGCTGGAGGTCGAGGCCGAGGTGGTGGCCCTGGCCGCGGCGGTGATTCCCTCGGCCGAGAGCAAGCAGGTCTCCCAGATGTTCAAGGTCTCTCTGGGAGCGGACGGCTTCTTCCAGGAGGCCCACGTCAAGCTGCGCCCGGTGGACTTCGGGGCCGAGGGCGTCTATCTCTGCGGAATCGGGCACTATCCCAAGCTGATGTCCGAGACGGTGAACCAGGCCTATGGCGCGGCCGGGCGGGTGCTGACCCTGCTGGCCAACGACACCGTGGTGGCCTCGGGCTCGGTCTGCCAGGTGGAGGAAAACCGCTGCATGGGCTGCGGGGCCTGCGCCGAGGCCTGCACCTATGGGGCCATCGAGCTGCGCGAGACCAAGCAGGGCAAGAAGGCCAGCGTTATCCCGGTGTTGTGCAAGGGCGACGGTCTGTGCAACACCAAGTGCCCCACCGACGCCATCCAGCTCAAGCACTACACCGACGACGCCCTGCTGAACCAGATCCGGGCCGCGTTGCACCAGTAAGCGATCCCGAGCGGCCGCGCGGCGGCCCGGGCCAAGGAGATAAAAAGTGAGCGCTGACGCCAAGTTAACCCCCAAGATGCTGGGCATCATCTGCAACTGGTGCTGCTACGGCGGCGCGGACCTCTGCGGGGTGTCCCGTTTCCAATATCCCCCTT
>CALERA010000312.1 GCA_937908275.1 uncultured Desulfarculaceae bacterium | reverse complement strand
GATCCAGGCCCTCCCGCTCCAACTCGGCCAGGGCCGCGCCCACCCGGGCCAGCTCCTCGGAGGATTGGCAGACCGGCACATCACCGAGAAACCGGTTCGGCTGAACCTTTCGCGGCTGTCGCCCGTGGGTTGGCGTCCTTACGGCGCAAACAGGAGCACAGCGTGGGGTCCAGCCCCGGCTATTGGGCGGGTTTGCATCCGGCAGTCAGAAAGATCGTGAAGTCCCGGACCTCGCCGTCGCGGGCGGGCTTGGTCATGGTGGCCGCGGTGCGCTGGCTCCGCACCGCCAAGCCGGCTCGCTCGAATTGCTCGCGCAGCCAGGCCCGGTCGAAGCCGTCGTGGAACACGCCCTGGGAGTCCTCGTGGAATTGGCCCTCGTCCAGGTCCAGGTCGGTCAGGCACAGACACCCGCCCGGTTTGAGGGCCTGGCCCAGGCGGCGCAGCAGGGCCGGCACATCGTCCACGTGGTGCAAGGTCATGTTGCTCACGATCAGGTCGTAGGCCCCGGGCAGGGCTGCGTTTTGCTCCTGGTCCAGCAGGAGCGTGGCGACATTGCCGAGGCCCTGGGTTTTCACCTTCTCGGTCAGGGCCTCCAACATGCCCGGCGAGGTGTCGGCCCCGGTGATCCGGCCCACCATGGGCTGCAAGTGCAGGCTGAGCAGGCCGGTGCCGCAGCCGAAATCCAGCACCTCCAGGTCCGGGCTCAAGCTCACCTCGGCCGCGATGGCCCGGGCCACCTCCTGCACCATTTTGAGCCGGCGGGGGTTCAAGTCCCAGGTGGACGCGGCCTTGTCAAAATCTTGCGGATGATAGCTCATGCGACTGGCTCCCTTGATCGGGCCGAGCATCCGCCAAGCCCGAATGACGCGGTGTCAGTCAATGTTACACTCGTTCGCGGCTTCCTGGGAATAGGCCCGCCTGAATCGGCCGTCCGGCGCGCGACCCGGCGCGCGTCTGCCGGCTGGTCGCCGGGTCGAGCCCCACAAAAAAGGGCGAGCGGCCAGGGGCGCCGCCCGTCCCTCCCCTCAATACGGTTAATCAGGCAACCCGCCGTGCGGTGATCAAGCCTCAGGCCGGGGTCGCGCTGGGGTAAGGCACCAGGCACCCGTCGCGCACCAAGGCCAGGATCTGCTCCCGGGTCTCTTCGCCTGCCGGCGTCTCCTTGGCGCCAAGAATGCCCAGGGGAAGCAGCAAACTGGCGACGACACAGCCGACCGTGGCGATGGCGATGACGATCATCACGATCAGGGCGGCGATGATGACTATGGCTGCCAGGGCAATCGATAACAGGGCCGCCAGGAACAAAGCCACGATAAGGACGACCATCTCCGCGAGAACCCCCACCGCGGCAAAGGCATAGGCCGTCAGTACGCCCTGGATGATCTTGCCGGTGTTTGGGCCGACACTTTTTTCCAGCGCCGCCGATTCCAGGATCTGCACCCATTGATCCTGGGTGATCTTGGCCAGCGACCGCCAGTAAGAGTCATCGTTGTATTGCCTGACCAGCTCCGCGAATTGCGCCGAATACTGGGAATTGGCGATGCCAAGCCCGGCGGGTCCCGCGCCCAGCAGTCCCCTGGCGGTCTCGCAGCCCCACTGGCCGACCATCTTGGCCAGGCTCCGGGCGAACAGGGCCGCGTCATCCAGGCCGCAGACGGCCACCAGCGGGGCGGCCAGGCCGGCCACCACGGCGATGGCCTTCATGCCGGCCCGCGCGTCGGCCACCGGCGGCATCTCCCTGACCAAGGCATGGCTGACCTGCTCGAAGTCGGCCGGGCGACCAAGCCAGGCCTCGATGATCGTCCGCCAGTCCCTTTCCCCCAGGCGGCCGATCTCCTTCCAGGCCGCGTCCGAGTCTAACTCCGGACCAAGGCCGATGACGCTGGCGATCTCCTGGGCCTTGCCACTCTCGCGCGCCGTGAAATCATGCCAAAAATAGGTTGCCGTGGACATTCGCTCACCTCTTGATGGTTGTTAGGCCCGCATCCCGCGGCGGTCGCCGCGCCCTCGGCTTCCCCCAAGGCCCGAGGGCGGCACATGTGAGTCATGTCAACATATCCTGCCAGCGAACACCTGGGCTTACAAGCGGAATCATTGGGCTGCCCGCTTGGCCGCGCCCGCCAGTCGGGCGTCGTTTTCTGGGCGGTTTGGCGCTGGATGCCGGCCAGGAGGCGGGTGGTTAGGGTTCAGGGTGGGGCGCGGCCGACGCCGTGCCTTGGCTCGCTTCAACCCAGGGCCTCGGCGTCTGGTGGCCGACGCGCGCCAGGCCGCCGGGAGCGGCGCGCGCATCGCACCGCGGCAGCCTGGGCCACGGGCGCGACCGCCTGGTCAAGACCCAACCGCCGGCGTCCCTGCTCCCGCGGGACACCCTCTGGCCTCCGCGGGTGGCTTGGCCGGACGCCGGGGTTGGGATCAAGCCTCAGGCCTGGGTCGCGCTGGGATAAGGAACCAGATAGCCATTGCGCGCCAACTCCCGGATCTGCTCCTGGGCCCCTTCCAGTTCGGGAGCGCCCTTGTCGTCGAGAATGCCCAGGGACAGCAGGAAGCGGGCGAGAACGCAACCCAACGTTACGATCGCGATAATCACCAACACGATCAAGGCGGCGATCAAGATCACGCCTCCTGTTGCTTCAAGGGCCAACAGAACAATGCCAACCAGGGCGATGATAACGACCACGAGGCTTGCTATTGTCCCTGCGCCAATGGTCCATAAGATATCCTCGATCACCTTGTTGGTCTTTGGGCCGACACCTTTTTCCCTCGCCGCCGATTCCAGAATCTGCGCCCACTGACCCTGGGTCAGCTTGCCCAACATCCGCCAATGGGAGTCATCGTTGTACTGCGTGAGCAGGTTCGCGAACTGGGCCGAGAACTGCGAGTTCGCGATTTTTTGCCCGGCCGGACCATCGCCCAGCAGTCCCCTGGCGGTCTCGCAGCCCCACTGGCCCACCATCTTGACCAGGCTCCGGGCGAACAGGGCGGCATCGTCCAGGCCTAAGATGGCCACCAGCGGGGCGACCAGGTTGGCCACGGCGACGATGGCCTTCATGCAGGCCCGCACGTTGACCACCGGCTGCATCTCCCTGACAAAGTCATGGCTGACCTGCTCGAAGTCGGCCCGGCGGCCCAGCCAGGCCTCGATGAGCGTCCGCCAGTCCTTTTCCCGCAGCCGGCCGATCTCCTTCCAGGCCGTGTCGGAATCGAACTCCGGCCCCAACCCCAGGGCGCCGGCGATCTCATGGGCCTTGCCGACCTCCCGCGCCGCGAAATCATGCCAAAAATAGCTGGTCGTGGACATTGGTTCCCCCCTTGACGGTTTAGATGCGCCTTTCTCCCGCGGCCCATGCCGCGCTCACCCGCTGGCGGAGCCCGCCCGCGCTTGAGGGCCTGGTTCGCCCAGCCCTGGCGGGTTGGGCTGCACCTCCCACGAACCCGAGTCAACCTCGGATGTATGAAGTGTCAACATATCCTGCGCCCACTTACCGCAAAGTTCAAGCAAAAATCTGGCTACTTAGGCCCAACCCGCCCCGGGGATCCCACCGCGTTCCCGCGCCCACCGGCGCGCCGCCGGGGAGGCTGCTTCTTTATTGTTTAGGGGATATAAAATAATTTGTAGCGATCATTTTTTATTGTTTATCGATAATTTTATGCTACCATTTCTCCAGATGCCAACCCTGATGTCGAAAGGAAGGAGATCATGACTCGCATGCAGCAACTGAGCCGTCGGTTCCGGGTGTTCTTCCTGTTGGTCCTGGGCGCGATCCCGCTGTTGTCCGCCCTGATCTGGCTCAATCTCGACCTGGTCCTGTCCGGCCGCCTGGGTCCCTTCCCGGGCAGCCTGGGCATCGATCCCGGCCTGGTGCGCGGTCCGGTGACCGGGGAGATGAAGCTCCTGGGCTTCCTGGTCTTCATGCTGCCGGGATCGTTGCAGATGGCGGCCATGTGGCACCTGGCCCGGCTGTTCGGCGAGTTCGCCCGGGGCGAGCTGTTCAGCGCGACCACGGTGGGGCTGTTGGCCCGCACCGGCTGGGTGCTGCTGGCGGCCCAGGTCGCCGGAGTGGTGTCCGGCTCCCTGACCACCCTGGTGCTGACCATGCACAACCCGGCCGGCCAGCACATGATCAGCGCCTCGCTTTCCGGCTCCGAAATCATGGGCGGCTGCCTGGGCCTGGCCCTGGTCTTCGCCTCTCGGGTCCTGGACGAGGCCCGCCTGCTGCGCGAAGCCGACGCCCTGACCATCTAGGAGTGCGCCATGTCCATAATCGTCAATCTCGACGTGATGCTGGCCCGGCGCAAGATGTCCTCCAAGGACCTGGCCGAGGCCATCGGAATCACCCCCCAGAACCTCTCCACCCTGAAGACCGGCCGGGCCCGGGCGGTGCGCTTCACCACCCTGGAGGCCATCTGCCGGGTGCTGGAGTGCCAGCCCGGCGACGTGCTGGAGTATGAACCCTAGACGGGGATCGGGGGGAAGGTGGCGGGGCGGTCGGGCCGGGGAGGAGAAGCGGGCGGGGGCTATCCCCCGTCCAGGACCCCGCGCACCGTGGTCAGGAGGTCGGCCTTGCGGTAGGGCTTGGCCACGTAGCCGGCCGCGCCGGATTCCAGCGAGGCCTTGACCTGGCCGTTGGCCGAGTAGCCGCTGGCGATGACCACCTTGGCCGCAGGGTCCAGGGTCAGGATCTCCTTCAGGCACTTGTGGCCGCCCATGCCCGGCATGCCCAGGTCCATCAGCACCAGGTCGATCTCCTGGCCCCGGGCCTGGTAGAGGGCCAGGGCCTCCTCTCCGCTGGCGGCGGTCAGCACCCGGTGGCCCATGCCCTGCAGGGTGCGGCTGGCCAACTCGCGCAGGGCCGGCTCGTCGTCCACCACCAGCACGGTCTCCTCGCCCCAGAACAATTGCTCGGGCAGGGCGGGCTCCATCTGGCCCGCCTGATCCAGGGTCGGCTGCACCGGCAGGTAGACCTTGAAGGTGGTGCCCAGGTCGATTTCGCTGTAGCAGTAGACGTGTCCGCCGTGGTTCCTGACGATGCCGTAGACCGTGGAAAGCCCCAGGCCGGTGCCCTGCCCCACCGCCTTGGTGGTGAAGAAGGGATCGAAGATGTGCTCCAGGTCCGGGCCGGCGATGCCCTGGCCGTTGTCGGAGACCTGCAACAGCACGTGGCGGCCAGGGTGGGAGTCCAGATGCTGCCCGCAGTACTCCGCCCCCAGCACCACCTCGTGGGTCTCGATCAGAAGCCGTCCACCCTCGGCCATGGCGTCGCCGGCGTTGGTGGCCAGGTTCAGCAACACCTGCTCCATCTGGTTGGCGTCGGCGTTGATCAGGGGCAGGTCCGGGGCCAGGCGGGTCTCGATGGCGATCATCTTGGGCAGGGAGTGGGCCAGCATCTTCAGGACCAGGTTCACGGTGGTGTTGAGGTTCAGGGGCTTCAGGTCCGCCTCGGCCTTGCGGCTGAAGGTCAGGATCTGCT
>CALERA010000311.1 GCA_937908275.1 uncultured Desulfarculaceae bacterium | reverse complement strand
CATCCGCACCCTGCCGGTGCTGCCGGATGTCCCTGCGATTATTGCCGAAATGGCGTGGATCACCGCCCCGGGGGGCAGGCTGGTCATCACCTATGGCCCGCCCCGCCAGGCCCAGATCGCGGGGCATCAATACCTGGCCTGCGCCTACGACATCGCGGGGACGGCCAAGGCCCTGGGCCTGAAGGTCGCGGCCCGGATCGAACAGGACTGGTTGCTGACCCGAATCAAAAAGAGCAAGAACATTGGCCGGGTATTCCATTCCCGGCTCAACCTGGTCCCGGACGGGGTCTACGCCTGGCTGGACCGGGCCTTGTCGTCGCTGCTGGGCGGGGACACCGTGATATACCTGCTGGAAAAGCCGCGCCCCGTCCAGGCCTGAAACCGCATCGCCACGAACTTGCCCGGCGGTCAGTTGCCTGACCGCCGGCTCGGTTCCGGGAGCTGGGCCAGGACGCGGGGGCCTAGCTGGTGGGGGGCCACATCTTGCCCGGGTTCAGCAGGTTCTTGGGATCAAAGGTCTTCTTCAGCCCCTTCATCAGCTCCAGGGCCACCGGGTCGGTCTCGGAGGTGACAAAACCCATCTTGCTGATGCCGATGCCGTGCTCGCCGGAAAGGCTGCCCCGCAGGGCCAGGGCGTGGGCGAAGACGTCGCTGCGGGCCTGGACGGCCTTGTCCAACTGGTCCGGGTCGGACTGGTCGCACATGATGTTGACGTGGATGTTGCCGTCGCCGGCATGGCCGAAGGAGACCACCGTCACCTGGCGCTGCTTGGCGATCTCCTTGAGACGCCTGACCATTTCCGGCAACTGCCCCAGGGGCACCACGATGTCCTCGTTGATCTTGTGGGGTCCCATCTGATAGGTGGCCGGGCCGGCCGCCCGCCGGGCCCGCCACAGGTCTTCGGCCTCGGCCTTGTCCCGGGCCAGGCGCACCGGGTCGCCGCCCGCCTGGCGCAGCAGTTCGGCCACGTCCCGCCCCTGGCGCTCCACCACCTCTGGCGGGCCGTCCACGTCCACCAGGAGCATGGCCGCCGCGCCCACCGGCAGGCCGATGTGGGCGTAGTTTTCCACGATGCGGATGGTGTCGTCGTCCATAAACTCGATGGCGGTGGGCACGATGCCGCTGGCCAAGAGGTCCCCCACGCCCCGGGCGGCGTCGCCCAGGCGGGCATAGACCGCGCTGATGGTGGTCTTGGCCTCGGGCAGGGGCTTCAGGCGCAGGGTGATCTCCACGATCACCGCCAGGGTGCCCTCGCTGCCCACCAACAGCCGGGTCAGGTCGTAGCCCACCACGGACTTGATGGTGCGCGAGCCGGTGTGGAAGACCCGCCCGTCCATCAAAACCGCCGTCAATCCCATCACATAGTCCCGGGTGACGCCGTACTTCACCGCCCGCAGCCCCCCGGCGTTCTCGGCCACGTTGCCGCCCAGGCTGGAGAATCCGGTGCTGGCCGGGTCCGGGGGATAGAACAGGCCCAGTTTCTCGGCCGCGGTCTGGAGATCGGCGGTGACCACCCCGGGTTGGACCACCGCCACCTGGTCGGCGGGGTCGATCTCGATGATCCGGTTGAGGCCGGCCATGTCCAGGACAACGCCCCCGGCCACGGCCAGGGCCCCGCCGGTGAGGCCCGAGCCCGCCCCCCGGGGCACCACCGGCACCCCGTGGGCCGAGCAGGTGGCCAGCACCCGGCTGATCTGGGCAGTGTCCACCGCCCGCACCACCGCCTGGGGCGGGAATTGCTTGCCCGTGCCGTCGCTGGCATAGAGCAGGCGCTGGTCAAAGCCCGTGTCGAAGTTTTCCGGGCCGGCCGCCAGGGCCAGGGCCCGCCGCACCGCGGGATCCATGCTTCCTCCAAAGGGGCGAAATCCGGGGCCAGGGACGCGGCGCGGGCCAGGAAGGATAATAATGGCGGCCATCCGCGCGCGACCCGGTCGGGCGCCGAACCGGCTCCCGGACCAAGTTTCATTCACTTTACCGCCGCCCGCCCCCCTCGGCCAGAGCCAGCCCAGCCGGAGGCCATCCCGGACTTGCCTCCGGCCCGGCCTGGGTCTATATCAATGGATAACGCCCGCGCCATCCCCGAGCCGGAGAACGCCGCATGAGCCCCGACGACCTGTCCGCCTTCATTCCCGCCGGCTGGACCGGCAAGCTGCCCCCCTGCCTGATCCAGGTCAGCCCCGAGGGCGAGCTTTCCACCAACGGCGCACCCATGATCCATCCCGGCATCCTGGAGTTGATCTTCGCCTCGGTCCACCTGGAGGATGGGGTCTATCTCCTGCGGGTGGGCCAGCAGCAGTGCCAACTGGAGGTGGCCGACACCTTCTTCGTGGTGAAAAGCGTGGACCTGGGGCCGGAGAGCGCCAGCCTGACCCTCAACGACGGCTCCCGCGAGCCCCTGGACCCAGCCGGCCTCTGGCTGGGGGAGAACGGGGTGCTCTACTGCCGGGTCAAGGGCGGCGGCTTCCCGGCCCGCTTCATCCGCCAGGCCTATTACCAGATCGCCGAGGCCATCGTGGAGTCCGGGGACGGCTTCGCCCTGCGCCTGGGCGGCCGGGACCACGCCATCGCCGCCGCGCCCCCGGCCTGAGGTCCGCCCCGCGAAAAAAGCCTCATGTCCGGGGTCGAGCCGGCCGATAAGCAACCGTGAACGGGGTGGCCGGCGGCCGCCTCCCGGCAAAAAACGCTGGCCCCCGGCGGGCCGTTCCTGGCAAATCTTGCCCCCAGACCGCGATCACGGCCAAACGGCCGATTTCCATCTCTCCGTAATTAGTATCTTTTAGTTAATCACTCCCAACTGGCATCGCCCTTGCTTCCCTGGCGGTCAGACCTGACTGCTCATGGAGGAGCAAGTGAGTACGACCGCGGTGAATCTCGATGCCAGCACCTACCTGTCCAGCCTGCTGAGTTCGGTCCGCAAGGGCGCCAGCGCCAGCGGCTTCGACGAGTTGCTGGCCAACCTGACCAGCACGGTCAAGTCCCAGACTCTCTCGACCGACGCCAGCACCCAGACCAGCCAGGCCAGCGGGTTCACCACCACCAGCGCCCAGTCCAGCGGCACGGTCAGCACCACCACGCCCATCGAACAGTTCAAGCAGGCCCTGACCGACACCGGCCAGCCGGTGGAGAAGATGACCCTGTCCTACAACGACCGGGATAAGCTGCAAAAAGTCCTGGAGGAGTCCGGCTACAGCGCCGAGGACGCCAAGCAGATCATCGAGCGGGCCAAGGACGACAACGGCGACATCAACCTGGGCCGGGTCTTCGCCCTGCTGCCGCAATATGCGCCCCTGCAAGGCCCGACCCTGACCCTTAACCCCGAGGACACCTCCCTGCTGGTCCAGGTGCTCAAGGACCTGGGCCTGACCCAGGAGCAGATCAGCACCTTCCTGGACAAGCAGACCACCACCAGCGACGGCAAGCTCCAGATTCGCGGCCTGCCCGAGCTGCTGGCCCAGACCGACGGCGCGGCCAGGCAGGTGGACCGCAAGGTCCTCACCGACCTGCTCTCCCGCCTGGGGCTGAGCCAGAAGCAGATCGACTCGCTGTTGGCCAAGGCGGTTGACAGCGCCGGCCAGACCAGCCCCGAGGCCATGCTGGCGGTGCTGACCGTTGCCGCCCAGAACCAGGACCAGGGCGTGAGCCAGGCCCTCAAGGAAATGGCCAGCCGAGTCAAGGTCAACGACCAGGACCAGGGCGACCTGGTGGACAAGCTCCGGGCCCAGGTGAACCAGGCC
>CALERA010000310.1 GCA_937908275.1 uncultured Desulfarculaceae bacterium | reverse complement strand
GGAGACGATCCTTGAACCCGTTATATAAAAACCTGGCCCTTTGGCTGGTCATCAGCCTGCTGATGGTCCTGGTGGTCCAATTCATGGGCAACAAACCCAGCCCCTCCGAGGTCTGGCCCTACAGCGAGTTCATGTCCGCCCTGGAGCGCGGGCAGGTGATGAGCGTGGTGATCCAGGGCCAGGAGATCCAGGGCCGCACCTCCGACAACCAGTCCTTCCGCTCCTACGCGCCCGACGATCCCGACCTAGTGCGCACCCTGCGGACCAAGAACGTGAAGATCACCGCCAAGGCGGCCGAGGAATCGCCCTGGTACATGAGCCTCCTGGTCTCCTGGTTCCCCATGCTGTTGTTGATCGGCGTCTGGGTCTTCTTCATGCGCCAGATGCAGATGGGCGGCGGCAAGGCCATGAGCTTCGGCAAGAGCCGCGCGCGGCTGCAGACCGAGCCCGGCGGCAAGCGCATCACCTTCGAGGACGTGGCCGGGGTGGAGGAGGCCAAGGAGGAGCTGGCGGAGATCGTCGAGTTCCTGCGCGATCCCAAGAAGTTCACCCGCCTGGGCGGCCGCATCCCCAAGGGCGTGCTCCTGGTGGGCTCGCCCGGCACCGGCAAGACCCTGCTGGCCCGGGCCATCGCCGGCGAGGCCGGGGTGCCCTTCTTCTCCATCAGCGGCTCGGACTTCGTGGAGATGTTCGTGGGCGTGGGCGCCAGCCGGGTGCGCGACCTGTTCATGCAGGGCAAGAAGCACGCCCCCTGCATCATCTTCATCGACGAGATCGACGCCGTGGGCCGCCATCGCGGGGCCGGCCTGGGCGGCGGGCACGACGAGCGCGAGCAGACCCTGAACCAGCTCCTGGTGGAGATGGACGGCTTCGAGTCCAACGAGGGCGTGATCCTGATCTCGGCCACCAACCGCCCCGACGTGCTGGACCCGGCCCTGCTGCGCCCCGGGCGCTTCGACCGCCAGGTGGTGGTGCCGGTGCCCGACGTCAAGGGCCGCGAGCAGATCCTGCTGGTCCACACCCGGCGCACCCCGGTGGGGCCGGACGTGAACCTGGCCATCATCGCCCGGGGCACCCCCGGCTTCTCCGGCGCGGACCTGGAGAACATGGTCAACGAGGCGGCGCTGTTGGCCGCGCGGACCAACAAGGACCGCCTGGAGATGGAGGACTTCGAGAAGGCCAAGGACAAGGTGCTGATGGGCACCGAGCGCCGCAGCCTGATCCTGAGCGACGAGGAGAAGAAGACCACCGCCTACCACGAGGCCGGCCACGCCCTGATCGCCAAGCTGGTGCCGGGCACCGACCCGGTGCACAAGGTGACGATCATCCCCCGCGGCCGCGCCCTGGGCCTGACCCAGCAGTTGCCCACCGACGACCGCCACACCTACCCCCGCACCTACCTGATCGGCAACCTGGCGATCTTGCTGGGCGGGCGGGCGGCCGAGGAGTTGGCCCTGGGCATCGTCACCACCGGCGCGGGCAACGACATCGAGCGCGCCACCGGCCTGGCCCGCAAGATGGTCTGCGAGTGGGGCATGAGCGAGGCCATGGGTCCGCTGACCTTCGGCAAGAAGGAGGAGCAGATCTTCCTGGGCCGCGAGATCGCCACCAACCGCGACTTCTCCGAGCAGACCGCCCAGGCCATTGACGACGAGGTGCGCCGCCTGGTGACCGAGGCCCACCAAAAGTCCCTGGACCTGCTGCGGGAGAACATCGACAAGCTCAACGCCCTGGCCGAGGCCCTCCTGGTGGAGGAGACCCTGGACGCCGAGGCGGTGGACGCCATCGTGGCCGGCCGGCCCCGGCCCCACCGGGCCAAGAGCGAGATCCAGCTCCCCCGGCGCTACGACCAGGAGGAGAAGCTCTACAAGGGTCCCCAGGCCGCCCCGCCGGCCGGGGAAGGCCCGGCCGAGCCCAAGCCCCAGGATCCCGGCGAGGAGCCCCGTGACTGAGGCCCCCCGCCGCATCCGCCTGCCCCGGCGCGAGCTGCCCCTGGACCAGGGCACCGTGATCATGGGCGTGGTCAACGTTACGCCCGACTCCTTCAGTGACGGCGGCCGGTTCCTGGACCGCCGGGCGGCGGTGGAGCAGGGCCTCAGGCTGGCGGCCGAGGGCGCGCGCATCCTGGACATCGGGGGCGAGACCACCCGGCCGGGCAGCGAGCCCACCCCGGCGGCGGTCGAGTTGGACCGGGTGCTGCCGGTGATCCGCGAGCTCAAGGCCCGCTGCGACGCGGTGCTGAGCATCGACACCAACAAGGCCGAGGTGGCCGCGGCCGCTTGCACGGCCGGGGCCGAAATCATCAACGACATCACCGCCCTCCAGGGCGATCCCGAGATGGCGGCCCTGGCCGCCCGCAGCCGGGCCGGCCTGGTCTTGATGCACATGCTGGGCACCCCGCGCACCATGCAGCAGGACCCGCACTACGACGACGTGGTGAGCGAGGTGCGCGACTTCCTGGCGGCCCAGGCCAGGGCCGCCCTGGCGGCCGGAGTGGAGCGCGAGGCCATCGTGCTGGACCCCGGCATCGGTTTTGGCAAGACCCTGACCCACAACCTGGAACTGATCCGCAACCTGCCGGCCCTGACCCGCCTGGGCTATCCGGTGCTGCTGGGGGCCAGCCGCAAGGCCTTCATCGGCCACCTCACCGGCCGCGCCACCCCGGCCGACCGGGTCTGGGGCTCGCTGGGGGTGCATCTGCTGGGCGCGGCCCTGGGGGCCCAGATCGTGCGGGTGCACGACGTGGCCCCCCTGCGCGACGCCCTGCTGGTCGGCGACGCGGTGATGGCGGCCCGGGAGGCCTCATGAGCGAGGTCCTGGCCCTCATAGGCCAGATCACCTGGCGCGACCTGCTGGACATCTTCCTGGTGACCTTCGTGGTCTACCAGGGCATCCTGCTGGTCAAGGGCACCCGGGCCATGCACATGCTCCTGGGCCTGGGCGTGGTCTTCGTGGCCCTGGTGGTCAGCCAGCGCCTGGGCCTGCAGACCATCAACTGGGTCATCCAGTCCTTTCTCTCCAGCTTGATCCTGGTCATCATCATCCTGTTCCAGGCCGACATCCGCCGCGCCCTGGCCCGCCTGGGCAAGGGTCCCTTCGCCAGCGCCGAGACCGAGGCCAACTCCACCCTGGAGGAGGTCGTGCGCACCGCGGTGGCCCTGGCCTCGCGCATGACCGGCGGCCTGATCGTGCTGGAGCGCCACATCGGCCTGGCCGACTACATCGAGAGCGGGGTCCACCTGGAGGCCAAGGTGAGCCGCGAGCTGCTCATCCAGCTCTTCCAGACCAGCGGCCCCCTGCACGACGGCGCGGCGGTGGTCAGCGGCGAGCGCATCGTGGCCGCCCGCTGCCTGCTGCCCCTGTCGGCCAACCCCGCCCTGGCCCGCCACCTGGGCACTCGCCACCGGGCCGGCCTGGGGCTTTCCGAGGAGACCGACGCGGTCTGCGTGATCATCAGCGAGGAGCGCGGCCGGGTCAGCGTGGCCGTGGGCGGCAAGCTGACCCCGGACCTGGACGCGGTGGCCCTGCGCAATCTCCTGTTCGAGCTGTTCGAGGTGGGCCAGAAGCGGCGCCGGAGACTCTTCGCCTGGAGCCGGCGCGGTGCTTGAGCTGCTCAGCAAGAACTGGTCGCTGAAGCTCCTGGCCCTGGCCATCGCGCTGGCGATGTGGCTCTTCGTGGCCGGCCAGGAGAAGAGCGAGATCAGCCTGCGGGTGCCGGTGGAGATCACCAACATCCCGGTGGACCTCCTGGTGGTCGACGACGTGGTGGGCGACGTGGACGTGCGCCTCTACGGCCCCCGCACCCTGATCCGCCGCGCGGCCAACGAGCGCCTGGTCAAGCCGGTGAACCTGGCCGGCCTGGGTCCGGGCGAGCACGTGGTGCAGGTCCTGCCCGAGGACCTGAAACTGCCGCCGGGCCTTACGGTCTTGCGCCTGAGCCCCAGCCGGTTCACAATCACCCTGGCCAAGCGGGTCACCCGCGAGGTGCAGGTGCGCCCGGTGCTGACCGGCCAGCCGGCCGACGGCCTGCAGGTGGCCGAGGTCAGCTTCAAGCCGGACAAGGTCGTCGTCTCCGGCCGCCAGGAGGACCTGGGCGACCTGGACTGGATCTGGACCGCGCCCATCGACCTGGACCAGCACCGGGACAGCTTCCAGCAGAGCGTGCGCCTGCGCCTGCCCCCCGGACGCACGGTGCGGGTCAGCGTGATGGAGGTCGAGGCCCAGGTCAAGCTGCGGCCGGAAAAACCCGCCCCCGGCGAAAAGAAATAAACCAAATCCGCCCCGGGCGGCGCGCCCGGGCCTTGAGACGAGGACCTCTCGATGGAAGTGCAGCGCAAGCTCTTCGGCACCGACGGCGTACGCGGGGTGGCCAACGTCCATCCCATGACCGTGGAAATGGCCATGGGCATCGGCCAGGGCGTGGCCAGCGTGCTCAAATCCCACGCCGGCCGCCGCAAGATCATCATCGGCAAGGACACCCGCCTGTCCGGCTACATGCTGGAGAACGCCCTGGTGGCCGGCATCTGCTCCATGGGGGTGGACACCCTGTTGGTGGGGCCGCTGCCCACCCCGGCCATCGCCTTCCTCACCCGCAACATGCGGGCCGACGCCGGCATCGTCATCAGCGCCAGCCACAACCCCTACGAGGACAACGGCATCAAGATCTTCGCCCGCAACGGCTTCAAGCTGCCCGACGAGATGGAGGTCGCCATCGAGGATTACGCCCTGAGCCTCGAGGCCAAGAACGGCAACGCCCCCCGCCCCACCGCCGACGCGGTGGGCCGCGCCCGGCGCATCGACGACGCCCTGGGCCGTTACATCGTCTTCCTGAAAAACACCTTCCCGGTGGAATACACCCTGGACGGCCTGACCATCGCGGTGGACTGCGCCCACGGGGCCACCTACAAGGTCGCCCCGGCGGTGCTCTCCGAGCTGGGGGCCAACCTCAAGCTGGTGGGGGTGGAGCCCAACGGCACCAACATCAACGCCGGGGTGGGCGCTTTGCACCCGGACCGCCTGGCGGCCATGGTGCGCGAGACCGACGCCGACATGGGCCTGGCCTTCGACGGCGACGGCGACCGCATCATCATGGTGGACGAGGACGGCGAGATCATCGACGGCGACGAGATCATGGCCATCTGCGCCGACTTTTTGATCGACCGCGGCGGCCTGAAGCAGGCCACGGTGGTGGCCACGGTGATGAGCAACCTGGGCCTGGAACTCTGCCTGCGCGACCGCGGCATCCGCATGCTGCGCACCAAGGTCGGCGACCGCTACGTGGTGGAGGCCATGCGCCAGGGGGGCTACAACCTGGGCGGCGAGCAGAGCGGGCACATCGTCTTCCTGGATTACAACACCACCGGCGACGGCATCCTCTCGGCCCTGCAGGTGCTCAACGTCATGGTCATGACCGGCAAGCCCCTGTCCGAGCTCAAGCGCATCATGCGCAAGCTGCCCCAGGTGTTGATCAACCTGCGGGTGGCCAAGCGCACCCCCATCAGCGAGTGCCCCGGCCTGCTCAAGGCCATGCGCGGCCAGGAGGAGCGCCTGGGCGAGAGCGGCCGCATCCTGCTGCGCTATTCCGGCACCGAGCCGGTGCTGCGCATCATGGTGGAGGCCCTGGACCCGGGGCTGATGCACGACGTGGCCCAGGCCCTCAAGGAGGCCGCCCTGCGCGAGCTGGGCGCGGCCGAGAAGGAGTAAGCCCCATGCTCCTGGCCATCGACGTGGGCAACACCAACACCGTGCTGGGGGTCTTCTCCGGCGACAGCCTCACCGCCGACTGGCGGGTGCGCACCGAGCGCGAGCGCACCCGCGACGAACTGGGGGTGCTGCTCAAGGCCCTGTTCGCCAGCAGCCCGGTGCCCATGGGCTCCATCGACGGGGTGATCATCAGCAGCGTGGTGCCGCCCATGAACGCCACCCTGACCGAGTTCTGCCGCCGCTACTTCGACCTGACCCCGCTCTTTGTGGGGCCGGGCATCAAGACCGGCATGCCCATCCTCTACGACAACCCCCGCGAGGTGGGCGCGGACCGCATCGTCAACGCGGTGGCCGCCTACGACCGCTTCCCCACGGACCTGGTGGTGGTGGACTTCGGCACCGCCACCACCTTCGACTGCATCAGCGCCGACGGCAAATACCTGGGCGGGGCCATCGCCCCGGGTGTCGTCATCTCCTGCGAGGCCCTGTTCCAGCGGGCCAGCAAACTGCCCCGGGTGGAGATCTTCAGCCGGCCCAAGTCGGTGGTGGCCAAGGACACCATCGGCTCCATGAACGCCGGCATCATCTACGGCTATTCCGGCCTGGTGGACGGCATCGTGCGGGCCATCAACGCCGAACGCGGGATCAAGTGCAAGGTGGTGGCCACCGGCGGCCTGGCCGGCATCATCGCCGCCCACTCCTCCACCATCGAGGAGGTGGACGACCTGTTGACCCTGCGCGGCCTGTACCTGCTCTACCAGCGCAATCAATGAGCCCGGCCCGGCCCCCGCGCTGGCCGCGTCCCGGCCAGGTGTTGGCCCTGACCGCGCCGGGCGGGGCGCTGGAGGCCAAGGCCCTGACCGAGGGGCTGGCCATCCTGCGCGCCCTGGCCCCGGACCTGATCGTGCGGGCCGACCCCGAGGTGGCCCGGCGTCAGGGTTACTTCGCCGGCGACGACGACCAGCGGGCCGCCCACCTGGCCCGGGTGTTCCAGGACCCCGAGGTGGGCCTGGTGATGGCCGCCCGGGGGGGGTTTGGTTGCAGCCGGCTCCTGCCCGGCCTGGACCTGGACGCCCTGGCCGCCAGCGGCCGGGCCCTGTTGGGCTGCTCGGACCTCACCTGCCTCCTGAACGCCCTGGCCGTCCGGGGCCTGGTCAGCCTGCACGGCCCCATGCTGACCCAGTTGGCCCGCCTGGACGATCCCAGCCGCCAGGACCTGATGGCCCTCCTGGCCGGCCATCCGCTCTGGCCGGCCCACCTGATTGGTCGCCCCCTGCGCCCGGGCCAGGCCCGGGGGCCGCTCCTGGGCGGCAACCTGACCCTGCTCTGCCACCTCCTGGGCACCCCCCACTTCCCGCCCCTGACGGGCGCGATCCTGCTCCTGGAGGACGTGGGCGAGGCTCCCTACCGCCTGGACCGGATGCTGACCCAGTTGGAGCTGGCCGGGGTCTGGCGACAGGTGGCCGGGGTGGCGCTGGGCTCCCTGAGCGATCAGGCCCCGGACGCCGAGATCCTGACCGCCACCGTGGCTGAGCGGCTCTCCGCCCTGCCCCTGCCGGTGGTCATGGGCCTGCCGGTGGGCCACGGCGCGGCCAACCGCCTGGTCCCCCTGGGGGCTCTGGCCGAGTTGGACGGCGACACCGGCCGCCTGAGCGTGGGGGTGGAGCTTGCCTGACTGGTCTGGGGTCCAGGCCCTCCTGGACCAGGGCGCGGCCCACGGCGTGGCCCCCCACCTGGTGCTCCTGGCCTGGCGCTCCGGCGCTCCCGCCGCGCACCTGGCCGCCGGCCAGGCCCGGCCCGACACGGTCTTCGACCTGGCCTCCCTGACCAAGCCCCTGGCCACCGCCCTGGTGGCCCTGCACCTGGAGCTGACCGGACGCCTGGCCTGGGACGACAGCCTCGCCCAGATCATGGGCTCGCCCCCGGTGCCGCCCGCCAAGGCCGGCATCAGCCTGCGCCAGCTCCTGACCCACGCCAGCGGCTACCCGGCCTGGCGGCCCTTTCATGAGTTGCTGGAGCGTCAGCCCCCGGCCCTGCGCCCGGCCCTGCTCCTGGCCATGCTCATGAACGAGCCCCTGGCCCAGGCCCCGGGCCAGGCCGCGCTCTACAGCGACCTGGGCTATATGCTCCTGGGTCTGCTCCTGCCGCGCATCGCCCAGCAGCCGCTGCCCCTGCTGCTCCTGGAGGCCCAGGCCGCCCTGGGCGTGGCCGGACCCCGCTTCCTGGCCCCGGGGCAAACCCTGGTCCCCCTGGAGCGCATCGCGCCCTGCGGCCCCCTGCCCGGCCGGCCGGTCATCCACGGCGCGGTGGAGGACGAGAACGCCTTCGCCCTGGGCGGCGCGGCTGGTCACGCCGGACTCTTCGGCAGCGCCGCCGAGGTCGCGGCGGTTATGGACGCCCTCTGCCGCTGTCTGGCCGGCTGCGGTCCCTGGCCGGCCCCGGCCGTGGCCCGGCTCTTCAGCAAGGACGCCGCCACCCCCGGCTCCGGCCGCACCCCGGGTTTTGACACCCCCAGCGGCCCGGAGAGCGCCGCCGGCCCCAACGTCCCGGACGGCGTGGTCGGCCACCTGGGCTTCACCGGGGTCAGCCTCTGGTGGCAACCCCAGGCCAACACCGGCCTGGTGCTGCTCACCAACCGGGTGGCCCTGGGCCGCGCCAACGACAGGATCAAGGCCTTCCGCCGCGCGGTGCACGAAGCCGCTTGGCGGGAGTTGGAAGCGTGAAAGGCATTGGGGGAAACCTTTTGTGGACAAAAGGTTTCCCCCAAACCCCCTTCCCAAAAACTTAGGCCCAAGGGCGTCCCGCCCTTGGGCTCCAGGTTGGTGACATGACCACGCCCGTCTTGGACCCCTCCCTGAATCTGGTTCCGGAAAAGATCAAGACTATCCACTTCATGGGCATCGGTGGGGTGGCCATGGGCGCCCTGGCCGGGGCCCTGGCCCGGCGCGGCTATGCCGTGCGCGGCTCGGACAACCCCCTCTATCCCCCCATGAGCACCTTCCTGGAGGCGGCCGGCATCCCGGTGGCGGTGGGCTATGGCCCCCAAAACCTGGACCCGGCCCCGGACCTGGTCATCGTGGGCAACGTCATGCGCCGCGACAACCCCGAGTCCCTGGCCCTGGCCGCCCGCCGCCTGCCCTATCTCTCCCTGCCCCAGGCCCTGGGCCATTTGTTCATCAGCGGCAAGACCTCCATCGTGGTGGCCGGCACCCATGGCAAGACCACCACCACCGCCCTGATCGCCAGCGGGCTGCTCAGCGCCAACCGCGATCCCGGCTTTCTGGTGGGCGGCATCATGCTGGAGGGCGGCCAGAACTTCCGCGATGGCGCGGGAGCGCATTTCGTGGTGGAGGGCGATGAGTACGACACCGCCTTCTTTGACAAGCGCCCGAAATTCGTTCACTACCAGCCCAAGATCGGCATCCTGACCTCCCTGGAGTTCGACCACGCCGACATCTACGCCGACCTGGCGGCGGTGCGCCGGGCCTTCGCCATGTTCGTGGCCGAGCTGCCGCCCGACGGCCGTCTCATCGCCTGGGGCGACAGCGCGGAGGTCCTGGCCCAGGCCCGGGCCGCGGCCTGCCCGGTCTGGACCTATGGCCAGGGCCAGGCCTGCGACTGGCGGCTGCTCTCCGCCACCCCGGCCCCGGGCGGCGGGGCGCGCCTGCGGGTGGCCCCCCCGGAGGGCCCGGAGTTGGACTGCCTCACGCCCCTGCCCGGCCGGCACAACGCCCTGAACGTCGTCGCCACCCTGGCGGCCCTGGTGGCCGCCGGGCTGAGCCCGGCCGAGGCCGCCCAGGCCCAGGCGGGTTTTCAGGGGGTCAAGCGGCGGCAGGAGGTGCGGGGAAAGGCCGGCGGGGTGCTGGTGGTGGATGACTTCGCCCACCACCCCACCGCGGTGCGCGAGACCCTGGCCGCCATCAAGGAGTTCGGTCTGCCCGGCTGGAGCCCGGGCGCGGGCCGCCTGGTGGCCGCCTTCGAGCCCCGCAGCAACACCAGCCGGCGCAACGTCTTCCAGGCCGACTACGCCCAGGCCTTTGCCGCCGCCGACCTGGTCTTCCTGCGCGAGCCCCCGGGCATGGAGGCGGTTCCCGAGGCCGAGCGCTTCAGCAGCACCCGCCTGGCCGCCGATCTCCAGGCCCAGGGCCAGGACGCCCGGGCCTTCAACGACGGCGACGCCCTGCTGGCCGCCCTGTTGGCCGCACTCCGGCCCGGCGACCTCTGCCTGGCCATGAGCAATGGCGGCTTCGACAATCTCCACGCCCGGCTGCTGGCCGGGCTGGCGGCGCGGGCCTAGGCTGGCCCACACCAAAGAAAAACTAAAACCTGTAATCCGAAGCCAGGCGAACCACGAGTCCGGTGCAAGGGCTCGTTTTTGTCATTGCGAGGAGCGAAGCGACGCGGCAATCTCTCCCTTTTTTATAGTGCATCGAAAATACTAAATAATACTGTAAGAGATTGCTTCGCCACGCCCGCAATGACATTAAAAAGCGCAGGATGTCATTCAACTGATGTGAGCGGGGCCTAGGCTGGCAGCTCGTCCAGGAGCTTGCCCAGGGCCTCCAGGTGGGCCTTCTCCTCCTGGGCCAGGCGCAGGAAGGCCTCCTGGGCCCGGGCCTCGCGCAGGCGCTCGGCCAGGCGCAGGTAGAGGTCCAGACCCTGGGCCTCGATGCCCATGGCCTCGGAGAGCAATTCGGCCGAGGTGAAGCCCTGGGCCAGCCGCCCGGCCACCGCCTCCTCCACCGTCTCCCCGCCCTCCATCACCGCGCTGGCAGCCCGGCGGGCGAACTCCTCCCGCCCCAGCTCCGCCCCCGGCCCGGCCTGGTAAAGCTCCCAGATCGTCTCCTGGTGGCGCAGCTCGATCTCCGCCAGTTGCCGGCAGAGCTTGGCGGCGGCCTCATCCTGGGCCCGGGGGGCCAGGGCCTCGTAGAAGCGGCGCAGGCCCTCTTCCAGGCCGTGGGCCACCACCAGGGCCTCCTGCCGGTCCTCGCGCCCGGTCAACAGGCCCAGGCCCAGGGACTCCGGCCCCCGGGCCACCTGACCGTTCCAGGCCTTGATGCCCCCCTTCAGGGAATAGACCTCGCCAAAACCGCGCCCGGCCAGCATCTCCGCCGCCGCCCGACTGCGCCCCCCCACCGCGCAATAGGCGATCACCGGCTTCTTGGGGTCCAGCTCGTCCAGGCGCTGGGTCAGTTGGGGCAGAGGCACCAGCTTGCCCCCCGGGAGGTGCCCCTGCTCGTACTCCCCGGGCTGGCGCACGTCCAGGAGGGTGTATTCCTCGGGCTGACGCTGGTGCATGAACTGGCGGGCCTGGTCCGGGGTCAGGTCGCGGGCCTTGGAGAACAGGGCCTTGAGCAGCATGGATTTCTCCTGGGTGTTAGCGCACGTAGCGGCTGAAGGGCATGGTCAGGAGGCCGGGGAGCTTGAGCTTGGCCGGGTCGAAATGCCCGCCCACCCCGATTTTGATCCCAGCCTGGTCCACCGCGGCCAACAGGGTGCCCAGGCCCCGGTCCCAGAGCGAGAAGATGGTGCCGTAGTTGGTGTTGCGCTCCTTGATCTTCACCGAATGGTGGATGCGGTGCATGGAGGGCGGCACGAACAGCACCCACCACAGGCGCTCGAAGGCCGGGGATATCCTGAGGCTGGAATGGTGGAACTGGGCCATCAGCACCAGGAGGGTCTCGAAGCTGATCACCAGGAAGGGATCGGCCCCGATGAGATAGATCAGGGAAATCTTGATGATGGCCGAAAGGCTGAGCTCGCCGATGTGGAACCTGGTGGCGGTGGAGACGTCCATGTTCAGGTCGCTGTGGTGCACCCGGTGGAAGCGCCACATCAGGGGCACCTCGTGGTTCAGCAGGTGCCAGACGTAGAGCATGAAGTCCAGGAAGGCCAGGCCCAGCAGGAACTTGAGCCAATATGGCCCGCCGATGAAATTGAGGGCGCCTATCTTGTGCTCGGTGACGCAATGGCTGGTGCCCAGGATGGCCGCGCCGAAAATGATCGCCAGGATCAGGGAGTTGAGGGCGGTCAGGGAGAGGTTGGTCACCCAGCGCCAAAGCTTGCTCACCGTGGGCGGGCGATAGGGGATCAATAACTCCAGCAGCAGGAAGAAGACCAACCCTCCCCAGAACACCCCCATCCGGATCCAGAAGGCGGACGCGTCGATCATGGGCACCCCCAGGTCTGCTTGGCGCGAAAATGTTTTGCCAGGTGTATGACGAAATTGTGCCACATTCGGGGGGCGGCGGCCAAAAAACCGCGCCGCGGAGCCCCTGGCTGGGGCGTCCGCGGCTGACTGCGGGGGAGCGGTGGCGGGACGGAGGACTAGTCCTCCTCTTCCTCCTCGCCCTCCAGCTCCATGCTCTCCAGGGTGGCCAGGGCGAAAAGCTGGGCCTCGGTCAGATCGTCCTCGTTCCACTCCTCGGGCAGATCGGGATCGAATTCGGCCGACACCTCCACCCCACCATCCGGGGTGTCCTCGATGGTAATGACGACTTTAGCCATGAAATGCGCTCCTTGAAATGGATAACCGGGTTGGGTTGGGGCCGCGAGCCCCGTTGAATTATCTTCGCTGAGATTGCCACCGGCTTGGCATCGCCGGTCTATGGGGGGTGGGGTGGCTGATGGGACTCGAACCCACGGCCTCCAGGGCCACAACCTGGCGCTCTAACCAACTGAGCTACAGCCACCATAAATCCATGCGGGAACGGCCGCGCCGGCGGCGCGGTGCAAGGATTTATAACAGAGCCCCCCGCCGGGCGCAAGGTCTTTCCCCCCGGCCCGGAGCGCCCCCTGGGGGCAAAAACCAAGTCCCAGGGTCGGCTTGACACCCCGCCCCCCCTCCACTACGATTAACCAACCCCCGCGGGCGGAGCCAGTCCGACCCGCGCGCTTGGTTTTGGGGGTCATCGCCGCCGGGGACGCCATCCTCCCGGCCGAGTTGTTCCCGCAAACGAGGTGAGTTGGCGTGAAGCTGCTCGACATGTTCAAAACCCGCACCCGCCACCCGTTCCGTCCCCGGGCCTCTGATATCATCAAACGCCTGTTCGCCGACTTCCGCGACTACGAGGCCGTGGGCGACAACCTGATCATGGGCGAGGGCCACCTGGGCCAGCGCCAGGTCTACGTCGTCGCCCAGCAGAAGCCCAAACCCGAACAGTTCAACCATCCCGAGGCCATGAAGCGCCTGAACTGGGGCATGCTCAACGCCGACGAGCACGCCCAGGTCCTGGGCCTCCTGCGACGGCTCAAGCAGACCGGCCCCCACGAGGACGCCCTGCTCTTCTCGGTGGTGGACACCTTCGGGGCCGACATCTCCATGTACAGCGCCCTGCGCCTGCAGGCCTTCTTCATCGCCCACCTGATCCGGGCCTACCTCACGGTGCCGATCCGCACCGCCAGCCTGGTGCTGGGCGAGGGCGGCTCCGGCGGGGCCCTGGCGGTGCAGGTGGCCGACCGCCGGGCCATGGTGGAGGACGCCCTGTTCGCCACCGCCCCGCCCGAATCCCTGGCCGCCATCATCTTCCGCGACGCCGCCCGGATCGAGGACGCCCTGTCCATCAGCAAGTCCACCGCCAAGGACGTCAAGCATTTCAACGTGGTGGACACCGTGGTGCCCCAGACCAAGAAGGTGACCGACCCCGACGGCCTGGCCAAGAACGTGGAGGTCTGGCTGGAGAAGACCAGCCGCGAGCTCTTCCGCCGCAACCTGGACAAGCTCATGGCCCAGCGCTTCCAACTGGCCGACGAGCTGGGGGTGATGCGCCGGGGCCGCTTCTACGAGCTCAAGCGCTTCATCGAGCGCCCCCTGAAGGGCCTGCAAAAGGCCCCGCGCGATATCAAGCTCATCGAGGCCCCCTCCGGGGCCATCCACGTGGACGACTACTATGGCGACGGCACCGTCCTGACCCCGGGTCAGGCCTACATCCGCTGCGCCGACGTACACACCGGCGACAACGGCCCGGGCTGCGAGGCCCTCATCCCCCTGGACGAGTACCTCAAGAACCACCAGCGCTGTCCCCAGTGCGGAGCGCGCCACGTGCTGGACGCCTCGGGCTGGATCCACGCCCTGACCGACCCCGGCACCTTCCACGAGCTGTTCCGCAACATGAATGTGCACGACCTCCTGGAAGAGGAGGACATCCACACCTATTACCGCGATTTCCTGGACAAACAGAAGAAACGCACCGGCTTCACCGAGTCCCTGGTCACCGCCCAGGCCAGCATCATGGGCTACTCCTGCGTGCTGGCCATCAGCGAGTTCGCCTTTGCCGGCGGGTCCATGGGCGTGGTCTTTGGCGAGAAATTCCGTCTGGCGGTGGAATACTGCCTGCGCAAGGGCTGGCCCCTGGTCAGCGTCTGCTGCTCCGGCGGGGCGCGGCTCTACGAAGGCATCGTGGCCCTGATGCAGATGTACAAGACCGTGGCCGCCATCGAGCGCCTGAAGCAGGCCGGACTGCCCTTCATCTCCATCCTGGGCGACCCCAGCACCGGCGGGGCCATCGCCTCCTACGCCGCCCTGGGCGACATCTGCCTGGCCGAGCCCGGGGCCATGGTCATCTTCACCGGCCCCCGGGTGATGAAGGCCCGGGGCTTCGAGGTGCAGGAGGACGCGGTGCGCTCCGACAGCCTGGTGGAGCTCTCGGCCCGCTGCTGGGACGAGCCCGACTACTTCGGCGACATCCGGGGCATCCAGGAAGTGGTGCCCCGCCACCTGATGCGGCGCGAGGTGGCCAAGTACCTGGAAATCTTCGCCCGCACCCGACGGGGAACCCCTAAGCAGCGTCAGGCCTGGCGGCCCTATCAGCGCCGGCTGGCCAACGAGCGCCTGGTCGGAGTGCTGCCCGATGACGAGAGCTGAACCCGGGGAGAACCGTCTCTTTCGCTGGGCGGACCAACTGCCGGCCGCCCTCTGGGACGACCTGGACGCCCGCCCCCCGGCCCTGGCGGTGGAGGCCTGCGAGGCGCAATGGAGCGAGGGGGTCTACCGCCTGCCGCTCCTGGGCCGCCCCTACCTGGTGGACGCCAACGCCCGCCAGGTGCGCGAGGCCGACCGGCCCGACCACCGGGTGAGCTATCAGGCCGGCCTGGTCCTGGTCACCCACCTGGCCCGCGCCCTGGGGGTGCCCCCGGCCGGACGCATGGTCACTCCCCAGGAGTTGCCCGGCGGCACCCTGTTCTTCACCGGAGCCCACGCGGTGAACACCAAGGACCTGGAGGCCAGCTTTGGCAGCGCTCCCCAGGCCTTGACCCAACGAGCCACGGCCATGGGCGGCGGACCGGTCGCGGCTGGCGGCGACCTGGCGGTGGCGGTTTCCGGGCTGCCCAGGCTGCCCTTGTTCGTGCTGCTCTGGGTGGCGGACGAGGAATTCCCGGCCCGGGCGGTGGTGGGTCTGGACGCCCACGCCCATCACCAAATGGACCTGGGCGGGGTCTGGGCCCTGACCAACCTCCTGGTCAGCCGGCTCTGCGTGGAGGACTGAAATGGGTTCCGGCACCGGGGCCTGCGGCATCAACTGCCTGGTCTGCGGGCTTTTCCGCCAGGGCAAGTGCGGCCCCTGCGCCGCCGGCACCGAGTCCGAGGCCCAGCAGAAGCTGGCCACCCAGCTCAAGCTCCTGGGCGGGGTCTGTTCCATCCTGGGCTGCGCGGTGACCCGGCGGGTGGCCTACTGCTCGGCCGACTGCGACCAGTACCCCTGTCCCCGCTTTCTGTCCGGCCCCTATCCCCTGAGCCAGGGGTATCTGGACATGCAGATGCGCCGCCGCGGCCAGCCGGCCGCCAAGCCCCCCGCCCCGCCAGCCAAGCCCCACTGACCTGGCAAGCGCGGCGGGCATGTGTTAAGTTTCGCCACCAACGCCCTCGTAGCTCAGCAGGACAGAGCAACGGCCTCCTAAGCCGTAGGTCGTGCGTTCGAATCGCGCCGGGGGCACCAATGATTACAATATGTTATCTCCTGCACACTCCATCATGTCCACGAGTTGGGGGTAATAGGGGGTAACTCACCGGGCCAGGAGCGAGCGCAGATAGTGTTGTGTGGTCTTGGCGTCCGCGTGGCCTAGGCGCTCCTGGACGGCCAGGAGGTCGCGCGTTTGGCGGTACAGCTCCACCGCGTGGTGGTGGCGGTAGCAGCCTACGGAGTAGGGACGGACCCCCGCCAGAGCACAGGCGGTCAGGTGCTGCTTGCGCGGCCAGATGTAGTGGTGGGGCGCGTCCCGGTCCGCCTGGCCAAACACATAGCGCCCGCCGTTGGCCGCCGCCCGGCGGGCGGCCAAGTCGGCCGCCAACCCGGCCCCGATCCGCACCCGGCGCGGCAGGCGATCGCCCCGGGCGGTCTTGCGGGTGCGCAGCACCACCCAATCCGGCCCCACGTCCTCCCAGGTCAGGTGCAGGCCCTCCGAGGGCCGCGCCCCGGTCTGTATCAGCAAGTCCAGATAGAGGCCAAATTCCCCGCCGGCCACCGCGCGCACCGCCGCCACCTCGCCCGGCGGCGGGACGTATTTGGCCCCCAGCTCCACCGCGTAGCGGTCCACCACCTCGAATGGGTTGGGCACGATATCGGGCTGGCCGCGCCGGCGGCCCCAGGAACCCCCGCGCCGATTGAACGCGGTCTGGGCATAGCGCAGGAACTTATTGACCTCGCCCGCGCCCCTACCCCGGGCCACCAGGTCGGCCCGCCAGCGGGCGGCCCAGCGCTCCACGTCCTGGGCGGTCAGGGCCAGTGCCGGCAGTTGGGCCAGCTCCGGGGCCTGGGCACAGGCCCGGGCCAGCAGGGTTTTCATGTCGTTGGCGTGGCGGGGGGAGCGGTGTTCGTGCAGCCAGGCGACCCAATCAGCTAGGAGTGCTGAGACGCTTGGCGACTTCACGGCTGAAATACTCGTGCCAATTGATTCCTGCGGCCGCTGCCCGGTCCGTAGATAGTTGGCCACCGCCTCTATTTCGGCGCGCTCGGCCTCGGACCGGGTCAGGTAGAGACACCGGCTGCGCAGCCTCACGCCGTCGATCATCCGCGTGTAGCGCCAGCGCCAGCCGCCCGTGAGCTTGCGCCGCTCCACGCTCAAGGGCGGCCTCCACGGCCGAGGCTGGGAACCGCCAATGCGCGCCGGCCGAGCCGCCTGGCTTGTGGCCCAGGTATTCGGCCGCGTGGGCGCGCACCCAACTGGCGCTCATGCCCAGCCGCTCGGCAAGCTGGGCGACGGTGAGCCATCGGGGCTGGGTTTGGGGTGTGTTGTGCCGCAAGGTTCCGCCCAACCCGGAATTGCTCCAGGTCGGGCGGGCGGCGATTCGGATGGGCGTCCGTGGGGATCATGTTAGCGGCCTGCCCCGGTGGTGTCAAGGCTTCTTGTTTTTATCGCCCGGGGCCAATCCGAAGTGATCGGCGGCCATTCGCTGGAATAAAGCCGATGTTAAACTATTAGGCATTTCCTTTCCGTCGATATAAAGGCGGTCTAGGCTTACCACGTCTTTGCCCCAGTCTGCCGTAATTTTGCTAAAAATAAAGGTACTAACCCGCTTCTTATTTGTCTCTTCATCCACGCTTTCTAAATCACCCATCCATTTGTCAGGAATTGACCCATCGCGCCAAGCTAAACTTCCTTGCTTGGTTATCTGTCCAATAAAATCACGGAAAAGGAAATAGGTGGGCTTATCTGGGTCTGTGCCCTTTAATGAAAGGCTCCTCTGAACCCCGTCCGAGGTACGAAAAACCACTAATAGCTGATCCCAGGCGGAGGGTGGTGATTTAGAAAAAAGGCCCGCACGGGCGGGTGGTCCGGGAAAGATAACCAGCAGCGTAATAACACAGGTGATTAACCAAACGTATGAAAGATGTTTTATTTCTAACTTTTCAGTCATGCATGGCATTTGCAAGGGCCTTCTTTGCTGCTCGCAACTCGGGAGAATTTGACCGGCTAGCTTTAGATGCCTCCTGAAATTTCCGTAGCGCTGCCTGGACGTCGGTGCCTTCTAGCCATGATTGGAGCAGTGTAATTTTTTCACGATCGGCTTGCCGGACCCCAACAGGGTCCCCCATAAGCAAGCCAATTCTGTGTTTGCAATGATAACCGTTAGAAGAGGCCGGACAGGAGCACAGTGCCGTTAAGTTACTTCCGTTACGCAAAAAGACAACCCGGTAAGGCTCAGGAGAATTACCGTGAACATGGAAAAGCAGCGTATCATCACAGGATGCAGCATCGTCTATGAGTGATGCCTGAGCTGCGCGGACAGATGTTTGCCAGTGGTCACTTTTAGGCGTGCGCTTTTTTCGTTGGCGCGGTGGCGGTGGCGGTTCTGGATCACATGTAGTGGTGATTTTTATCTCAAAAACCAGATCGCCAATTTCAACCCTGGATACACCATCCCCGACCATTCCCCACCCCCTCTAGTCCGGCTTGCTCCAGACCAGGCGCAATTGTCGCCTCCGGGCCTGGTGTTGGTCCGGCGGCTTGGGCTTTTTGGTTTTCGGGACCGGCTTGTCCCCTGTTGTGTGCCCCCCGTTGCAGCCCGGCAATCCTAGGAGTTGTTGCTGGCGCGCTGCTGCCCGGCCGGTCCCGTGGCCCCAGCCTCGGGCGGGCTGGCGGCGTGTTCCTCCACTTCATTGATCAGGATTCGGATTCTGGGCGCCACCAGGGCCATGGCCTCTGGGGTTTTCAGGGCCGTGCGGCGCAACCAGGCGTTGAACTCCAGGATGATCAGCTCGGCCTCGGCCATCTCCGGCGGCAGGTGCTCATTGATCGGCCGGCCCAGGGCCAGGTTCATGGCCCGCATGCTGTTGGCCGTGAACTGCCGCTCGACCATCGGCTCCGGGGCGGGCTCGGCCACCCGATAACCCTGTGCCGCCGGGGACTCTTCCCCGCGCAATAGCCAATCGCAGGTCACATTTAACCTGTCAGCTATTTTAGTCAAAATTTGCCACTCAGGGACGCGCCCAGCGGCAACATAACGGCTTAATACGGACTGGTGCATCCCAAGGTGAGTTGCAAGCTCGCCCTGCTTAATGCCCGCATTTCGCATGGCTTCCTTGAGCCTTGCGCTAAAACCTGGATTTAGATCAGCCATTTATCAAAAATGCTAAAAGTGACAATTTTTTTGTTGACCTTTTTAGCCGCTCGGCGGTAATACTGTCACAGCAACACAACGTAACCCAAACCGAGCCATCACCCATGCCGGAGGCAATATCGTGAGTGGGCAAAGCGTCCTTCAGATCCAGGACTCCCCGGAGTTCGCGGCCTTCTTGCAGGGCCTGGCTCTGGACCCGGAAGACCTGGCCATGATTCGCTCCCTCTTGGCCAATCCCCACCCCTTCGACCCGGCCGAGTTCGGTTTTCAGCCCGACGGTGACCAGCCGGCCGAGATTCGCGACTGGATCAAGCGCCACCCGCAGACCCAGCGGGTGATTCTCCGCCTTCGCCGTGTCCAGCTCATCCCCAGCGACCCGGTTTCGTGGCTCCTGTGGGACGACCGTTGCCCGGACGGCGATTACTTCTACCAGGGGTCGATCTCTTCGGCAGCCTTCGCGGCTCTTATGTTCGCCGGCATCGCCGCCGCCCTGGACCCCGCAGGGGAAACCGACCTTAAGGCTTGCTTCCTGGGTAGTAGATCGAATTAATTGCCTGCCATTCTTCCGGTTTGGCGTGGGGGTGCTCGGCATGAACCGCATCGTCCAACACATTGCGCAGGCGATCGACGCTTTTCGTCGCCTCCATGCCCGCCTTGTATTGGCGACTGTTCTTGGGGTAGGCCGTTCCCACCTCCACGCCAAGGGTCAACAGCCGGTTGCGGATCGCGAAGAGTTCCGCGCCGATCGCTTCATGCCGTTCTCGGCTAAGTCCGGGTTTTCGTATCCCCATTTCGCCCCCATTTTCGCGAGGTGATTATGTCCCGCGCCACCAGCGCCGCGAAGCCGGCCCCGGCCGAGAACGCGCCCAACTCCCTGCCTTCCCGCAAGTCCATCCGGACCGATCTGGGCCGTGAGTGCATGGACATGATCCAGATTCTTCGCGCCCTGGGAACGCCGGACGAGGAAATCCGCAAAACCGTGCTCGGCTACTGGACCCAGACCGTGCGCAACCGGGGCCAAGTCGGGCACTAGGGGATGACCATGACCACCGCAACACACTGTAACCCCAAATCCGCCCTAGGGTCAATTGTGCGGCAGTCCCCCGCCAGCCCGGCCGAGCGGGTTAAGTGCCTGGCCCGCCTGCTCCTGGGTCTGGACCTGGGGGGCCTGGCCGTGCAGGTGGGACGCACCCGCAACCACCTGTCACAGGTCCTCAATGGCAGCCGCCAGGATTCCTTGCCCCTGCGCCGCGATATCGCCAGTGAGTTGGGTTTGACTGTCGATGACATTTGGTCCTCCGGTGCCGGGTGCGCGTCTGATCCTGGCTCCAGCCTGCCCCATTCCACCGACGATGGCCATGAGTCCTGCGAGGGGGTTCGCTAATGCCGCTGTTCAATCCCGACTACCTGGCCCGCCTGGTCTACGCCATGCCGGAGAACTCCGGCCTGCATGTGTCGGAGCTGGCCCAGCGCCTGGGCCGTCCGTCCTCCACCCTGGGCCGCGAACTCAACCCCGACGACGAGGGGGCCAAGCTGGGCCTGGCCCATTTTGTCCAGCTCACCGCCGAAACCGGTGATTTCGGGCCGCTGGACTATATCGAGTCCTTCCTGGGCCGGGTGGCCTTTGCCCTGCCCCGGGTGGTGGGCACGGCCGAGGTCCTGATCCGTCTGGGCGCGGCCAGCAAGGAGTTTGGCGACGTGGTCCAGCAGATCGCCGACGACTTGGCCGATGGCAGCCTGGACCAGCACGAGCGGGCGCTCAAGGAGATCAGCGAGGTGGCCCAGGCCCTGGCCGCCCTGCGGGCCGCGGTGCTGGAGGACCAGGCCGCTAAGCGTGAACCGAAGCTCCGGGCCGTGGGCCCGGCTGGTCGATAACACCGCAGAAGGCCGGGCGGGCGGCGGTTCGGATGGGCGTCCGACCGCGACCGCGAAGGCCGGGAGAAACCAGAGTGGAAACCATCACCCTGCAGGAGTTCCAGGACCGTTGCCGCGCCCAGGGCGTGCCCCGGGAGCATATCGCCTTCAAGTGCCCCCGCTGCGGCACTGTCCAAAGCATGGCCAGCCTGGCCGAGGCTGGTTGTCCCCGGGATAACCTGGAAAAGGCTATCGGGTTCACCTGCGAAGGCGTCTTTAGCAACATCGGGGGCTTTCGCCCCTTCCGCGCCACCCGAGAACTACCCCTACGCGGGTGCGATTATTCCCTGGGGCCACGCCACGCCCACGCGGACCTAGCGGTGGTTCATCTGGGGCACAGCTATGAACACTTTGCGGTGGCCACCCCCGAAGAGGCCCAGTCTTTGTATCGGGTTATCTCCTTGCTGGGCGAGCTGTTCGAGGCGGCCGACGCGGACGCGGAAGGCGAGACGTCCGCATGATGCCCGACCCGTGCACCCACCCCCATCCCGCCGCCGCCGCCTGGCCCCAGGTGGGCAACCCGGCCCCGGTGGCCAGCCTGGCCGCGGGCCTGCCGGTGGCGGTCTGGCCGGCCCTGCCGGGCGAACCCCAGCGCCCGGACCCCAGCCAGGCCGACCCCCTGCGCCCCGCCACCTGGCGCGGCCTGGTCCCCCCGGTCGTCCCTCCCGGCCGCCGGGCGTTCCCGGCCCCGTCCACCACCGTGGATCTGTCCGACCTGGCCAACCGGGGGTTGCAGACCCTGGGCCTGGTCGCGGCCCTGCTGTTGCTCGCCCTGGTCTGCGCCTTCCAGGGCTGGAGGTGACGCCATGTATTGCCCCCGGCGTGGAAAATATCTAGACAAGGCCATTTGCGACCAGTACGCGGCCCTGGATATGCCCTCTTGCCGGGGTTGCGCTGGCCCCCAGGCGGCCCCGGAGGCGCCGACCCTGATCGACCCCAGCCCCAGCGATGCCTCCGGGGCCGCCATCCCCACCGCCCCGCGGCCGGAGACGGGCGCAGCCTGCGCCGACCAACCGGACCCGTCTCCGGCCGCCTCCCCGCCCCCCCCCCGTGACGGCCGACCCCGACCCGGAAATCCCCCCTCCGGCCTCGGGGCCGGCCGTCACTTACTCCTGGCGCTGCCTGAACTGTGGCCAGGCCTGCCCCAGGCCGCCCCATGCGGTGCTGTTGTTGGAGGTGGCGATCCGGCCCGAGGGCCAGCTAGCCACCGGGTTCGGCGGGTTCTATCCCCTGTGCAGCGCCGAATGCGCGCGGCCCTATCTCCCCCTCTGCCGGGCGGTGCGCGACGCCGCGGCGGAGCTCCTGGGGGTGCCTGATGCCCGCTAGCCCCGTGACCTGCCAGCTCTGCCACACCCGCCGCCTCAGCCATGAGGACGGCTCCACCCCGGCCGGCTGGTACCAGTCGCCCACCAATCCCGAGCTGTGCCTGTGCCCGGACTGCCAGGAATCCATCCTGGCGGCGCTGCGGGATGGGCGGTTTATAGTCCTGCCGCTGGACGAGGTGCCCGGTGCCTGACCAACCCACCCTCACCGTGCCCGCGCCCTGGGGAAGGAAAGAAGTTATGGACGACAACCACGCCAGCCATGAATACAAGGACTTCCCAATCCAGCCGTTCGTTTTGGATGGTGTCCTGCATATCGACGTCCCCCTAGGGCGGCTGCAAACCATCTGCGACGACGCCTGGCGCAATGGGGTCATCCCGAGGCGCTGCAGCGTAGATATCCCTCTAGCCGCCGCCAATGATTTCATCGAGGCCATGACTAATGAAGAGGCAGACGGCACCACCTTGCTGGACGAATTCTTCGACCGTGTGGTGCGCGCCGCTTGTCATATTGGGCCCTTGGGTATTGGGGAGTATCCCGCCGAGGAAAAGCCCGGTGCCTGACCAACTCACCCTCACCGTGCCCGCGCCCTGGGGCCTGGCCCTGGTGTTGGGCCTGCGCACCGCCTGGCACCACCACCGGCCCGCGCCCGCCGGCCTGGTCCTGCCTGCCCGCTTGGCCATCGTCCAGGAGCAGGCCGCCAACGACTTCGCCGGGGTCATGCGCCACCTGGACCACCTCTGCCGCCGCCGTGGCCTGGGTCCCCTGGCCTGCGCCATCCCTTGGGACTACACCCTTCCCAACCTCATGGGCTGGGCCGACCTCACCGCCTGCGTTTCCTCCTGGCGCGCCCGGGCCGGCCTGGCCCATGGCTGGCGCTGGGACCTGACAAACCCCCGCCCGGCCTGGGCCGCGGCGGATTTTCGGTATGGGAGCTGAAAAGATGCCGATTTGTGCCGAAGCCCGCGAAATCGCGGAAGAGATTTGGGACGCGATTCAGGTCGATGAAAGCAGTGACAAATTCAAGGACTCCCTGCGCCAACGGTTGGCCTCCCAGTTGCAGCGCTCCACCACCCCCCTGGTTTCCGAGGCTGGCTATTACCTGCTCCATCACCTCTTCTTGAGTGGGGCCGCCAATGCAACTTAGCGTGGACCGCGCCGAATTCGCGGACCTGGTGGCCTGGGTGGCCAAGGCGGCCGAGCGCCGCACCACCCTGCCGATCCTGACCAACCTCTGCCTGGACGCCCAGGAGGGCCGTTTGGTGGTCTCGGCCACCAACCTGGAGGTGCACCACCGGGGCGAGATCGCGGCCACGGTGGACCAGGCCGGCGCCGTCCTGGCCCCGGCCGCCAAGCTGGCCGAGCTGGCCCGGGCCGCGGTGGGCGAGCGGGTGTCCCTGGACCTGGCCGGCGATCAGCTCCGGGTGGTCTTTGGCGGCAGCAAGTATCACCTGCCCACCCTGCCGGCCCAGGATTTCCCGGCCGCCCCGGTGCTCAAGGACCCCAAACGCCTGCACTGGGATGGCGAGACCCTGGATTACGTCCTGGACACCGTGGCCGTCTCCATCAATAACGATGACCCGCGTTACCGCATCCAGGGCGCGCTGTTGGCGGCCGGGCCGGAGGGCTCCGGCAAGGTCCTCTTTGTCTCCACCGACGGCCGCCGTCTGACCAAGTTGGAGCGCGCCAACAGCGCCGCCGCCTCCCTGGGCCAGACCCGCTACCTGCTCCCCGCCCTGGCCATCGCCGCCCTGCGCGGCCTGCTGGGCCGCAAGGCGGGCGAGGTGGTCCTGGACCTCTCCCCGAAGTTCGCGGCCCTGACCGCCGGCGCTGGCCGCACCGTGACCGCTCAGTTGGGCGAGGGAGATTTCCCGAATTGGGAGGTGGTGGTGCCCAAGAACCCTCCCATCAGGGCCACGCTGCGCCGCCTGGATCTGTTGGCCGCCGCCCGCCGGGCCCTGATCATGGCCGATGCCAAAGTCCCGGTCGTGGTCCTGGACCTGGCCCCCGGCTCCCTGGTCCTGCGGGCGGAGGGGAACGAGGCCGGCGCGGGCGAGGAGTTGCTGCCGGCGGCCTGCGAGCGCTCCCTGTCCATCCACACCAACGGCCGCCACATCGTGGACGCCCTGGAGCACATGGCCAGCGAGGAAATCCAGCTCGACCTGACCGACCCCCTCAATCCCCTGTTAATTTCCGCCCTGGGCGACCCCGGCACCCTGTTCATCACCATGCCCTTCCCGCCCAGCAAGCAGGCGTAGGCCGCGCATGACCACCACCGCGCCGGCCAAGTCGCCCCGGGCCTGTCGCTGCCCCCGCCACCTGCGGCGGACCGACCAGGCCCACCAAATCCTCTACACCGTCTGCGCCGCCTGCGGGCGCATCCACGGCTATCGCGAAACCAAGCGCCGCCAGCCGGCGGCCTGATCGGGAGGGGGTTGTCATGCGCGGCAAGCAATTCACGGTTCTGGTCCTGACCTTGGCTCTGCTCCTGTTGGCCGGCGGGTCGGCCCAAGCCGGCCAACCGCACCCGGAGCGCTATTACCAGGAACAATGGTGCACCGCCCAGGGCGGCCAGATGGAGGTGGTGTTGCCCGATGGCACCCGCTGCGATTGCCTGACCAAGACCCACGCGGTGGAGGTCGATTTCGCGCGCAAGTGGGCCGAGGCCGTGGGTCAGGCCCTGAACTACGCCCGTCAGAGCGGGCGCGCCCCGGGCGTGTTGCTGATCCTGGAGCGGCCGGAGGATGCCCGCGCGGCCGAGCGCCTGCGGACCATCAGCCTGTTCTATGGCCTGGGCCTCACGGTCTGGACGATGCCGGCGGGGGAATAGCCCATGCTGACCCTGAACCTCCTGCACCGCTACAGCAAGTTGCCGTTGGGCTTCAACCCCTGCACCGACCAGACCCGGCTGTTGAACTATGCGGTGGTGCCCCGGCTGTCCCGGGAGTTCCAGGCCTACAACTCCGAGCATTACGCCCCCGGCTCCCTGGGCGGCCCGATTCACGCCCTGCATGAGCCTCTGCCGCCCCTGGGGCCGTTCCTGCTGCTCTTTCTGCGCACCGATGCCAGCCTGCGCCTGGCCGGCTGCCACCATTGGGCCCATGCGCTGTTATTGACCCAGCCCGAAGTGCGCACCTGCCGGCATTGCTCCCAGGGCGACGACTGCCTGATTTCCCCCCTGGGGCCTTGCTTTGGTTGGGAGTGGGGGCCGCGCGTTCCCCGGGCCTTCCGTCGCGCCCGGGGCCGGGAGGTCCAAGTGGTGATCATGGACGAGGCCTAGCCCGTGGAACTAGTGGGCATCTACCTGACCGCTCACGCCCTGGAGCGCTTCCTGCTCCGGGCGCCGGCCGCCGGGCGCTCCACCAAACCCGACCTGACCCTGTGGCGGCTGCTGGCCGGCTCCAGGCCCATCCGCTGGTTGAATGGCCGCGGGGTGCGCAACGCCCTGGCCCACGGCCCGGCCCAGCACCGGCTCGCCAGTGATGGCCGCCTGGTGTTGGTGGTGGGGGAGGGCCGGCCCCGCCCCCTGCTGACAGTCTACCTCATGCCACCCGAGTTCAAACAGAACCGGGAGTGGCAGTTCGCGAAGGAAGAGGGTTGATCATGGAAGCCTTGGACCTGTTGCGGGAGTTCCTGAAGGCCAACGGATATGACGGGTTCTACGCCCCCGGCGAATGCGCATGCAATCTGGAGGGCTTGTGTTGGTGCGAGAACCTGGAGAACATCACGGCCGAGGGAGAATGCCGCCCCGGCGTGTACCACCCCGTGCCCGCGGGCTCCGATTGTTCGTTTTACATCGGCGATAGCGAGCGCGACAAAATCCTGGAGCTGGAGGCCACGGTCGCCAGCCTGGCCCATGCGCTCCAGGTGGCCAAAGAGCATGGGGCGCTACATAAGCGGGGAGCGGAGCATCTAGTCGAATGCGCCTTCGAGTTAAGCGCCAAGAACGCCAAGCTTGAGGCACGGGAGCGGGAACGGGTGGCGCTCTCCTGTGGCATCGTGAGCGAAGAGGAAGCCCGTTATGAGGCCGAACTGTCGCGCGCCGCCGCCATCCTTCAGGACGTGCACCCCATTGGCCAGGTGAAGCATATCGGGTTATTGGAGGTGGCCGCCGCCCTGTCGGAGTTGCTGGACGAATGGTCCATCACTGGCACACCGGGGGGTCGTGAAGAGGCCGCAATCCGCGAAATCCTGACCGCCCTAGCCGAGGCCCGAGCCAGGCATCCCCAATGGCAGGCCGACGTTATCCACTCGGCCGCTGTCCTGGCCGAGGAAGCCGGGGAGGTGGTCAAGGCCGCCCTGGACCTGACCTATTTCAACGCCCCCAACCACCAGCAACTGAAAAAGGAGCTGGCCCAGGTGGGGGCCATGGCCGTTCGGATGCTGGTCAATCTGCCCCTCTGCGAGATCCATCCCGACCTGATTAACGAGGTGGCGAAATGAACAGGGCCAGGCCCGTCAGCACCCCGGAGGAAATCGCGCGCGCTGTCCTGGCCGAGCCCCTGCCGGCCCTGGCCTTGGCCGTCCTGATGCAGAGGCAGGAACTGATCCTGCTGCGCCAACTGCGGGAGGCGGTTCACAGCTTAGGTTATTACGACGATCTGTCGCGACCGTTACGCGTTGGCGATCCCGCCCTTGATCCGGAGGCGGCATTGGATGAAATAGACGATTTCAACCGGGCCCGCCTGTCGGTTTCGGCCATCATGGACGAATTGGACAAACTGAAAGAAGAAGCCGAAGAAAACCCAGGCGCGGTGGTGATCTGATGGGCGAGCTGCTCAACCTGCACCCGCCCCAGACCCAGGCCAGCGCGGCGGCCGAGCTGCGCCGCCTGGCGGCCGAGGTGGAGTCCGGCGCCCTGGGGTTCGTGGCCGTGGTGTTGGGCCATTGGCCCCAGGCCAACCCGGCCGAGCTGCGGATAGAGTGCCGCAACCTCCTGGAATACCCCACGGAGGCCCAGGCGTGAGCCCCGCCGCCGCCTGGCAATGCCGCCGTGGCCTCGATCAGGACGGCGCCGTGCGCGGGGTCAGCCCCAGCGTCTGCGCCCAGCGCATCTATGCCGCCCAGGCCATGCCTGGAGGGTATCGCCAGGACTGCGCCGACTGCGCCGGACCCCAGGCGGCCCACCACCGTCTCCCGCCCATTCCGCCGTGCTACTACCAGATTCGGCCCGGATTCTGCCGCTGGTGTGGCCAGCCCACGGCCGGGCGGTCCACCTGGCATCCCGACTGCGCCGCCGAATTCCGCCTGCTCACCTGGCCCGAGGATGCCCGCCGCGCCTGCCTGGCCCGCGATGGCCACCGCTGCCAGGCCTGCGACCGGGCCGGCCATGAGGCCGACCACAAGATTCCCCTGGCCGAGGCCCTGCCGGCGGCCGATGACCCCTGGTGGCCCTGGAGGCTCGACAACATGCAAACCCTGTGCACCGCCGACCACCAGGCCAAGACCGCCGAAATGGCCGCCCGCTGGGCGCGCTGGCGTCGGGCCTGGCAGGCGCAACAGACGGGTCAGGGCCGGCTATTCACGCTGGAGACCTAGACGGGGTGTCGAATTATCTCCTAATCCAGGCCGACGCGCGCCAAATCCCCCTGGCCGACAACAGCGTGGATTGCGTCGTCACCAGTCCGCCCTATTGGGGCCTGCGCGACTATGGCGTGGCGGGGCAATTAGGCCTAGAGCCATTACATGATTGTCAGGGATGGGCCACGGGCGAGCACTGCGGCGAATGCTGGGTCTGCCAGATGTTGGCCGTGTTTCGGGAGGTGCACCGGGTGCTGAAACCCTGGGGGACCTGTTGGGTC
>CALERA010000309.1 GCA_937908275.1 uncultured Desulfarculaceae bacterium | reverse complement strand
TCCACCGCCATGACCTTGGCCAGGTCGCGCTTGGCGATGACGCCGCCGGGCAGGAACATCTGCTCCGCGGAGAAGGCCCCGCTGTTCTGCGGGAAGTTGCCGTAGGCCAGGAAGTTGGTGCAGCCGCCGATGTTCTTGGCGCCCCAGTCCTTGTAGAAGCTGGCCACCGCCAGCAGGTCGGGCAGGTAGACGTTATCGATGAAGGCCTGCATTTCCTTCAGGTAGTAGAGGAACTCGGCCAGGCGGTCCACCGACAGGATGTCCTGCACGCAGGAGACGCCGCCGGCCACGTAGGTCTGCACGTGGGGGTTCTTGGCCCCGAACATGGCCATCATGCGCGCGGCCTTGACCTGCAGGCGCAGCCACTCCAGGTAGTGGGCGGTGGCCATCAGGTTGGCCTCCGGGGGCAGGCGGTAGTCCGGGTGTCCCCAGTAGCCGTTGGCGAAGGGACCCAGCTGGCCGCTCTCCACGAAGGTCTTGAGCCGGGTCTGCACGGCCTTGAAGTCGGCCGAGCCGCTCTTGGGATAGTCGCCCAGGCTCTCGGCCAGGGCGGCGGTCTTCTTGGGGTCGGCCTTGAGCGCGCTGACCACGTCCACGAAGTCCAGGGCGTGCAGGGCGTAGAAGTGGGTCACGTGGTCGTGGATGAACTGGGCGCCGTGGACCAGGTTGCGGGTCAGGCGGCCCAGGGCCGGGGGATAGGCCTTCAGGGCGTCGTCGATGGCCCGGATGGAGGCCAGGGCGTGCACCTCGGTGCAGACGCCGCAGGCGCGCTGGGTGATATGGGGCGCGTCGCGGGGGTCGCGGCCCTGGAGGATCAGCTCCAGACCGCGGAAGAGCTGGGCCGAACTCCAGGCGTTAGTGACCTTGCCGCCCTCGATCTCCACATCGATGCGCAGATGGCCCTCGATGCGGGTGATGGGATCGATGGTGTATTTAGCCATTGTATTGGACCTCCTTCATGGAGCTGTAATCACGTGCCAAATGCCAGAAACATCCCGACGGCCCAGCCTTAGATGGGCTGATAGAAGGGCGACTGCTCATCCCAGAAGTTCGGCTCGGAGCAGCCGATGCAGGGGTGGCCGGCGCCGATGGGCCAGTTGGTGCCGTCGTTGAACATGACCTGGGGGCAGTTGTTGAAGGTGTTGGGGCCCTTGCAGCCGACCTCGGCCAGGCACCAGCCCTTCATGGCCCCCTCGTCGCCGAACTTCTTGACGAACTCGCCGGCCTCGTAGTGGGCGCGGCGGGGGCAGTTGTCATGGATGTTCATGCCATAGGCGAACAACGGCCGACCCTTGTCGTCCAGGGCCGGCAGCTTGCCCAGCAGGAGGTAGTGCACCACGGTGGCGATGATGTTGATGGGGTTGGGCGGGCAGCCGTTGATGTTGATGGTCTTGACCCCGGTGGCCTTTTCCACGCTCATGGCCATGGTGGGGTTGGGCTTGGCCGCCTGCACGCCGCCGGAGCAGGCGCAGTTGCCCACGCAGATGGTGGCCAGGGCGTCCTTGGTGGCCGCCTTGGCGATGTCCAGCATGGTCTTGCCGCCCACCTTGCCATAGACGCCGCCGTCCTTGGTGGGGATGCCGCCCTCGCAGATCAGGATGTACTTGCCCTTGTACTGGGTCATGGCGTCGTGCAGGGACTTCTCGGCCGCCTCGCCGGAGGGGGCCATGATGGTCTCGTGGTAGGCGACGTTGAGCACCTCCAGCACCACCTCGTCGATCCAGGGATAGGTGGTGCGCAGCAGGGCCTCGCTGCAGCCGGTGCACTCCGCGAAGTGCAGCCAGATGGCGGTGGGCCGCTGTTTGGCGGCCATGGCCTCGGCCACCCGGGGCACCATGCTGGGGGCCAGCCCCAGGACCGAGGTCACCAGGGTGCAATATTTGACGAAATCGCGCCGGCTCACCCCTTTGGCCTCGATGCGCTCCAACACCTCTTCCTTGTGCTCCATCTCCCTTGACCTCCTTCACCCCCGGCCTTCTTGGCAGGGGTGCGTCGATGCGGACCCGGAGCGGTCCGCAGCCTTGGCTGGACGAGGAACTCCGGCGTCCGCGACCACCCCAGTTGGTCACGGCAAAGCGCCAGAGGATGGCTCCCCATCCGCTTGTTTCCGACTTCGACTGTTAAAAGTTCAGAACCCGGCCCCAACCGGGTTGGCAGGGCCCTGGCGGGTATCTCCCCAACACCGCGCCACGCCTGCCAAATTGTCATTCATCATGCAAAAATAAGCCCTTCCAGGTCAAATAGTAAATTGCTATGTTTTTGTATCGTCAATCCCTATGAACGGACTTGGCACTTGGCGCGACGCGGGTTTACACCGCACCGGACCGGGCCTATACTTCTGGTGCGCATGAACCCCAGCCAGCAGGTAGGCCATGCCCCCGGCTTCGCACAACAATCGCCTCTATCCCTTCGTGGCCCTGGTGGGCCAGGAGAGCCTGAAGCGCGCCCTGCTGCTCCTGGGAATTGATCCCGGCCTGGGCGGGGTGCTGTTGCGGGGCGAGAAGGGCACCGCCAAGTCCACCGCCGCCCGGGGCCTGGCCAAGCTGCTGCCGCCCCAGTCGGTGGTGGCCGACTGCCCCCTGGGCTGCGACCCCAGCGGCTGGCTGTGCCCGGATTGCGCCGCCCGTCCCCGGCCCCTGCCCACCCGCCAGCGCCCCACCCCCTTCGTGGACCTGCCCCTGGGGGCCACCGAGGACCGCCTGATCGGGTCCCTGGACCTGGAGGCGGCGGTGAGCCGGGGCCAGGTGCGCCTGCGGCCCGGCCTCCTGGCCCGGGCCCACCGGGGGGTGCTCTACGTGGACGAGGTGAACCTGCTGCCGGCCCACCTGGTCCACCTGGTGCTGGACGCCGCCGCCAGCGGGGTCAACCGGGTGGAGCGCGAGGGCCTGAGCCAATCCCACCCGGCCCAGTTCGCCCTGGTGGCCTCCATGAACCCCGAGGAAGGCCCCCTGGGTCCGCAGCTCCTGGACCGCTTCGGCCTCTGCGTGGAGGTGACCGCCGAGCCGGACCCGGCCCGCCGGATGGAGGTCCTGCGCCGCCGCCTGGCCTTCGAGGCCGACCCCCAGGCCTTCTGCGCGGCCTGGGCCACCCTCCAGGAAACCACCGCCCAGCGCCTGGCCGCCGCCCGCCTGGCCCTGGAGCGGGTGCAGGTCACGCCAACCGCCCTGGCCCTGGCCGCCGAGCTGGCCGGCCGGGCCGCCTGCCAGGGCCAACGTGGCGAGCTGGCCTGTCTGCGCGCGGCCCGGGCCCTGGCCGCCTGGCGCGGCCTGGGGGTGGTGGAGCCGGAGCTGGTGCGCGAGGTGGCCCCCCTGGCCCTGGTCCACCGGGCCGGCAGCGCCCCCGCCCCGGCCCCGGAGCTGCACAACCGCCTGAAAGTCTTCAGCGACCCCGACCAGGAGGCCCCGCCGGAGCCGGTGCGGGTGGCCGACGGCCAGGCCCTGGAGGTCGCGCCCTCGGCCGGGGACCAGGCCGGCGGCGAGCGCACCCTCTACATCCTGTCCCCCGGGGCGGTGAAGCCGGTGGCCACCCGCCTGCCGGCCAAGGAAGGGGCCAGCCGCAAGCAACCCGGACGCCGCGCGGCCCGCGAGAGCCACGACAGCCGGGGCCGCTACCTGCGGGCCTCGGCCCAGCGCCTGGGCCGCTCCATCGCCTTTGACGCCACCCTGCGCGCCGCCGCCCCCCACCAGGGTCAACGCCGCCAGCCCGGCGGCCCGGCCCTGGTGGTGCTGCGCCCGGACATCCGCGAGAAGGTCCGCGCCGCCAAGCACGGGCGCTTGTTGATCTTTTGCGTGGACGCCAGCGGCTCCATGAACGCGGCCGCCCGGATGCGCGAGACCAAGGCCGCGGTGCTGGGGCTGTTGACCGAGGCCTACCAGAAGCGCGACCGGGTGGGGGTGATCAGCTTCGGCGGCCTGGCCGCTCGGGAGCTGTTGCCCCCCACCGCCAGCGTGGAGGTGGCCCGGCGGATGCTGACCGACCTGCCCACCGGCGGCAAGACCCCCCTGTCCGCCGGCCTGCTGCTGGTGGGTCGCGCCCTGATGCGCGAGCTGGCCCAGGACCCCAAGCTCACCCCCCTGGTGGTGATCCTGACCGACGGCCGGCCCAACGTGCCGCTGCGGGTCTCCCTGGGCGAGAGCGAGATGACCGAGCTGGCCGGGCACAAGGGCGGGGGTTGGGGCGACGGCTGGGGCGACGGCGGCTACGCCGACCGCGAGGTGCTGAACCTGGCCCGCCGCCTGGCCGGCGATCCCCGGGCCCGTTTCGTGGTGGTGGACACCGACGTGGGCCATCACCACGAGATCAACCTCTGCCGGCCCCTGGCCGACTATCTGCGCGCGCCCTGCGTGGCCCTGCGCACCATCACCGCCGGCCAGGTCCTGGACCTGGTGCGGCAGAACTGGCATTAGGATGCAGCGTTATGTCGAACTGGCCCGCGAGTTGGGCATGGCCGACGCGGTGCTGCTGACCCCGGCCCAGGTCCATTTCGACCCGCGCGCCATCCTGAAGTGCCGCTGGGGCTGCGAGGACTATCACCGCCCCAATCCCAAGTGCGGGGAGCGGGGCACCAGCCTGGAGGAGCGCCGGGCCATGCTGGAGCGCTATGGGCAGATCCTCCTGGTCCACGCCCACGACGCCCACCGGCTCAGCCGGGCGGTGCTGGAGATCGAGCGCCAGGCCTTCCTGGCGGGGCTTTACTTCGCCTTCGCGGTGCGCTATTGCCGGTATTGCCCGACCTGCGCGGTGGACCAGGGCCAGGCCTGCGCCTTTCCGCAGAAAGTGCGCCCCTGCGACCAGGCCTTTGGCCTCGACATGTACCGCACCGCCCGGGCGGCCGGCCTGCCCTGCCAGGTGCTGACCAGCCCCGACCAGGAGCAGAACCGCTACGGCCTGGTGCTGCTGGATTGATCCACAACCTTCGGGGCCGCCAAGCGCCCCTGGCCGCGAGGAATGAATTGACCAAGCCCGAACCCCAGGCCAACAACGCCGCGCCGCTCTATCCCTTCGCCGCCCTGGTGGGCCAGGACCAGATGAAGTTGTCGCTGATCATCAACGTGGTCAATCCCCGGGTGGGCGGGGTGCTGGTGCGGGGTGAGAAGGGCACCGCCAAGTCCACCGCGGTGCGGGCCCTGGCCGAGCTGTTGCCCGAGCAGCCGGTGGTGGCCGACTGCCCCTATGCCTGCGATCCCGACGACGCCGGCGCGCTCTGCGCCGAGTGCGCCGAGCGCCTGGCCGCCGGGGAGACCCTGCCCCGCGACAAGCGCCGGGTGCGGGTGGTGGAGCTGCCGGTGGGGGCCACCGAGGACCGCCTGCTGGGCACCCTGGACCTGGAGAGCGCGCTCAGCCAGGGCAAGGCCCGCTTCCTGCCCGGCATCCTGGCCGCGGCCAACCGCCAGGTGCTCTACGTGGACGAGGTGAACCTGCTGGACGACCACCTGGTGGACGCGCTCCTGGACGCGGCGGCCATGGGGGTCAACAGCGTGGAGCGCGAGTCCATCAGCCTCAGCCACCCGGCGCGCTTCACCCTGGTGGGCACCATGAACCCCGAGGAGGGCGAGCTGCGGCCCCAGCTCACCGACCGCTTCGGCCTCTGCGTACAGGTGGTGGGCCTGAGCGACCCCGCCCTGCGCCAGGAGGTGATCCTGCGCCGCCTGGAGTTCGAGCGCGACCCGGCCCGTTTCGCCAGGAAATTCGCGGCCGAGGGTCAGCGCCTGGCCAAGGCCATCGTGCGAGCGCGCAAGCTCCTGCCCAGGGTCACGGCCGGGCCGGAGGTCCTGGAGCGGGTGGTGAAGCTGGTGCTGGGCCTGGGGGTGGATGGCCATCGCGGCGACCTGACCCTCCTGAAGACCGCCATCACCCTGGCCGCCCTGGACGGCCGCAAGCAGGCCACCCCGGCCGACGTGGACGCGGCGGCGCTCCTGGCCCTGCCCCACCGCCTGCGCCGCCGGCCCCTGGCCGAGATGGAGTTCGACATCGCCGAGCGCATCAAACGCATCTGATCCGCTCAACCACTTGAAATCTTGACAGGGGCGGGTTTTATCCCCGCCCTATTCCTTTGGCTCGCCCGCTTTGTCCTTGCTCTCTTGGGTGGCCGGGACAATTCATTGTCCCGGCGCGTCAGCGCAAGAAATCATGGCCAAGACGGCCAAGGGGAGAGGATGGCGCCGGGCAAGGTTGGCCATGGATAGGTGTTTTGACTCTCGGAAAGCCCGTACCGGTAATTCTTGCGGCCAAGGCCGCCGGGACAACAAGTTGTCCCGGCCACCCGGAGGAAGGCAAAAGACAGAGCCACAAAAGATCGTCACGCCATTTATCGGCGTCTCGCTATGACCAAGGCAGAAAAGGAGAGAAAAGGCGAAAACAAGCAGGGAGATAAATTCGGAGGATTGCTTCGTCGCCTTTCGGCTTCTCGCAATGACGGCTATTGCTTGATTTGTTTAAGAGTTCAACCCAGCCCACCAGCCTGGCGCAACAACCAGGGCTAACCACCCGCCCGCGCACAGGCTGGCAGCGGCGTCATCTCCACCAACTCCCTAGGCATTCCGCCAGGCCTAACCCCGGCCCACCAAACCCGCGAACTCGGTGGCTGCGCGCTCGAAATCGCCCTCGAAGCGATCGTGCAAGGCCCACTGGGCGGCGCGGCCGGACCAGGGCGCGAGGAGCAGGCCCAGGCGGGCGACGGCCTGGCAGAAGGGCGCGCGGGGGTCCAGGTCCAGGGCGGGCAGGCCCTGGGCGGCGGCCTCGGGGTTCACCTCGTCCTCGGGCAGGAAACCCAGCACCTCCAGGCCCAGACCCAGGTCGGCGGCCACCCAGTCGCGCAACTGGCGGGCGAAGAGGAAGTCGTCCACCCTGCGCACCCGGTTCAAGACCAGCTTGGGCCGCAGCCGGGCCAGGGAGCGCCGGGCCTGGCGGGCCAGATCGGCCGGCTCGGACTCCAGGCCGGCCAGCAGCTGGCCCAGGGTCATGGCCCCGGCCCCCCGGCCCCGGGCCTGGAACCCGGCCAGGGCGCGCTCGCCGGCGGCATTGCCGGCCAGGGCGCGCTCCAGGGTGCGAAAGACCGCGTTTTTCAGGAAGTTGAAGGCGTTGTCCAGGGCGGGCTTCTCCGGCAGCATCACCACCAGCGAGACCGGGCTGGCCAAAAAGAAATCCATCACCGTCAGCGAGGTGCCAGCCCCCAGGTCCAGGATCACGAAATCCGCGTCCAGGTGGCTGATGGCGTGCAGGAGCTTGCGTTTTTTCTGGAAACTGGGGTTGGCGGCGGCCACCACCATGGCGTCGCCGGGCACGAAGGCCAGGCGGGGCTCCAGGGCCGGGGACACCACCTGGGCGATGCCCAGGCTGCGGGAGGTGAGCACCTCGCCCAAACCGGGGCGGTCGTTGGCCAGGCCCAGGAGGTTGTGCAGGTCCGAGCCGCCCAGGTCGGCGTCGATCAGGATCACCCGATGCTCCAGGCGGGCCAGGGCCAGGGCCAGGTTGGCGGCCACCACGCTCTTGCCAATGCCGCCCTTGCCGCCGCCGATGGGCAGCACCACCGGCTGGGGCGCGAACCTGGAAACCCGTGGACTCATGGCGGTGGTTTAGCACACCCGGCCGGCGGCGGTCAAAGGACCCGCCGGGGCCGGGGTTGGCCTGCCGGTCAGGGACGGCAAGGCTAGGAGGCGGGGTCCACGGCGCCGAAGCGCAGGATCACCCGCTTCCCGCCGGGGCGGGGTGCGCCGCGCACCAGCTCCATGTGGCGCAAGGCCGCGATTTCACGCTGCAAGGCCGCCTGGTCCAGACCGGTGGCCTCCAGCAGGCGCTCGGGGCTGACCGGGCCTTCGCGGTCGATGCAGGCCAGGATGGCCTGTTGCGCGGGGTTCAGGGTGGGGTCCTGCTCGGTGAGCCGGCTGGCGGTGTAGGTGGCCCAGGGGTCGCAGGTGCGGCCCGGGCTCAGGGCGTCAATGTAGCAATCCTCGCAGAGGGTCAGTCCGCCGTGCTCCCGGGCCTCGTCCGGCTCCATCTCGCATTGGCATCGCTGGCATTGCATGGCTGGCCTCCCGTGCCTTGATGGTTTTAAAATAAAAATAAACCACCTTGCGGGAATTGACAAACCCCTTGGCCAAGACCTTCGCGCAAGGCATAATGCTGATAATTCACTAGGCCCGCCCCCCCGGAAAGATGATGCACGCCTCGATCCCAGATCCCCAGGCCGAGCCGGCCCGTCCGGCCCCTTGGCGTCCCTCCGTTCTGGTGCTGGACGACGAATGGTCCATTCTGGAGCGCATCAAGAGCTCCCTGCAGGACAGTTATGAACTGGTGACCGTCAGCCAGGCCGAGGAAGCCCTCAAGGTGATGGGCGCCCGTCCCTTCGACGTGGTGCTCACCGACCTGCGCATGCCGGACATGGACGGTCTGTCCCTGGTCAGCGAGCTCAAGAGCCGCTACCCGGAAACCCAGTACATCCTGATGACCGCCTTCAGCGACATCGAGGACACCATCAGCGCCATCCGCCTGGGGGTGGCCGATTATCTGCGCAAGCCCTTCACCATGAGCGAGGTGCGCCACGCCCTGGGCCGCTGCCTGGAACAGCGCCGCCTGCGGCGGGAGGTGGCCAGCCTGCGGGCCGGCGGCCGGGTGACCCTGGCCGACATCGTGGCCAGCAATGCCCGCATGCGCGAGGTGCTGCACCTGGCCGAGACCGTGGCCAGCACCGACGTCACGGTGCTGATCAACGGCGAGACCGGCACCGGCAAGGGGCTCCTGGCCCGGGCCCTGCACAACTCCAGCCCCCGGGCCGACCACCCCTACGTGGAGATCAACTGCGCCGCCATCCCGGCCACCCTGATCGAAAGCGAGCTTTTCGGCCACGAGCGCGGCTCCTTCACCGGCGCGGTGGCCCGCAAGCTGGGCCGGGTGGAGGTGGCCGACCAGGGCACCCTGCTCCTGGACGAGGTGGGGGAGATGAGCCTGGACATGCAGGCCAAGCTCCTGCGCTTCTTGCAGGAATTCAGCTTCGAGCGCGTGGGCGGCAACAAGAAGCTCCAGGCCGACGTGCGGGTGGTGGCCGCCACCAACCGCGACCTGCGCCAGGCGGTGCAGCAGGGCGTCTTCCGCCAGGACCTCTACTACCGCCTGCACGTGATCCACCTGGACATCCCGCCCCTTCGCAAGCGCCCGGAGGACATCCCCCTCTTGGCCGAATACTTCCTGCAACGCTTTTCCCTGAAATACGGCAAGCAGGTGCAGGGCTTCTCGCCCCATGCCGCCAACCAGCTGGTCAACCACCCCTGGCCGGGCAACGTGCGCGAACTGGAGCACACCCTGGAACGGGCGGTGATCCTGGGCCGGGGCAGTATGGTGGAGCGCCTGGACCTGGAGGGCGAGGCCCCGGAGAACGGCGCGGCCGCCAGCCCGCCTCCCCCGGACCAGCCCCTGGCCCCGGCGGTCAGTCCGGCCGAATCCGGCCTGGGCGAGAACGGCCCGGAGGTGCCCCTGGGCGACTACCTGGACCAGCACGAAAAGGAGTACCTGGCCGCGCTGTTGCGCAAAAACCGGGGCAACATCGGGGCCACGGCCACCTTCGCCGGGGTCAATCCCAAGACCCTCTACCTCAAGATGAACCGCCACGGACTGACCAAGGAGCAGTTCAAGCAAGCCAAACGCAGACCGCCGCGGCCCCGGGACTGAGGCCCCCTCGGCGGCCCGGAATCCCCGGCGGGGTGTGCCGCGCGGGCGGCTTGCGGTATGCTTGGCCCAGCCAAGCCGCGGGCCGAGGTCCTTGGGCCCGCATCAACGCCATGCCGCAAGCGGATGATTCACCGAAATGCTTAACTTCGACCGAGAAGCCGAACTGCTGAGCGGGGGCGACGCCCTGCACGGCGGCGACGTCTGGGGCGCGGCCCGCCGTCTGGGCCTGGACCCCCGGGAGCTGTTGGACCTGAGCGCCTCCCTGAACCCCCTGGGCCCGCCGCCAGGGCTCAAGGAACGCCTGATCGAAGCCCTGGAGATGCTCTGCCACTATCCCGACCGCTCGGTCTGGGAGTTGCGCCAGGCCCTGGCCCGGGAGCATGATCTGGAGCCCAACCACGTCATGACCGGCAACGGCTCCACCGCCATCATCCGTCTGCTGGCCCGGGCCATGGACGTGCGCTCCATCGCCCTCATCGCCCCGGCCTTTGGCGAGTTCGGCCGCTCCCTGGCCATCACCGGCCGGCCTTTCCACTACGTGATCATGCAGGAGAAGAACGCCTTCCTGCCCACCCCCGCCGACCTGGAGCGGCTGTGGCGCGACAACCCGGCCTGCGTGATCATCAGCAACCCCGGCACCCCGGCCGGCGGCCTGGCCGACCCGGCCATCCTGGATTCCCTGGTGCTCCAGGCCTCGCGCCGGCGCTCCTGGCTGATCGTGGACGAGGCCTTCATCGACTTCGCCCCCCTGGAATTGCAGAAATGGTCGGCCGGGGTGGTGCAGCGCTACCGCAAGGTGCTGGTCCTGCGCTCCCTGACCAAGTTCTACTGCCTGGCCGGCCTGCGCCTGGGCTACGCCCTGGGCCACCCCGACACCCTGGCCGAGCTGGCCCCCCTGGGCGAGCCCTGGTCGGTGAACACCCTGGCCCAGGCCGCGGGCATCTACTGCCTGGAGCAAAAGGAATACGCCGCCACCACCCGGGAGAAGGTGGGCCAGTGGCGGGCGGAACTGGTGGAGCGTTTGGAAGGATTGGGGCTCAGGACCATCCCCGGCCAGGTGAACTACGTGCTGGCCAAGCTGCCCGAGGACGGCCCCACCGCCGAGATGGTGGCCGAGGCCTGCGCCGGCCAGGGGGTGCTGGTGCGCCCCAGCGGCAACTTCGTGGGCTGCTCGCCCTTCCACCTGCGGGTGGCGGTCTGCCAGACCCCGGAGCAGGAGCGCCTGGTGGAGGTGCTCAAGCCGGCCCTGAACATGTGGCTCTTCGGCGGCTCGGCCAAGTAGCG
>CALERA010000308.1 GCA_937908275.1 uncultured Desulfarculaceae bacterium | reverse complement strand
GGTCGCCGGCCAGCAGGTAGGGCAGGCGGGGCCACAGGGCCAGGTCGAAGCTGCGCTTGAAGTGGTCTTCGAAGATGTCGCGCACTCCCCGGCCGGAAGAGCCCAGCCAGACCTCGCTCTTGGCGGTGTCCCAGACCACCTCGAAGACCTGGGTGGCGGGCGGGGTGCGGCGCATCAGGTCAAAGGCCACCTTCTCCTTGAGCTCCTCGCGGTCGTGGCGCGACAGCGCCCGTCCCTCGCGCACCGCCAGGGCCTTGTTGATCTCCAGGCGCAGGTACTTGCGCACCAGGCTGGCCGCCACCTTGCGCCGGTCCACCCGCAGGCCCAGGACGATGTAGGGGTCCAGGGCGTAGGCGGCGTAGGCGAAATTGGTGTCCAGGAAATCGTGGGCCGAGCACCAGCCCACCGCCTGCTCCTCGGTGCTGTCCTCGATGTCCAGGAAAACATTGGCCCGGATACGCCGGTCCACGAACTCCCAGAAATCCGGCGGGGTGTCGCCCTTGACCTGGTAGCGGGTCAGGGTGGCCGAGCCCTTGAAAAGTCCCATGTTGCCTCCAAAGGGGAAAACGATTCCCCGGAACTTACCCCAGGCCCGGCGGATCAGGCAAGCCCGCCGCCGGCCAACTGCACCTCGGCGAACATCAGGCTGGGGGCGCGCAGCTTGGCATAGGGGAAGGGGTCGTTGCCCACCGCGGCCAGGCCCTGCCACAACTCCGCGAAATTGCCGGCCAGGTTCATGCCCTCCACCGCGTGGACCGGACGGCCGTCCTCGATCCAGAGGCCCTGCACGCCATAGGAGAAATCGCCGGTGGTGGAGTTGAAGTTGCCGCCCAGGAAGCTGGTCACGGCCAGGCCCTGCTTCACCCCGGCCAGCATCTGGCCAAAGCCCAGGCCGTGGCTGGGGGCCAGCACCAGGTTGCTGCCGCCGCCGGTGGTGGGGGGCAGCTTGAGCTTGCGGGCGTGATAGGTGTCCAGGTAGAAGTGCTCCAGCTTACCGGCCTTGATCAGGGGCAGGCTCTGGGCGGCCACGCCCTCGCCGTCATACCAACGCGAGCCAAAACCGCCGGGCATGAGCGGCTCGTCGCTGATGCTCAGCAGCGGCCCGGCCACCACCTGGCCCAGCTTGTCGCGCAGATAGCTCTTGCCCTGTTGCAGGGTGGGGCCGTTCAGGCAGGCCAGCAGGTCGCCCACCAGGCGCATGGCGGCCTGGTTCTCCACCAGCACCGGGAAGCGCCCCGAGGGACCGGGCCGGGCCCCGAACTGGCGCGCGGCCCGCTGGGCGGCCTCTTGCGCGATGCCGGTCAGGGTGGCCTCCTGGTCCAGCCCGGCCAGGCCGTGACCGCCCTGCCACCAATAGCCGCTACGGCGCTTGGCCGCCTGCTCCGGGTCCAGCAGCACCACCCCGGCCACCGCGAAGCCGCCGGTCTCCTCCTGGCTGCCCAGGAAGCCGTCGCTGGTGGCCAGCAGCTCGCGGCTGACCTCCATGTAGCCGTTGCCGCTGGCGTTTACCAACTGGCCGGCCTTTTCGCCCGCCGCCCGGCCCAGGTCCTCCATCCGCCGGGCGATCTCCACCCAGTGCGCGGTGGGCGACTCGGCCAGGGGCGCGTCCCACAGGCCCAGGTCCGGGGCCGGCCCCTGGGCGTGGCGGGCGGGATCGGCCAGGCTGCGCTCCGGGTCCGGCTCCAACTGCCGGGTGAGCGCCACCGCTTGTTGCACGAACTCGCCCAGGGCCTCGGGCCGCAGGTCGCTGGTGGAGTGGGCGGCGTAGCGGCCCTCCACGAACAGGCGCAGGGACAGGCCCTGCCGGGTGGAGGCCTGGGCCTTTTCCAAGGCCCCGTCGCGGAAGGCCACGTCCACGAAGCGCGAACGCGAGACCCCGGCCGCCGCCTGGCTGGCCCCGGACTTCCTGGCCGCGGCCAGGGCCGCCTCGGCCACGGACTGCATCATGCCCAAGGTTTTCTTCTCAGCCACGGCTGCCTCCCACGTTCAGGCCGCTGACCAGGGTGGTGGGCAGCCCTTGGCTCACCGGCACGCTCTGACCCAGCTTGCCGCACATGTAGCCCGCCGTGGCCAGGGCCGGGTCGTTGCCCACCAGGCTGATGCGCGCCAAAGCCTGGGGGCCGTTGCCCACCACGTTGATGTCCTTCACCGGATGGGTCAGGCGGCCATCCTCGATGGCGTAGCCGGTCTTGACGTAGAACGAGAAGTCGCCGGCCCCGATGTTCACCTGGCCGTTGCTGAACTGCACCGCGTAGAGCCCGCGCTTGACCGAGGCGATGATCTCCTGGGGGTCGTGGGGGCCGGCCTCCATGAAGGTGGCCCGCATCCGGGGCATGGGCGCGTATTCGAAACTCTGGCGGCGGCCGCTGCCGGTGGACTGGGTCTTATACCACTGGGCGCTGAGCCGGTCTTGCAAATAGCTAACAAGTTTGCCTTTTTCCACCAGCACCGTGCGCCGGCTGTCGCCGCCCTCGTCGTCGAAGTTGATGGCCCCGTGGGAGTGGGGGATGGTGCCGTCGTCCACGATCGTCACCTGGGGGTCGGCCACCTTCTGGCCCAGGCGCTCGGCGTAGGTGCTGATGCGCCGGCGGTTGAAGTCCGCCTCCAGGCCATGGCCGATGGCCTCGTGCAACAGGATGCCCGAGGAGCCCGGGGCCAGCACCACCGGCATCTCCCCGGCCGCCACCGATTTGGCCTCGAAAAGCTCCAGGGTGGCGCGCACCGTCTCGTCGGCCTGGGCGCTGACCAACTCCGGGCTGTAGACCTCGAACCCGGAGCGGGTGGTCAGGTCGCGGTAGTTGCTCTCCCGCCGGCCATGGTCCTCGGCCACGCAGGAGGTGTAGAAGCTGGTGCGGGGCCGGTAGTCGCTGCGCAGAAGGCCCTCGCTGTTGGCCACCATGATCCGGCCGGTGCCGTCATGGAACTGCAGCAGGGTCTTCTTGACCCGGGGATCGGCCGCGGCCATGCGCTCCCCGGCGGTCTTCAGCAGCGCGATGCGGGCCTCGGTGCTGACCTCGGGCCAGGGCTTGGCCATGGGGTAGAGGTCCAGGCCGGGCTGGTGGCGCGGGGGCTTCACCTCCAGGCCCCGGCTCCCCGGGGCCTGGCCGCCGGCCCGGGCCAGGGAGGCCGCCGCCCGGGCCGCCTCCAGCATGGCCGGCAGCTCCAGCACCTGGCTGAAGGCATAGCCGGTCTGCTCGCCGATCAGCACCCGCACCCCCATGCCCAGGCTCACCGAGGTGTAGGCCCGGTTCACCACCCCGTCCTCCAGCACGATCCAGGTGCCCTGGCTGTGCTGGAAGTACAGGTCGCAGTAGTCGCCGCCCTGGGCCAGGGCCTCGCCCATGATCCGGGACAGGTCGGCCGGGGCGATGCCAAAGGCCTGCGCGAAATAGTTGGCCTGGGCGGGCAGTTGGCCGGCCAGGGAGGCCGCCCGGGCCGCCTCGGCCAGGCTCAGCCAGGCCGGGGCGGTGGCCGCCAGGCCGGCGGCCAGCAGGAAGCCGCGCCGGCTCAGGCCGGGGTGGGTCGAGGGAAATGCTTTCATGCCGCCTCCCTTTCGGTTGGGCCTGGGATCGGGCCTGGAGCCGCCCCGGTGTGGCCGTGATGGTCTATTTCTCGGCCACCGGCGCCCGCGGCACCGCGTCGTCGCCAAGGTAAAGATAAACCGCGTCCCGCCAGGGCTCGCCGTGGATGGCGCGCAGCAAGGCGGCGTTGATCTCCTTGCGCCAGGGGCTCTGGTTGGGCAGGGCGAAGGCGTAGTCCTGGGGGTCGAAGGTCTTGTCCAGCACCTTCACCCCATCGTCCAGCTTGTGCTTGACGAAATATTGCAGGACCGGCGCGTCAAAGACAAAGGCGTCGATGTCCCCCTGGCCCAGGGCCTTCAGGCCGTCCCCGGGGCCGGGAAAGCGGGCGAAATCCACCCGGTGCTTGGCCAAAAAGGTCTCGCTGCTGCTGGCCGCCACCGTACCCACCCGCACCGTGACCAGGTCCTGCACGTTGCGCACCACCTGGTTGATATGGTTGACGGTCAGGGCGGTGGTGATCACGGCGGTGAACAGGCTCACCAGCACCATGGAGATCATCATCCAGACAAAGGCCAACACCCGCCCGGCCAGGGTGACCGGGGTCTTGTCGCCATAGCCCACCGAGGAAAGGGTCTGGGCCGCCCACCACATGGAGTGGCCCACCCCGCGCACCCCCACCCCGAACTGGGCCCGGTTGGCCCGGCGTTCGGCCAGCCAGACCAGGGCCCCCATCAGCACCAGACCCACCAGCACCACGCCCAGCACCTGCAGCGGCCGGCTGCTGAACAGGTGCCGGAAGGTCTCGCGCCAGCTGTCCACCACCCGGTCCTGCACCGCCAGGGCCAGGCCGGTGTGATAAAAGGGGTGCGAGAAGTCCATGTCCTGCTCGCGGGCGCTGGTCACGGTCAGCGGCCCCACCGCCACGTCCACCGCCCCGGCCTTGACCGCGTTCAACAGGTCGGCCAGGTCCAGCTCCACCACCTTGTATTCCAGGCCCAGGTCCTGGGCCATGATGTCCCAGAGGTCCATGGCCAGGCCCCGGTAGGCCCCGTCGCCGCTCTTGATCACGAACGGCTCCACCGGGGTGACGCCCACCACCACGCTGCGCTTGGCTCCCGTTCCCGCCGCCCCGGCCAGGCCAGCCACGCCCACCAGAAGCGCCGCCAGCGTGAAAATCCAGAATTTTTTCATGGTTGGCGCTCCCGCCCCTGGCTTGAGTACCTCCGGCGCGCCACCGCCGCGCTGCCCCTATGTTACCAGCCCCACCCCGGCCCGGGCAGGGTCAATGCCATCAACTTGACGCCCCGCCCCCCCGCTCCTAAACTGAGTCCAGGTTCCAGACGCAACGATTCCGCCGGCGCCTGCCGGTCCTACTGAAAAGAGGATAGCCATGTTGGTGGTGGAAGACCTGGCGGTGGAGCTGGGCGGCCGGCTCCTGCTCAAGCACATCGACCTGGAGATACCTCCGGGCGAGACCCACATCCTGTTCGGGCCCAACGGCTCGGGCAAGACCTCCCTGCTCATGACCATCATGGGCTACCCCCAATACAAGGTCGTGGGCGGCAAGATCACCTTCAAGGGCGTGGACATCACCCACGCGCCCATCGACGAGCGCGCCCGCCTGGGCATCGGCATGTCCTTCCAGCGCCCGCCCACCATCAACGGCCTGAAAACCCGCCAGATGGTTTCCCTCTGCGGCGGCGGCGGCGAGCTGGCCCTGGAGGACATGGCCGAGCGGGTCAACTTCGCCGACTTCCTGGATCGCGACGTCAACGCCGGCCTCAGCGGCGGGGAGATCAAGCGCAGCGAGCTGTTGCAGCTCATGGCCCAGAAGCCGGACCTGCTGCTCTTCGACGAGCCCGAGAGCGGGGTGGACCTGGAGAACATCGCCCTGGTGGGCCAGACCATCGCCGAGCTGCTGCAAAAGGACAGCGACCTGGCCCTGCCCGGGGCCAAGACCATCCGCCAGAGCCGCAAGGCCCGCACCAAGATGGGCCTGATCATCACCCACACCGGCTACATCCTGGATTACCTGGAAGCGGACAAGGGTTACGTGCTCTATCACGGCGTCCTTTCCTGCGGCAACAACCCCCGCGAGATCCTGCACTGCGTGGGGCAGTTCGGGTACGAGGAGTGCGTGCGATGCACCCTAGAGAACAACTGAGGGAGAAGGCCCTGGCGGCGGTGGCCAAGGCCGCGGCCATCGGCGAGGACATCGACCTTTCGCAGTACCAGCGGACCGCTCCGCCCCAGCTGCCCATGGCCGAGGCCGACCTCTGCGCCCTGCCCCAGGCCGACCTGGACCGCCTGCTCATGGGCGGGGTGGACGTCAACAGCCAGGAGCGCGGCGGCACCTACATCATGAAGGACACCACCGTCCTGCACTGCTCCAGCAAGCAGGAGGGGGTGGAGGTCCTGCCCATCCGCCAGGCCCTGGAGCACCATCCCTGGATCTGGGACTACTACTGGAGGGCGGTGGCGGTGGATGCCGACAAGTACACCGCCGCAGTGGAGCTGGACCTGCACGACGGCTACGTCATCCGGGCCCTGCCCGGCAGCAAGACCATCTTCCCCATCCAGGCCTGCCTCTACATGGACCAGGACAAGCTCCAGCAGAACGTCCACAACATCATCATCGCCGAGGAAGGCAGCGAGCTGCACATCATCAGCGGCTGCGTCACCAGCGAGCACATGCACAGCGGCGTCCACGCCGGCGTCAGCGAGTTCTACGTCAAGAAGGGCGCCAAGCTCTCCTTCACCATGATCCACAACTGGGCCGAGGAGATGAAGGTGCGCCCCCGCAGCGCCGCCATCATCGAGGAAGATGGCCTGTTCTTGAGCAATTACATCTGCATGAAGCCGGTGCGCTCGTTGCAGATGTACCCCACCGCCCGCCTCGACGGCCCCGGGGCCGTGGCCCGCTTCTACAGCATCATGGTCGGCACCCCGGTCACCGACATCGACGCCGGCAGCCGGGTCATCCTCAACCATCCCCACTGCCGGGCCGAGATCGTCAGCCGCGCCATCACCAACGGCGGCAAGATCATGGCCCGTGGCCATCTGGTGGGCAACGCCCCGGACATCAAGGCCCATCTGGAATGCCGGGGCCTGCTCCTGGGCGGCGGGGCCATGCTGGCCGTGCCCCAGCTGGACGGCTTTGTCGACGGGGTGGAGATGAGCCACGAGGCCGCCGTGGGCAAGATCGCCCAGGAGGAGATCCTCTACCTCCAGAGCCGCGGCCTGACCGAGGACGAAGCCACCGCCACCATCGTGCGCGGCTTCCTCAGCGTGGACATCCCCGGCCTGCCTCCCCAACTCCAGGCCGAAATCGACCGCGCCGTCCAGGCCACCAACGAAGAGTCGATGTAAGAGTTTGTGGGGGGACCCTTTTTGCTGCGCAAAAATGGTCCCCCCACACCCCCTCCGAAAAAAGCTGGCGAAAGGGCTGGCGCCCTTTCGCCCGGGGGGTGGCCGGATATAGTCGCTGGCTGGTTACCGGTGCGGTGACTTAATGCCTATCTTGTCATCGCGAGACGCCGTCTGGCGCCGTGGCGATCTCCCGCTTCCACTACTTAGCGTCCTCGCGAGGAGCGCCAGCGACGAAGCGATCTCTCGAATTCATCCCCTTCCCCGTTTTTCCTAGCCGATCCGGCTCTTGAACCGCACCACGCTGAAGGTCAGCAGGCACAATCCCAGCACCCCCAGGCCCAGGTAATCCGGCCAGAGCACGTCCAGGCCCACGCCCTTGAGGAACACCGCCCGCACGGTCGTGATGAAATAGCGCAGTGGATTCAGGTAGGTGAACCACTGCACCGGTTCGGGCATGTTGGCGATGGGGAAAATCAGGCCCGAGAGCAGCACCGCCGGGGTCAGGATGAACGAACCCGCGGTCATGGCCTGCTGTTGGGTGCGCGAGAGGGTGGAGATCAGCAGACCCAGGCCCACCGAGTTGAACAAGAACAGCACCACCCCCAACAGGAGCACCCCGACGCTGCCGTTCAGGGGCACCTCGAACCAGAACACCCCGGCCACCGTGACCAGAAACGCATCGATCAGGCTGATCAACACGAAGGGCACCGTCTTGCCCAGGATCAGCTCAAAAGGCCTCAATGGAGTGACCAACAGCTGCTCCATGGTGCCGATTTCCTTCTCCCGCACCACCGCCAGGGCGGTCAGCATCAGGCTGACCAGCATCACCACCATGGCGATGACCCCGGGCACGAAGGACCAGCGGCCGGTCAGATTGGGGTTGTACCAGACCCGCTGCTCGATCCCCACCGGCATCTCCAGGTTCTTGAGCCCCGCCCGGTTCAGGCGGTCCTGCATCAGGTCCTGGGTGTAGTCGCTGAGCACCTGGTTGAAATAGCGCATCACCACCAGGGTCTGGTTGGAGTCGGTGCCGTCCAGGAGCATCTGCACGCTGGCGGTGTCGCCCTGCTTGAGCTTGCGCGCGAAGTCACTCGGCAGCCGCAACACCATCGCCACCTCGCCCAGGTCCAGCAGCCGCCTCGCCTCGTCCTCGGAATCCAGCCAGGCCACCAGGTCGAAATAGGGCGTGGAGGTCACCCGGTTCAGGAGCTGCCGGCTCTGGGTGGAGCGGTCCTGGTCCAGCACCGCCACCCGGATGTGGGAGATGTCGAAGTTGACCGCGTAGCCGTAAATAATAAGTTGGATCAGGGGCGGCAGAAATAGCAGGATGCGCAGGCGCTTGTCGCGCAGCACCTGGATGAACTCCTTGATCAGCATGCTCCTGATGCGGCGCAGCATGGCTCAACGCACCTTCTTGGCGAAACGCCGGGCCGCCAGCAGCAGGAACAGCAGCGCGAAGCCCGCCAGCAACAGGGCGTTGGGCCAGAGCAGGTCCAGGCCCAGTCCCTTCAGGTACACCCCCTTGGTCAGGGCCACGAAATAGCGCGCCGGCATGCCGTAGCTGATGAGCTGCAAGGCCCAGGGCATCTGGCGGATGTCGAACATGAAGCCCGACAGCAGCAGCGCCGGCAGGAAGGTCGTGAGCATGGCCAGTTGGTTGGCCTGGAGCTGGTTCTGGGCCGCGAAGGAAATCAGAAGCCCCTGGGCCAGCATCACGATCAGGTACAGCGCGCTCATGGCGATCATCAACAGCCAGGAGCCGCGCATGGGCACCTCGAACAGGAACTGGCCCATGCCCATGGCGATGCCCATGTCCACCAAGATCGGAAGAGCGTCGTGTAGGGAAAGAGTGTAGATCTCGGTGGTCGC